>CALHTB010000033.1 GCA_938038785.1 uncultured Acidimicrobiales bacterium
TCTTCGCCGCCTACCTGGTCGAGAAGCGAGAAGTGCTGGCGCTGTCTTCGTACCGCTTCCTCGGGATGGCCCTGCCCGAGCCTCGCCATCTCGGCCCGGTGGCGCTCGCTTGGGGTGCGTCGTTGCTGGTGATGGTGGCCGAGAAGGACCTCGGCTCGTCGTTGCTGATTTTCCTGGTCGTCGTGGTCATGTTGTGGGTTGGCACCTCACGCTTCAGCTACCTGCTCACCGGCATGGGCCTGTTCGTCATCGGCAGCTGGGTCGCCTCCCGTCGCTTTAGCCACGTCCAAGATCGAATCGATATCTGGCTCGACCCATTCGCCGACGCAAATGGCAAAGGCTTCCAACCCGTCGAGGCCAGCTTCGCCCTGGCCAATGGCGGCCTCACCGGCACGGGGCCCGGCCGAGGCGAGCCCTACCGAATCCCCGAAGTCGAAACCGACTTCATCTTCGCCGCCATCGGCGAAGAGCTCGGCCTGGTCGGCTCGGTCGGCGTGCTCGTGGCGTTCGTGGTCATGGTGACCTCAGGCCTACGCATCGCCATCGGCACTCGCGACGACTTCGGCAAGCTGCTCGCCACTGCGCTGTCGGCGCTCATTGGCATCCAGGCGTTCATCATCATCGGCGGCGTTGTCCGAGTGGTGCCGCTCACCGGCATCACACTGCCGTTTGTTAGCTACGGCGGCTCTTCGCTTGTCGCCAACTACGTGCTGGTGGCGCTGCTCATTCGCATCAGCCAAGACGGAGCTCGTCGCCCCGACATCGCCATGGTGCCGGTGGCGTCGCCAGCAACCGAGCCTGGCGCCGACACCGAACTGGCCGACGCGTGAACCGCCAAATCGTCCGCCTTGGCCTTGGGCTCATGGCCGCCTACCTCGTACTCTTCGTCCAGCTCAACAACATCCAAGTGTTCGGCGCCGAAGAGCTCAACACCCACCCCGAGAACAGCCGGCCATTGGTGGCCAACTTCGGCGCTCCCCGCGGCGAGATCCGTGCGGCTGACGGAACAGTGCTCGCCAGAAGTGTC
Source organism: uncultured Acidimicrobiales bacterium (assembly GCA_938038785.1). GTDB lineage: Bacteria > Actinomycetota > Acidimicrobiia > Acidimicrobiales > SHLQ01 > SHLQ01. Next base: position 1,028 of record CALHTB010000033.1, read on the forward strand.
GAGCTCGAAGACGGGGCCTTTGCCCGCCAGCGTGAATATCCAACCGGCGAGCTGTTCGCCGAGGCGACCGGTTTCTTCAGCTTTAACTCAGGGGCCGACGGCCTCGAGTTGACATGGGACGACGAGCTACGAGGCGAACAGAACGCCCTGGCCGACGGCATGCGCGAACTGCTGGGTGGCGAATCCACAACCGCCGATGTCGAGACGACGTTGTCGGTCGAGCTGCAAGAGGCTGCCCGAGATGCCCTCGGCGACCGACGGGGCTCGGTCGTGGCCCTCGATCCGCAGTCGGGAGCGATCCTGGCGATGTGGTCGTGGCCAACGTACGACCCAAACCCGCTCAGCTCGGTCGACACCGCTGAGGCAGCAGCGGCTCGCCAAGCTCTGCTCGCCGATGCCAATAACCCGTTGCTGCCGCGCACCACCCGCGAGCTGTACTTCCCCGGGTCGACGTTCAAGGTGGTCACTGCCGCCGCCGCCCTCGACGCGGGGGTGGCCGAGCTCGACACTCCCGTGTTCGCCAACGTCACCGAATACGTACCGCCGCTCACGTCGAACCCGTTGGGCAACTTCGGTGGCAGTAATTGCGGCGGGCCGCTGCGCGATCTCATTCGCCGGTCATGCAACGCCGGCACCGCGCAGTTGGCCGTCGAACTGCTGGGCGCAGATGAGCTCGTCGGCACCGCCCGCGACTTCGGCTTCGGTGATGTGCCCCCGGTTGGCCTGCCCGATCTTGTTGCGTCGCAGATGCCCGACGACTTCGGTGCCGACCTCGGCACCACTGTCGAAATCGCCCCCGACCTCGCTGCCCAATTCGAAGACCTTCCCGAGGTCGAGCTCACCGACGACATGCCCTCCCTGGCCCAGACAGCAATCGGCCAATTCGATGTGAAGTCCACACCGTTACAGATGGCGCTGGTCGCAGCCGCGGTTGCCAATGACGGCGAAGTCCCTCGTCCGCATGTAGTCGACCGGGTAATTGACTCCGAGGGCGCAGTTCTGCACGAGGCCAACCTCGACCCGTGGCGTCGGGCGATGAGCCGGCAAACCTCCGAGGAGTTACGTGAGGCCATGGTCGGCGTGGTGAGCGACGGCACGGCCCAGGTTTTGCAGGTGCCAGAGCTTGTTGTGGGTGCCAAAACAGGTACCGCCGAGATCGGCACGAACATCGAGTCAACCCATGCCTGGATCATCGCTTTTGCCGGTGATGACATTGCCCGCCCCGACATTGCGGTGGCCGTTCTGGTCGAGGCAGATGACACGATCGGTGAGCAAACCGGTGGTCGGGTTGCCGGTCCTGTGGCCCTCGACGTGCTCAACGCGTGGCAGGCCGCGCGCAGAAAGTGACTCTCGATCTGCGTTCTGTGGTCGCGCTCGCTAACATTTAGCGGTTATGTCTGACGCCCCCTACGAAGTCCTCGCGGGCCGCTACGAGTTGCACCGACAGCTTGCAACCGGCGGTTCTGCCGACGTCTTCCTTGCTCGCGACCAGCTGCTGAACCGGCCCGTCGCTGTCAAGATCCTCAACGAGACCCTGTCCAAGGACAACGCCTTCGTTCTGCGCCTCCGTCAGGAAGCCCAGGTCGTTGCCAGCCTCAACCACCAGAACGTGGTTGGCGTGTTCGACCAGGGTGAACACGAGGGTGCTCCGTTCATCGTCATGGAGTACGTCGATGGCCGCAGCCTCGCCGAGATCCTGCGCTCGGAGGGCAACCTCCACCCCGATCGTGCTGCCACGATCGCGGTTGATGTCGCCGCGGCGCTCGACGCTGCTCATCGTCAGGGAATGGTCCACATGGACGTCAAACCCGGCAACGTGCTTATTACCAACGAGGGGCAGGTCAAGCTTGCTGACTTCGGTATTGCCAAGGCCCTGAACGAGGGCCACGAGACCGACATGACCGTCGAGAACGGCACGGTCATGGGCACGGCAACGTATCTGTCTCCCGAACAAGCCCAAGGCCACAAGGTCGGGCCGCGTAGCGATGTGTATTCGCTGTCGGTCGTGCTCTACGAGATGATCGCTGGCCAGGCTCCCTTCACCGGCGATTCGGCTGTTGACATTGCCCGCAAGCACGTCGAAGAAGCTCCGGTCTCGCTGAAGAGCCATGGCGTCGATGTGGCGCAGTCGCTGCAGGCAATCACGTTCAAGGGCCTGGCCAAGAAGCCCGACAACCGTTACCCGTCGGTCCGAGACCTCGCCGCCGACCTCAAGCGTTACCTCGCTGGCGCACACTCGACCAAAGGCGAGGCAGCCAAAGCTGCCGGCGCAGCTGGAGCTGCGACTGCAGCAACCGCTACGCCACCGGTCGTGCGTGCGGTCACGGGTCGGTCAACACCGCCAGAGGTCGAGGAAGACCCAACGGTCATCATCCCGGCAACACCTGGCCCCACCGGCTCGGGGCCATCGGCGCCAAAGCCGGCCCGTGCTGCGGCACCCGCGGCTGCACCAGTTGCGGTGGCTGCTCCACCACAAGATGCACCTCCCGCGGATGCCTCGGCTCAGCCGATGGTGGTTCGCAACGACGACACCTGGAAGCGCAACATCTTGTTCTTCTTGGCCCTGTGCATTCTTCTTGTACTCCTAGCGTTCCTTGCCCAAACCTTCCTCAACGTTCTCAGCGGCAACAGCGATACCGACGGCGGGGGCACCTCAACCACAATCGTCGATGACAGCGTCGACACCGTGGTGCTTCAGGACTTCAGCAATTTCGAACGCGACCAGGCAATGGCACTCATCGACCGTGCGGGTCTGGTTCCCGAGATCGAGTTCCAGCCAAACAACGACGTCGGCGAAGGTCGGGTGTTCAGGCAATCTCCGGTACCCGGAGCGATCGTCGAGAAGGGCTCGATTGTCCGCATTACCGTCAGCGAAGCCGAGGGCCAGATCGAAGTTCCCCCGCTGATCGAGCTCACCCGCGAAGAAGCCGAGGAGCGCCTCACTCGCCTCGGGTTTACTCCAAGCGTCACCGAGGTTGATAGCAACGTTGCAAGCCCGGGTGTTGTCATCAGCCAGGAACCATTGCCCGGCACCGATGCCGAACCGAACTCGGTGGTGTTCCTCGAAGTGTCGCTCGGCCCGTCTGAGCGCACCGTTCCGAACCTTGCTGGCCAAGAGTTCAACGAGGCCCTCAACGAACTGTTCGAACTCGACTTCCGTACGTCGCGTGTTGACGAGCCAGATCCGCTCGTCGAGGAAGGGTTGGTGCTGCGCACCGAGCCTGAGGCCGGTTCCCTTCTGCGAGGTCGCGAGATCGTCACGATCTACGTATCGAGCGGAGTTGCCCGCATCACCGTTCCCCCGGTCGAAGGTTTGCTTGCCGACTCTGCCCGCCAGCAACTCATCGCCAGCGGTTTCGTCGTCGAGGTGCAAACCAGCCCCGTCACCGACGCAGCTCAAGTGAACCGAGTGTTGCCAAACGGTCAGACCCCGCCAGCAAACACCGAGCTTCGTGAGGGCGAAACCGTGACCCTCGTTGTTGGAATCGAGGCGCCGGAAGAGTCGACAACCACGACGACGGCACCAACCGACGACACCACAACGACGACCACGACAACCACATCGACGACGACCACGACGGTCGCAGACGACGATGCGTAGCTAGCTGCAGCGAGCCAGAAAGTTCGAGAACAGGTCGTGGCCCGCTTGGGTGAGGATCGACTCGGGGTGAAACTGCACGCCTTCGATGTCGTGCTCGCGGTGACGTAAGCCCATCACCAGGCCATCGCTAGTTTCGGCGGTGATCTCGAGCTCGTCGGACACGGTGCCGCGTTCGACGATGAGCGAATGATAGCGGGTGGCTTCGAGCGGGTTTGGCAGCCCGGCGAAGACACCGGTGTTGTTGTGGTTGATCATCGATGTCTTGCCGTGCATGACATCGGGAGCACGGCTCACGGTTCCGCCGAATACTTCACCGAGGCATTGGTGCCCGAGGCATACGCCAAAGACCGGCCGCTTGCCTGGCGCATCGCGGATGACGTCGTTCGAAATTCCGGCATCGGCCGGGGTGCCTGGACCAGGGCTGATCAAGATGCCGTCGGGGCCCATATCGTCGATTTCGGCAAGGTCGATCTCGTCGTTTCGCTTCACGATCGGGTTCGCTCCAAGCTGCCCGAGGTACTGCACGATGTTGTAGACGAACGAGTCGTAGTTGTCGATCACCAAAATGTCGGTCATGGCTTCCTTACGCTATCGGGCCGCCGTGGCCTACACTGACGGCCATGTCGAGTCCCAAGAAGCGTCGTGTCCAAGGTGGCCGTGTCACCGCAAAAGGCACGCAGCCACATAACGCCAAGCCATCTGTTGAGACCGTGCGTGAAATAAGCACCGAGCCAAGCCCCCCTTGGGTGACTTGGGTTCTGTTCGGCTTGCTGGCAATTGGGATGATCATCATCTTTTTGAACTACACGAAGCTGCTCGGGGGCGAAGTGAACAACGCCTTTACCTTGCTCGGGTTGGGCTTCATTCTCGGCGGCATCATCACCGCCACCCGCCTGCGCTAAATAACAGGCGTGTAGTTAGCCACAGGTTTCCACACACGCTGTGGATAACCGGTGGTATTTGTTGTGGTTGTTGACGTAATCCACAGCATCCACAAGGTTTCCCACAGGTGCCGTTTTGTCAGTGGATTGCTCTGACATCGTGAGCGCAAGCCCTGAAACCATTGCGTTTTGGTAGCACATGCCGTCACTATTGCTATCCATGTTGCCAATGTTGTTCATGTTGTTTGTGGTGTTCCACAATGCGGACCACAGGCGTGAATCTCCAGGCTTGGCCTGTGGATATCTGTGGAAAACGTATCGACTCAGCCCTTGGCGGGCTTCCTCGAACTCGAGTTTCATCTCTCCGAGCTGAAACGTCGCTTGGTCCAAGCGCTTGAGGAGAGCGAAGCTCGCGTAGCGGTATCGGCTCAGCCCTGGCGGGCTTCCCCGAACCCGAGTTTCATCTCTCCGAGCTGAAACGTCGCATTCAGAGGGCGCTATCGGGGAGGGAGCGGAGCGGACGACCATGTCGGTTTCCGCGGATCTCGGCGGAAGTCGTATCGGCTCAGCCCTTGGCGGGCTTCCCCGAACTCGAGTTTCATCTCTCCGAGCTGAAACGTCGCTTGGTCCAAAGCGGTTCGAGGAGAGCGAAGCTCGCGTAGCGAACTTGGAAGCTTCCGCGGATCTCGGCGGAAGTCCGAGAAAATTACAGCTCGTGGGCTCCGGTGATGATTTCCATCTCCTGCATGCAGTGCCGAGGCGGTTCGGGGTCCTCGTTTGTGGACATGGTCATGCGAACTTCGGTGCCACACATCTCGCACTGGAACTGGATCTTGACCTTGCGCAGGTCGCCGGGCGGAGGTGGCTCGGGGATTGGAGCAGCCATGCCGCGTAGCATCATCAACCCAACGCGAATGATGGCATAGCCCATGGCGATCGCGATGATGACGTTAAGCAACGGCAACCCAAAGATCGTCAAGGCCAATGTCGTCATGTATTCAGACTACCCGTGGGTTAGAGCCCGGCATACCAGTCGTAGCCGCGTTCGGTCCAATAGTCGGGCCCGCGAACGTTGCTGAACTCGATGCGAGAGATCCGCTTGATCTGCTTGATGCCGTACTTGTGGGGCATCGCGAGACGTAGGGGAGCTCCGTGGAGCTGGGTGAGCGGCTCGCCGTTGAGCTCCCACGCAAGCAGGGTTTGGGGGTGCAACATCGAGTCGCGATCGAGGCTCACTTGGTAGACGCCGTCGGGCGTTTCCATGTTGACGAATTCGGCTTCGGCAGCATCAGGGTAGAGCGCTGCGAAGTTTGCGAATGCGGTGCCCCCCCAGGTGACGATCTGGCTCCAACCTTCCACGCACTTGTGCTCGACCGTCATCTCTTCGAACGGCATCGACGTGAAGTCGTCAATGACATGTTGTCCGAGGGTCGAACCATCAGGACCGATGGCATCGAGTGTCCAGGCATCGAGATCGATCTCGTTGCGCACACCATGGCGGCCGTTGATCCGGATCGGTCCCGCCTCCGATGGGTCGAACGTGGGGGAGAGGCGGTCGGGGCTATAGAACGATTGCCAGATCGCAGAGTTGAAGTCGTGCACCGAGCGCAACGGCGCCGCGATTCGGTCGCCCGGTGCCTGTTGTCGAGAGAGTTCGGTGATGCCGGCCCCGCCGAGCCCGAGGGCGAGCAGGCCGATAAGAAACGAACGGCGTCCTTTGCCTTCGAACTCTTCGGCGGTCATTGTGCGCCGAGGGCTTACATAGAAGTCGTTGTCGTTAGACATTGGCGAGCTCCTCTTCTGGAGTGGCGTCGATCTCGGCGGCGCCAGGGCTGTCGTCGGTGTGGTCGTCAGGGGTCACGTCTTCGAGCTCGTATCCAGTGACCATCGACCAGAAGTTGGCGAATCCGGACCGCATCACTTGGACGATGTGCACGCCGAAGAAGCTCAATAGTCCGAACGTCATCAGCAAGTGGATGGCACGGGCTCGCTCGTATCCACCGAAGAGATTCGTCAACCACGCCAGTTGGGTTGGCTTGAAGAGCGCAAACCCGGTGGCGACGATGATGGCGGCCATTACCAACACGGTGCTGTACGCCACTTGTTGCATGACGTTGTACTGGCCGTGTGCGGGTGCTTCCTTCTTCAACCCCATGTCGTGCAGGATTGTGGCGGGGATGTTCTTCAGGTCACCGAGCCGGGGAACGATGTGCTTCCATTCCCGGCTGTACGCGAGGTAAGCCAGGTAGGCCAGGCCGTTAATAACGAGAAGCCAGCCGAAGCTCAGATGAAACGACAGCCCTTTCGCCAGCTTGCGGTCGAGATCGAGTTGCTCGTAGACCACATTGGGGATGAGGTTGTTGTCGCCGAACTCGCCAGGAACTCGGGTGAAGTCGAAGGACCAGTAGATGCGGAGGCCACTCCAGATCATCACCGAGATGATCGGGAAGTTAAACCAGTGCATCCAGCGGATGGCCCGCGGGTGCACCTCTACTGCTACTTGTGTGTTGTCGGTTGCGGTGTCGGTCATTGCGTCTCCCTGTACCTGCACATAAACCCCCATCGGCATGGGAAATTCGATCCTTTGGAACAAATCAATATTCTGTTCACATCTGCAGGTGTGATCCCCACCAGAAACTAAATGCCGATGTTGTTCTGCCGAAGGACCCGATACAATGAAATACCTAGCGGGGCCTTAGCTCAGTTGGTAGAGCGCTTGCTTTGCAAGCAAGATGTCGGGAGTTCGATTCTCCCAGGCTCCACAATCATTTGTCCGCCCTCCGGGGCGGACATTTGCGTTTTGCAGGTCCGTTCCGGGCTTTCCGCTGTCCGGCGTACTTTGCAGGCACACTTGTCGGGTGATTTCTGACCTTCCGCCGTTGCCGGGCAAACGCCTAGCTATCCGTCTCACTCCTGACGCGCTGCGTCAGGTTCGTGGCGGGCACCCGTGGGTGTACGACAAGGCAATCACGTCGGTGTCGGACGCCGGTGCCGCACCTGGGGCGCTTGCTGTCGTCTTTGATGCTGACCGCGCCTTTGCTGGCATAGGCCTGTGGGACCCCGATTCGCCGATACGCATTCGGATGCTGCACCGAGGCAAACCCACACAGATCGACGAGTCGTTCTGGCGCACTCGGGTTGCCGACGCTATTGCTCTGCGGGCTCCCTTAGAAGCATCGAACACCACGGGCATGCGCCTCATCCACGGTGAGAACGATGGATTCGGCGGCGTGGTGGTCGACCGCTACGACACGACCCTGGTGGTCAAGGTGTACTCGGTGGCCTGGCTGCCGCATCTCAACTCGGTACTTGATGCACTGCACGACGTAGTGCAGCCCACTCGGATTGTCCTTCGTTTGGGACGGCTGGCTGCAGACGCCACGCAAAACTCACCGCTGCGCGATGGCATGGTCGTCCTCGGCGAGGAGCCGGATGGGCCGGTGCTCTTCGACGAGCTCGGGCTGCGGTTCGAATCAGATGTATTGCGAGGGCAGAAGACCGGCCACTTTCTTGACCAACGCGACAACCGCAAGCGGGTGGGCACGTGGGCAAACGATGCTCGAGTGCTTGACGTGTTCAGCTGCACCGGCGGGTTCTCCGTCCATGCTGCAGCCGGTGGCGCGGCGCTGGTGCACAGCGTCGACATCGCGTCACCGGCCATCGAGACGGCGATCCGAAACATGGCGCACAACGCCGACCGCACCGGCAACACACGGCACCAAACAACCGTTGGCGATGCCTTTGAGGTTATGGACGACCTCGGTGCCAAGCTCGAGAGCTACGACATCGTGGTCGTCGACCCTCCCTCATTCGCGTCCCGCGCCAGCGAGCGCGATGGCGCGATTCGGGCCTATCGCAAGCTGACCGAGCTTGCCCTGCCCCTGGTTCGCCCTGGTGGCGTGTTGCTGCAAGCGTCGTGTTCGTCTCGGGTAACCGCGGACGACCTTGCCTCGACGGTGCAAGCAGCCATGCGATCCCAAGGGCGAGTGCCATCGAACGTCGAACACTTCGGCCATGCCATCGACCATCCGGTGACCTTTGCCCAAGGCCGGTACCTCAAGGCAATCTCAGCTCGGCTGAGCTAGCTCGCTCAGCCCGAGTAGTTCGATTGACCCATCTTTGGGCGAGGGCTTATTTCATCAACCCAAGTGCCGATGATGGAGGATGTCTGCTCAAAATTCGGCGGTTCGTTCGTGAACCAACGCAAGCTCATACTTGGTGGCGGCGCCTGCTTCCTGGTGGCGGTTCTGCTCATTGCATGGGTCGCCGGCAGAAATGGTGACTCCTCCGACCTCGCAACCGAATCCGAGGAGACCACAACCACAACGACGTCGACCACGACCGAAGCCCCCACGACCACCATCGCACGTGAGCTGTCGTCTCCGTCGTCTGCCAGCTCCATTCCGTCTCCCTTGCCCTTTGACCCAATGGATGGCGAAACGAACTTCAACATTCCCACCACTGTTGCGCCCGAACCCGAACAGGACGTCTCGCTTTCGGCCGACGCAACCGATTCGGCCGAAACCACGACCACCACGGCTGCTGCGACATCGGGCCCAGCGCCAGTGACGATTGCTCGTCCATCGTGTGCAGCAGGCCTAGGTGCACCGACGAACCAGCGAGCTCCGTTCACCGGCCTGTCGGCAAACATCCCGTCGGGATTGCCCGCGGTGGTCGTCAAGGTCTCGAACAACAGCTCGGCTAGCCGTCGAGCACTCACCGGCCTGGACAAGGCCGACATCGTGTTTGAAGAGCGCATCGAAGCTTCCGCAACCCGTTTCTTCTCGGTATTCCATTCTCAGCTTCCAGCGAACGTAGGGCCCGTTCGCTCGGGTCGAACTACCGACATCCAGATCACGCAGAACTTGAACCAACCAGTGTTCGCCTACTCGGGCAGCAACCAAGGTGTTGCCCGCCAGATCAAGTTCGCTGCCGACAACTCGATCCTCATTCCTTTCATCAACACCGACCGAGCACCTTTCGCTCGTGACGGCCGGTACAAAGCCCCCGACAACCTCTTTGTCGATCCAGCAAGCCTTGGCGGATGTGGCGGTAAGCGAAACCCAACCGCGGTGTTCAGTTACGGGCCTGCCAGTTCAACCACGGCCAAGGCCGCATCGTCGGTGTCGTTGCAGGCACGTTCGCCATACCGTTTCGACTGGAACGGTTCGAAGTGGGTCCGCTCACAAAGTGGATCTGCCCACGTCACCCGAGAGGGCATTGCGCTTGCCCCAACCAACGTCGTCGTGCTGTTCGTGCCCTACGTGCCAAGCCAGATTGACTCGGCCTCGGTCGATGCCGAGACCATCGGTTCAGGCAAGGCCTTGGTGTTCCGTGACGGAACCGTCACCGATGGAGCCTGGCGTCGCAACAAGGGCCACGAGCCATACACCCTCACCGACGGCGCAGGCGCCAAAGTCAACCTCGCCCCAGGCCAAACCTGGGTAGTCCTAGCCCCAGCAGGCTCAGCCTCATACAACTAGCGGGTGACGTGTAGCTCCCACGCCAAACGGGCATGCCTGTCCCAAGGGGCGCCCGTGTCAGGGTTCGAACGTAGAGTGGAATGCATGGCTCGACCCCCAATCGATACCTCCGCTGAGAGTGCGGCAGTGCAGCGACAGATCATTAACGCGAAGTCGCCCGCCGAACGCGCTGAGATGCTCGATGCCATGTCCCGAGGAGTCACCGAAATCGCGAAAGCCGGCATTCGGCGGCAACACCCCGGTGCAAACGAAGGCGACGTGATGGTTCACCTTCTTGAGCGCCGCTACGGCGCAGATTTCGTGCGCTTAATCCCAGACGATGCCATCGCCGAGATCCGACGCGCTCAAATGCCATGATCGACCCCGCAACCCTCGCAGTCTCATTCGGCGAGGAACTCGATGCGCGAGACATTACTTATGCGCTGACTGGGTCTGTTGCTGCGTCGTTCTATGGAGAGCCTCGAAGCACCGTAGACATCGATTTCACGGTGATGACAGCAAGAGACTCGCTTGCGCGCCTTATCGAGCTGCAAGATAGGTACTACGTATCCGAATCGGCGATCAATGAAGCAGTCGACCAGTCAAGTTCGTTCAATCTGATCCATCACGAAACCGGGCTCAAGGTCGACATCTTCGTTCTCGACTCCTCGCCCTTCAACGAGGTGATGATCGAGCGTCGTATTCGCATGCAGCTCACCAGCGGTGATGTCTGGGTGGCTTCACCCGAAGACGTCACGGCACGAAAGATCCGGTGGTACGCGTTGACAGACGAAACATCCGAACGCCAGTACCGCGACATCATGGCCCTGCTGAGTTACGGGAACGTGAACGTCGATGAGGTCATCGCCACTGCGAAACTCGTTGGGCTTGGAGAGCTCGCAGAACGGCTAGCCGACGAGGCACGGTCGTAGCGTCAGTTGTTTTGATGCGGGCGGCCGTTGCCGTCTTGAGGCTGGCCGAACATGTTTGAGTTCAGGCGAGCATCGTTGCAGATCTGCTTCATGAGCGGGCCGAGCTCTTCTGGCTCGTCGGTCTGCGAACCGTGCGGGCCGAGAACCCAACCTTCGGCTACGCCGACGCGATCGCCAACAACGTCGAAGACGCGTCCGGTGATGCCGGCCGACTCTGGCGATGCGAGCCATGTAGCGACGTTCGCGATCCAGCGTGGATCCATGCCGCCCTTTTGCTCTTCGGTCAGATCGGAGAAGCCAGGCAGGTTTTCGGTCATGCGGGTGAACGCTGCTGGTGCAATGGCGTTACAGGTAACGCCGTAGTTGGCGAGCTCCATCGCGATGATGGTGGTCATCGATGCAATACCGGCCTTGGCTGCGCCGTAGTTGCTCTGGCCGACGTTGCCGTAGATGCCTGATGGCGATGAGGTGTTGATGATGCGAGCGTCGGGCTGGTTGCCGGCTTTGCTCTGCTCGCGCCAGTATTTCGACGCGTGTGAGATGGGGTTGAACGTGCCCTTGAGGTGCACGGCAATAACTGCGTCCCAGTCGGACTCTTCCATCTTGAAGACCATGCGGTCACGCAAGATGCCGGCGTTGTTGATGAGGATGTCGAGCCCGCCAAATGTGTCGATGGCCTGCTGAATCATGTCGCCAGCTTCGTCATAGTTCGCAACGTTGGCGCCGTTGACTACCGCTTCGCCACCGAGCTTTTCGATCTCGTCGACAACCGACTGGGCCGGGCTGAGCTCGCCGCCCTCGCCGTTGACGTCGCCGCCGAGGTCGTTGACCACGATCTTGGCGCCCTTGCTCGCAAGCGACAGCGCGTGCTCGCGACCAATGCCACGACCCGCTCCGGTAATTACTGCGACGCGACCTTCAACCAAACCACTCATGGGTGCTCCTAGCTTTTCGAACGACCGTCAGCTTACCTGCGGGTAATTGCCGCGGTGTCAGGCACGAATCTGTGGAGTCTGGTGACCGAATATCGAACACCAGACTCCACAGATTCGTAGTGTCTGAGCTAGCCGGCGCCGGCTACGAGCTTTTCGAGCATGAGCTCGGGGCGTTCGCCGATGAGGCGGTCCAGCCAGTAGGGGCTTTCGAACAGTGCGAGCAACGTGCCGTCCGAGCGGGACAGTACGTCGACGCCTTGCATGGCCCGGAGTTCTTTGAACGACTCTTCGTTGGTGAGTCGGGCGACGGTGTAGTTGGTCATCGACAGCTCGACGGGTGCGCCGAACTCGTTCTCGAGTCGATGGGTCGCCACCTCGAATTGCATGGGGCCAACCGCGGCCAACACCGGGGCTTGGTCGCCGATATCGATGTCGCGCAGCACCTGCACGACGCCCTCTTCGTCGAGCTGGTTCACGCCGTTACGAAACTGCTTGAAGCGGCTGGTGTCTTTCGTTCGGGCAATGGCGAAGTGCTGTGGGGCGAACGACGGAATCGCCGGATACCGGACTTGCTTGTCTTGCCACAACGTGTCGCCAATACGTACGTCGTTGGCGTTGACCAGGCCGACGATGTCGCCGGGCCACGCCTCATCCAGCGTCTCGCGGTCGGTGCCGAACGCGGTGTGCGCGTACTTGGTGGCGAGGGGCTTACCACTGTTCTCGTGTGTCACGACCATGCCGCGCTCGAACTTGCCGCTGCACACTCGAAAGAACGCGGTGCGATCTCGGTGGGCCTTGTCCATGTTGGCCTGCACCTTGAACACAAACCCCGAGAACGGGTCGTCGATGTCGCGTAATGCGTCTTCGTCGGTTCTCTTCGCTTCAGGCGAAGGTGTGAGGTCAACCACCGCATCGAGCAAGAGCCGAACACCGAAGTTCGTCAATGCCGAACCGAAGAACACCGGCGTGGTCACTCCGGCAAGGAAGGTTTCCTCGTCGTACTTCTGGCCGACCGCTTCGAGTAGGCCGAGCTCGTCGACTGCGTCTTCGTAGAGGCTGCCCTCTTCAGCGATGGCGCGCTCGGGTTCGACAAGTTCTTCTGGAGCGATAGTCGCACCTCGCGCCGTGCGGGTGAATCGGACGAACTCGCCCGTTCGCTGATCGAGGACGCCGCGGAAACCCTCTGATGAGCCAACCGGCCACGAAAGAGGAGTGGGCGTGAGGGACAGCTGCTTTTCGATGTCGTCGAGGATCTCGAGCGGCATCAACGCCGGACGATCCCACTTGTTGATGAACGTGAGAATTGGGATTTCACGGTCGCGGCACACCTCAAATAGCTTCAGCGTCTGCGGCTCGATGCCCTTCGCCGCATCGAGCACCATGACCGCCGCGTCAGCTGCTGCGAGCACGCGGTAGGTGTCTTCAGAGAAGTCGCGGTGACCCGGGGTGTCGAGCAGATTGACGATGTGGTCGCGGTACGGGAACTGCAGCACCGTCGAGGTAATGGAGATGCCACGCTGCTGTTCGAGCTCCATCCAGTCCGATGTCGCTGAACGCCCGCCGCGCTTTCCCTTCACGGAACCAGCTTCGGTGCCGAGTGCACCGCCGTAGAGAAGGAACTTCTCGGTGAGCGTCGTCTTGCCCGCGTCGGGGTGCGAAATGATGGCGAACGTGCGTCGACGCTTGGCTTCGTCGAGGATCTGTTCTGGAGAAGTCACCATCCAACTCAAGCGGCTCGATGACCATTTTCCTCCCTAGTGCGCCGTATTGCAGGACCCCTCGGTCGTTGCGTGTGCCCGAGCGTCGGCGAGGTATTGGGTGACCAGGGCGCACAGCGCTAACCACTCGGCGAAGAACAACCAGCGCTCGCCCAGCCACGGCCATGCCAGCCCAACAAGCCACATCACCGGAAACGGCGCGACGATCGCCAAAGCCGGACGCCACCGCGTCATGAGCTCGCGGTAATGGCGCACGAGCAACCAGAACGGAAGGACCGGGGCCATCACCAGCCACATACCGGGGCTCCAGTCGTCGGGCGAATCGTGGCGCGCAACTTCCAAGAACGCACCAACGAAGAAGAAGTAAATCGCAAAGAAGTAGTGCACGGGCAACGTTGCGTCTTTCTCGTCGAACAACAGCACGCCAAGCCCGTAGACGCCCATCAGAATGTGGATTCGGTGACCCGTGATCAACCAGCCGTTCACGATGAACATCACGATCGAGAACGTGAGCGGCATAAAGAAGGCTCCGGCGGGGAGCAGGTCGTGGTATGCGCTGATGCTGGCTCGGGGCCAGGATGTTCCGTTGTTGATGACGTCCGCGACCCACATGATTACCGGCGCAAGCACAGCGAAGGCGAACGCGGCCTGGTCGAAGCGTTGATACTCCCATCGTGAGTCGTTGCTCACGTGCTCGCCGAGGCCGCCAAACATTTGAGCAGTCTTGCACGTCGGTACGGCCCGCAGATTCTTCTCAATCCGCCTTACCCCGTGGAGCAGGTTTGCCATGTCGCAACGTTTGCCTGGCCCATCGCTCGCGAAGCCCATCACAACCTGGGGGCTGGCCAAAGCAATAAGGGGCTGTAGGCGAAGCTGCGATGTCTTCAAGCTTGAGTGGCAAACATCCCATAGGAGGGGATCACAAAATGAAGCTATTCAAGAAGGGCGCGTGGCTTTGGCTACTCGCAATACTCTCGCTCGTTGCAGCTGCCTGTGGCAGCACGGCGAGCGACGTCGCGTCTGACACAGCAGACGCGGCCGCAGATGCTGCAAGTGAGGTGGTTGATGAAGTCACCCCCGAAGCAGAGGAAGACGACCCGGCACCCGAGGCTGAACCCGCGACCGAGGCCGAGGCCGAACCCGAGGGAGACGCACTCCCGGGCGGTGGCAGAGACATCACCATGGGTCGAGGCAACTGGTCATCGGGCTACGTGCAGGCGGAAATTCTCCACAACCTGCTCGAAGAGATGGGCTACGCCGTATCACCACCATCAGCCGGCGAGTTCGCACCTGACCTTGCGTACCAGGCAATGGCCAACGGCGAGATCGACTTCTGGGCCAACAGTTGGTACCCGGGCCACCTCAGCTGGTGGGAAGGCGAACTTCCCGACGGCAGCCAGGTAGGCGACAACCTCGAGCGAATCGAAGGCTCGCTCATGCAAGGTGGCGGCCTCCAGGGTTGGCTCGTGACAAAGAGCTGGGCGGAGGATAACGGCATCACCACGCTTGATCAGATCAACGACGACGAGGACCTTTGGAGCCAGCTCGATTCCGACGGCAACGGTAAGGGCGAGTTCTTTGGTTGCCCAGAGGACTGGACCTGCGACGACATTATGGAGTCGCAGATTCTCTTCGCAGGGTGGGATCAGCTCGAGCAGATAAAGGCCGGCTACGACGCAATGTTCGCCGAGTTCCTGGTGAAGGCGCAACAGGGCGAGCCCGCAATCATGTACACCTGGACGCCTACCTCGTACTTGGCGCAGGCAATCCCGGGTGAGACAACGATGTGGATCTCGGTCGCTAACGACTCGGTTCTCGACGACTCGAACCCGCTCGAGGCTGATGGCGGTGAGGCATACTGCCAGCGATGCGGCGAGACTCTTGGGTATCAAGGTCTTGGCGAGGACACCTGTCTTCAGGGCCCAGACGGTTGCCAAACCGGTTGGGAAGCAGCAGATATCGAGATCACGGCCAATAAGGATTGGCTGGCGAACGAACCTGTTGCACGCGAGATGTTCAACCAGTTCAAGCCGCCTCTGATCGACCTTGCAATTGCGGGCATCGCGCTCGATGCATCGGACGGTTCTGACGATGCGGTCGCCAAGATCGCAGGGGACTGGATCGCCGAAAACCGTGACCTAGCCGATAGCTGGATCGCGGCTTCACTCGCTGCTGGCTAGTCAGAAGCCAGTGGGTGACACCACCGGAGACGGCGGTGTGTTTGCAGTGCGGTGGGGGGTATCTGTGACCCCCACCGCGTTGCATAACTTTGGGACATGCAAGCGGGAGGTATGGACGTGGCCTTGCATAACATGACAACATGTGACGTGCGTAACATTGTGGCGAAGGTGGATCGATTGCAGCGGCTTGCTGTTTTCGAGAGCGCCGGTCGGCTGGGAAGTTTCTCGGCGGCGGCCGACGAACTCGGCATGACCCAACCCGCAGTAACCCGCCATATTCGTTCGCTGGAAACCTCAATTGGGCACACGCTGTTCATCCGTACGAGCAATCGCAGCCGACTGAGTGACGCCGGCGCGGTGCTGCTTTCGGCCGTAGGCGAAGGCTTCGATGCGGTCGAGCGTGGTCTCGACAAACTCGACCATGACGTCGAGACCTTCGAACTTGCGACCGGGCCGAGCATGGCCCAGTTCATCCTGGTGCCAATGCTTGATCAACTACAGAACGCCATTGGCGAGATCGACGTGCGCATGACGATCTTCGACGGACGTCGAACCTTCGATCGCAGCCGCTACGACGCCGTGACCCAGCTCAGCCCAGCACCAGGACCAGGGGTCTGCAACGATCTTCTGTTCCCCGAAGTGGTCGTTCCTGTTGCGTCGCCTGGCTTAGCCCAACGACTTGGGCTCAACGCTCGGAGCTCGCCCGAAGATCTCGTCGCTGCACCCCGAATTCACGAGGTGGAGGGCCATCGTGAATGGATGTCCTGGGACGGGTGGTTCGCCACCAACGGCGTTGACCTTCCGGACCGGCAGCGCCGGGTGCTGTTCAACAATCACCCGCTGGTGATCCAGCAGGCCATCGCTGGTGCGGGCGTAGCGCTTGGTTGGCGGTTTCTCGTCGACCAACTCGTCGCCGATGATCTGCTCGTCCATGTTGGGCAACCCACACCCACGGGTAAGGGGTTCTACCTCACCTGGCCATCCACCGTGTCGAACGATCGCAGCCTGCGCGTGGCCGAAGCGATCTCGAACTACGTGAACTCTCTCGACCTAACCGACGGAACTTCGACATCGGCCGCCAAGATCGCCGAACCCCAATCGGCCTAGGACTCACGACTTTCCGAAGGCCAAGCGCCTAACTAGAGCGCGCGGCCAGGAATTCGGCGAGCTCGGTGAGGCGCTGGTTCGCATCGCCAGCAAGCGGCGTACGAGCAATGGCATCGAGAGCCTCGCCAGTAAGTGAGGTGATCTGCGACTCGACATCGGCGACTGCACCCGTGTCGACCAACACCATTTGAATGTCGGCAATCTGTTCGACGCTGAGCGATGAACCTACGGTCGACAGGACCATTGCCTGGTCGGGTGTAGCTGCTTCACGAGCCCGAGCAAGTAGCGGTGTGGGCTTACCCTCGCTGAGGTCATCCCCGACGGGCTTGCCCGTAAGCTCGGTTTCGCCAAACACGCCAAGCAGGTCGTCGCGAAGCTGAAAGGCGATGCCAAGCGGGGTGCCGATGTTGCCCAGCGATTCTTCGAGGTCGGTTCGGCCGGTGAGGGCGGCGCCCATTTGCAAGGGGCGAACAATGGTGTAGCGGGCGGTCTTGTATTCGACGATGCGCTCGGCGGTTGCCAGCGGAACATCCCCCCGAGCGGTTCCGACAACATCGAGAAACTGGCCGAGGTTCACTTCGATACGCAGGTCGTTCCACAGCCGCCGCACCTCGGCATTGACGTCGGCCAACAACACATCGGACAGCACAAGCGAAACATCACCCGCAAGGATTGCGACCGCCTCGCCGTATCGGCGAGCCTCGCCGCCCCAGCTGCCAGCTTCGTGGTCGGCAATCGCTCGGACGTGGGCGGTGGGTTCGCCCCGACGGGTAGGTGAGCCATCCATAACGTCGTCGTGAAACAGTGCGAATGCCTGCAGCAGTTCCAGTGCCGCACCGAGGCTGGCGATAGCAGGGTCGGTCGGGTCGCCTCCTGCGCCGACAAAACCCCAATGCGCCATCGCTGGGCGAACGCGCTTGCCTCCCGCGAGAACCAGCGTCGACAGCAGGTCGATGGTCTCGCCGAACAACGGATCGAGAACACCCCACTCCTCGCGATACCCATTAAGAACGGCGCGAAGTCGGTCGTCGACCTGCCCCGCTGGAATTGTCAGTGCGTCAGGAATGGTCACTCGGCATCGCCGAGCTCTTCGAGGTCGGCAACGATTTGCTCGACGCCAAGCTTGGCCGACGTGATGCGCTCACGGCAGAAGGTGATGAGCTCGGAAGCTCGCTTGACTCGCTCGGTCAAGATGTCAACGTTTAGCGCCTCGTCTTCGAGCTCGGTGAGGATGTCGTCGAGCTCGGACACCGCGGTCGAGTAATCGAGCTCGGTTGAGGCGTCGGTGTTTGTTGAGGTCATGTAGGTGCTTCCTGAGATGGGTCGACGACGGACACGTTGCTGATGATCGAGCCGTCGGCGACCTCAGTTACCAGTGTGTCGCCTGAATCGACATCAGCCACTGCCCGAACGACATCTCCCTGCGCGGTTCTGGTAATCGACCAGCCTCGTCGAAGAAGAACCGCTGGATCTGCGGCGCGTAATCGGGCATCGATGTGGCCGAGTTGGGTGGTAGCCGAGCGCAGGATGCGATCGGCCAGTTTGGGGAGTTCGACGGTTTGGGCGGCGAGGCGCTGGTCCGCGGCGATGAGGCCTTCGCGGCCGGCGCGTGCGGTGCGGCGGGACTGCTCGATTAAACGTTGATCGGCGAGGTTTAGACCTTCACGGCCGGCCAGCGAGGCACGGCGAGCCAGGGAAACCAGCTCTCGTTCGGCCCGCTGACATTGCACATTGGCAACGACGTGGATGGCGTCCCACCGAGACTCGGTGGCCGATACAAACTGGTCGACGGCAGCGGCCAGGTGGGCGGCGACAGCAGTAGGGGTTTTCAAGGCGGTGTGGGCGACCTCGTCTGCGACGCTGCGATCGACCTCGTGGCCAATTCCGGTGATGACAGGCACGGGCGCGTCGGCGATGGCACGGCACAGCTGCTCGTTATCGAACACCGCAAGGTCGCCACGTGACCCTCCACCGCGAATGATGACGATGACGTCGACGTCATGGCGACACATTGTGCGCAGCCCCGCCATCAGTGTCGAGGGCGCCATTTCGCCCTGCACCCGGGTGTCGCACGAGGTGATCTGAAACGCGAAGCCGGTCGACTCGAGTTCCTTGGTGAAGTCGGCTTCGGCAGCGCTGCCACGGCTGGTGAGCAGGCCGATACGCAACGGCACAAGTGGAAACGGTTGGGCTTTGTTGCGCTGGGTTACACCGTCGGCGTGGAGGCGAGTGATGAGGGCGTCGCGCTCGGCGGCCATGGCTGCAAGGATGTAGCGCGGGTCGATGCCGGTCATCCGTAGCTGCAGGCGACCTTGCTGGTGGTAGAAGTCGACCGCGGCACGAACCCGCACAGCCATTCCATCGACAAGCCGGCCGACGTTCTTTCGTTTCAGCTGGTTGTTGACGATCTGCTTGGTCTGGCTGAACAGCACCACCGAGATTTTCGCCGCCGCCGGCACGCCCGGCTGAACCGGCTCGACGAGATCGAAGTACACATGGCCCGACCGCGATCGGTTGAGGTTGCTGATCTCGCCCTCAACCCACAGGTCGTCGGGAAAGGCCTGCACAACTGCGGTGCTGATGAGGTCGTTGAGCTGCGCAACGGTGAAGCTTGGTTCGTTGCGCGGCGCAGGAGGAGGGCTATTGGCCTCACTCACTACGTCTTGGCTCAGGGATGCAAGTTCGCTCTCGGCGAACAGCCCCGACTCCGCTTCCGATGTCATGGAAAGCGACGTTACCTGGCCGCGCTGACAGTGAGCTCAGCACTCACTGCAAAGTGGTCGCTCCAGTAGAACTTGGTGCCGTCGATAGTCGTGGGCTTGTCGTGCACCACCGTGTTGGAGATCTTGATACCGGGGCTGGCGAACATGCGAGTGAAGTAGGCCGAGAACTCGTAACCCTCGTCGCGAAAGCGGTTCTTCTTCGAGTTCCACGTGGGCCGCGGCGGCTTTGGAGCATCGAACCCAGCGTTGACGACAAACTCGACGTCGGCCAACCGCATGTTCGTGTCGCCAACGATGAGCAAACGTTCCGTAGGGCTCTTCGAGACGAGCTCGCCCAACTGTTCGAGCCGGCGCCCCACACCACCCTTGCCCGGTTCGAGGTGCACGTTGCCCACGGTGAACGCGGGACGACCGTCGTGTTCGGGAAACGTGGTGAGCAGACCAACACCATCGACCACATCGATCGTTGGCTCACTCGCTGCAAGAGGGGAGTCCTTGGAAACCAGCGTCGCCATCTGGCCACTGTGTGACCGAGTAGTTGCCTGCATCAGGTCGAGCGTCTCGACGAACGGCACCTTGTTTGGCAGTTCCTGCCAACACACCACATCGGGCGCGACGTCGAGGGTGAACTCTCGAACCGCATTCTCGATCATGTCATGACGCACCGACCCAGGAGCCTGCGCCGACCGTTCCAGCATCGCTAGGTTCCACGAGAGCAATTTCATGCTCGGGACTCCCGCCCGAGATCCGCGCTCGCTGTCATGGTCACTGCGCTTCGCTCCGTTCCCGCTCGAGCTCAGGCATCAGCCGGGGTTGCATCGGTGCGAACCAGGTTCTCGTAGAGCGAGTCATACAAGCCGCCGAGCGCCCGGAGCTCGTCATGGGTGCCGCGTTCGACCACAACACCGTCGTCAACGACGATGATCTGGTCGGCCGAGGTGATGGTCGACAATCGATGTGCGATGACCAGCGACGTGCGGCCGTCGAGTGCGTCGACCAGCGCTTCTTGGATGAGCGCTTCGTTCTCGGTGTCAAGGTGGCTAGTCGCTTCATCGAGAATGACGATGGCCGGGTCCTTCAACAACATGCGGGCGATGGCGAGACGTTGCTTCTCGCCACCCGAAAGTCGATAGCCCCGCTCGCCCACAACGGTGTCGAACCCTTCGGGCAGCGCGTCGATCACCTCGAAGATACGAGCGGCCTTCGTTGCCTCGACCAGTTGCTCGTCGGTGGCGTCGGGGTTGGCGTAGCGCAGGTTGGCCCCGACCGTGTCATGGAACATGTGCGGGTCTTGGTTCACCACACCAATGGCATTGCGAAGGCTTTCCTGTGTCACCGACCGAATGTCGTGACCGTCGATCGAAAGCGTTCCACCAGTGACGTCGTAGAGGCGGGGGACCAAGTTGAGCAGTGTCGACTTGCCTGCGCCCGACGGCCCAACGATGGCCACGAGCTGGCCCGCGTCGATGTCGAGGTCGATGCCCTTTAGAACTTCGCGTTCTTCGACAGGACCGGCATTCGATGTCTCGGTGAGCGGCGTGATTCCTGCCGACATGTGCTTGCCAGGGCCGCGGCTCGGCATCCGGCGTCCGGAAGCCTCCTCAAGCGATTCGAGCGTCGACTCGTTGGCGCCGGGGTAGGTGAAGGTGACGCCGTCGAATCGGATTTGGCCTGCAACGTTGGTCAGCTCGGTGGCGTCGGGAGCGTCTTCAATGGGGTTGTCCATGTCGAGAATCTCGAAGACGCGTTCGAAGCTGACCAGCGCGCTCGTGACGTCGACTCGGGCGTTCGACAACGCGGTGAGCGGCAGGTACACGCGAACGACGAGCAAGCTCAGCGCGGCCAGGTCGCCCACCGAGATCGTGCCGTTGATTGCCATACGACCACCGATCCAATAGATGGCTGCGGTTCCGAGCGCACCCACCAGGGTCATGGCGGTCATGAATACCCGAGCCAGCATTGCTGACCGGATTCCGATGTCTCGGACTCGGGCAGCGCGCATGCCAAAGTCGTCGGCCTCGACCTTCGGCCGGCCAAACAGCTTCACCAGCATTGCTCCGCTGACGTTGAAGCGTTCGGTCATCGTGGTGTTCATCGATGCGTTGAGCTGCATCGACTCGCGGGTGATCTCGGCCATCTGGGCGCCAACCCGACGAGACGGGATGAGGAAGAACGGCAAGATGATCAAGCTCAGCAGCGTCAGGCGCCACTCGAGTGCGAACATGGCGACCAACGTGATGCCGAGGTTGATGACGTTGCCGATGACGGTCGACAGGAACGTGGTGAACGCTCGCTGGGCGCCGATGACGTCATTGTTGAGGCGTGAGATCAGCGCACCGGTTTGGGTTTGGGTGAAGAAGCCGAGCGGCATGTTTTGCACGTGACGGAACAGTCGATCGCGAAGGTCATAGATGATGCCCTCGCCAATCCGGCTCGACAACCAGCGTTCCGCCATCGACACAATGGCCGAGCCGAGGGCGGCGAACACGACGATGAGGCCAAGCCAGGTAAGGCGGCCGTTGTCGCGTTCGGGGATCACCACGTCGATGATGTCGCGGAAGGCGAACGTCGGGATGATGGCAATCACCGAGCTCACGATGATGAGGAAGATGAAGCCGACGACCATTGGCCGGTACGGCTTGGAGAAACCCCACACGCGTCGCACCGTTTCGCGATCGATGCCCTTGGGATCTTGACTGCCGCTGCTCATCGAATGGAGCACTTGCATTGGGTGCATGGTCGTGAGCGTATTGCCGCAAAACGCAAACGGGCACCGGCGTAACGCCGGTGCCCCTTCGGTTTCGTTCTACAGAAGAATCGTAACTAGCGCTGCTGTGCCTTGAGGAGATCGCGGATCTCGGTGAGGAGGTCCTGGTCTGGGGTCGCGGCTGGGGTGGTCTGCGCACCGGCCTTAGCGATTGCCTTGACGATCATGAAGACGATGAACGCAATCAGTACGAAGGTGATCATGGCGTTGATGACCGAGCCGATGTCGATGCCGCCGACTGCGATGTCGGTGATGCTGTATGCACCGGTTTCTGGGTCGGGGTCGATGCCGATGAGCTTCGCAACGATCGACAACACGAGCCCAACGACCGCATCAACCATTGGCTGGAAGGCCAGGGCGAGCACAAGGCCAACAGCGATTGGGATGACGTTGAACTTCTCGAGAAATTCGCGGAATTCGGTAAACATGACTATCTCCTGAGATTTAAGTTGACCCGCCTCGTAGACGAGCGTAGTTAGCGCACGCCTGCTCATCGGGTTCTTTCTCTTCTTCTTGGCGTCGACGCAGATGACTACGAGCGCGCAAACGCCCGCTCTGTGGAGTGACGGCCAGGCGATCTGCGGCACACAGGAAGCATCGCTGAGAGCTGCTGCCTTCCGGCCCTGACCCGGTTCACGAGTCCCTGTTGCACAGGACCCGACCGTCACACCGCAAAGCGGGCGTACCACAACGATATCGGCCCCAAACCGAATTTCGATAGGCGCACGCGTATCGCTGTCAATAGATTTCAACCTGACGAGCGCTTCGCAGCGCGGTTGGTCCCGCTGTGATGATGTTGCGGTGTGTCCTCCCAGCTCGAGTGTGACTCTTGGTCCCGCTGGCTTGTTTGCCTTTGTCCCGATTTGTCCGCTCGAGTCTGGGAGGACCGCCGCTGTGGGCATGCATCGACGGAGCGAACGTGACCTGATAGGAGCTTGAGCAAGAAGTCCCGTCACAGTGCTGTCCGCAGCTTCGATGATGCGTGCCAACCCTCAACAACGAAAGGGAAGGCAATGACAACAATGACAGACACCGACGATTCGGTCACGGTCGGTGTGGACACACATCGCGATGACCATGTCGCGGCTGCACTCGATCCAATGGGGCGGCTGTTAGCAACAGGAACGTTCCCGGCAACAGGGGTCGGTTATCGGCAGCTGTTGAAGTGGGCGGAATCGTTTGGACAGATCGACAAGATCGGTATCGAGGGGACTGGTTCTTGGGGAACTGGGCTTGCTCGTTACGCCGTCAATCAAGGTGTGGAGACTCGTGAGGTGAACCGGCCGAACCGTCAACATCGGCGCCGGCACGGCAAGTCCGACACAGCCGATGCTGTTGGGGCTGCGAGGGCTGTTCAGGCTGGTGACGCCAACGGTCAGCCTCGCGGCAATGACGGTGATGTCGAAGCGTTACGGGCGATTCGTATCGCCCATCGGTCAGCGCATAAAGCCCGAACTCAGGCCATTAACCAGCTTCGAGCCCTGGTGGTGACTGCGCCTGAACAGCTCCGTGATCAGCTTCGATCTTTATCTGCTTTGGAGCTGGTGCGCACAGCATCGAGGTTCCGGCCATCGGACAGCACTAACGATGTCACCAAGGTCGCGATGCGTTCAATAGCGAGGCGAGCCGCAGCACTCACCGAAGAAATCGATGAGCTCGGAGAACACCGCGACCGGCTCGTGCATCGGGTCGCGCCTGTCGAGCTGATGGAAGAGCATGGCGTTGGTGCCGATACAGCGAGCAATCTGTTGATCGCGTTTGGTGACAATCCCGAGCGGGTTCATTCAGAAGCTGCGTTCGCTGCGCTGTGCGGGGTGTCCCCAGTGGATTGTTCTAGTGGTCGCAACCAACGGCACCGACTCAACCGAGGAGGTGACCGCCAAGCCAACAACGCCCTGTGGCGCATCGTCATAGTCCGCTTGTCAAGCCATCAACCCACACGCGACTACATGAACGGACAAATAGCGAAAGGCAAAACCAAACGAGAAGCCATCCGAAAACTAAAACGCTACATCGCCCGGCACATCTGGCGAATCCTGCAACACCACCAACCCCAACACGCCACTTGACACCAATAGGAGCATCGGGACCAACCCATACTTTGAGGGGTACGACCCAACACGCGCTAAACCTTGGCGGCAATCCGCTCTTGGGCGATGGCGTCGGCGACTTGTGAGGACGGACGGTTCTCGGCGTCGGCCCGAGCGAGGACGTCCATCGTCCGTTCGCGTAGCCCTCTGATGCGCGAGTCGATTTCGTCAGCGGTCGATTCGGTATAGATCACCGGTGCTGCGCCAGTCACTCCGCCGCAATTCGCAAGGTAGTCGGGCACATAAGTAATGCCGCGACTGCGGAGCATCTCGCCATGGCGATCTTCGGCCAACTGATTGTTTGCCATGCCACACACGATCTGCGCGCGGATCTCTGGGATTGTCTCGTCGTTGAGTACCGCACCCATTGCACACGGCGCGAACACATCGACTTCCTGACAATGAATTTCGTCCGCAGCAACTGCGGTGGCACCGAACTGCTTGACGATGTCAGCCACGGCGTCGTCTCGCACGTCGGCTACGACCAATTCAGCTCCGGTATCGTGCAGGTGGCGTGCGAGGTTGAACCCCGTCGCACCAAGACCCTGTATCGCCACACGTCGACCAGCCAGTTCGTCGCTACCGAACACATGGGCCACCGCCCCCAGCAAACTACTGAAGCCGCCGAGTGCAGTGAACTGGGAAGGGTTGAAGCCAGGTTCGTATCGTGACGCGTTCGCAAAGATGAAGTCGCATTGTTCGGCGAGGGTGTCCGCATCGGCTGGGCCGACGCCGACGTCGATCGCAGTCCAGAACCTGCCGTTGAGGCGCTGCACAAACGACGAGAATGCTCGAAGGAGCTCGGGCTTTTGTGGCGAGGCTGGGTCGGCGATGATCACGCACTTACCTCCACCAAGCTCGAGCCCGGCGATTGAGTTCTTGTACGTCATCCCCTTCGACAGCCGCAACACATCGGTTAGCGCGTCCGCGGCCGAGTCGTACGGGTGCATGCGGCAGCCGCCCGCGGCCGGACCAAGCGTCGTGTCATGGATGGCGATGATGGCGTGCAGTCCGACGGACTCGTCGGTGCAGTAGAGCACCTCTTCATGGCCATCAAAATCGGGGTGATCAAACACTCAATACCTCAGGAACATTTGTGAATAGCGATCGTCTTCGCTGCCGTACCAGGGGTCGACAAGGACGCCCAGGTCTCGCATGCCCGCCGAACGGGCGACCTTCGCCGACGCGAAGTTGTTGCGCCACATCAGTGCCCAGATCCTCGGCACGCCGTTGGTTAACCCATACTCGATCACCGCTTTGGCCGCCTCGGTGGCATAGCCGTTGCCCACGGCGTCAGGGTGCAAATACCACCCGACCTCCACCTCCTCGCCCATCCGAATTCGAGACAGGTTAGTGCTGCCGACTATTCGCTCGGACTCCCGCCGAGATCCGTGTTCGCCGTCATGGTTGCTACCGCCGGAGAGTGTGATCGCCCAGGTGCCGAACGGGTTGTCAGTGTCGTTGTGCCGGTTCCAGATGGCGATCTCGTTCGTGGCCTGATCGATGTTGCGCCACGGCTCGGGCGAGCCCAGCCACTTCGTGAGCTCGGGGTTGCCGCGCATTTCGAGCAACCGTGGCGCGTCATCGACATGCCACGGCCGCAAGGTCAGGCGCTCGGTCGAGAGCGATACGCCCGCCAGGGTCATGCAGTCCATCCGCCGTCGAACCCGACGACCTGGCCGGTCTGAAACTTGGCTGTGCCGTCGATGAACACCCGACAGAACTGTGCGAACTCCTCCATGGTGCCGAGGCGACCCATGGGGACGTTCTTTTCGATCTTGGCCATGATCTTCGGGTTGTCGGCTCCGGTGGCCGCCCGAAAGCCAGGGAAGTCCATGAAGTTCGTGCCGACCGCGTTTACCTGCACTCCCTGGGAGGCAACCTCGGCGGCGACGTTCTTGACCAACATGTTCGCGCCAGCTCGGGTAGCCGAGTACAGCGGTGCGCCCGGAGTTACCCGTAGGCCCGAGGCGCTAGTGATTGCCAGAATCTGTCCCGAACCTGCGTCGAGCATCGGCTGAACGAACGCCCTAAGCGAACGGAACACCGATTCGATGTTGCCCGCCATCACTCGGGCGAGGTCGTCGTCGGTGGCTTCGGTGAACTTGCCCAGCACGATCTCGCCGGTGAAGAACACGGCCGAGTCGATGCGGCCGTAGGCGTCCATCGCCATGTCGACCAAGCGGGGAGCCGCTGATGGTTCGGCCAGGTCGAGAACCCCGTCGATCACCCAACTGTCGGCGCCGGCGTCAGTGACTGCCTGAATGGTCTCGGGTGCGGGCTCGCCGAGGACGAGGTCGTAGCCCGCCTGGGCCATGACCGTGGCTAGCGCCGGGCCAACGTAGTGCTTGGCGTTGGCAACGATCGCGACAGGCTTCTCATGCATGAGGTTGGTCTAGCACCGCCGAGCCGAGCCCGCCGTTCGCTTCGCTCACTAACCGAGTTTGTCGCTGGCGCTCCAAACCTCGCTGAGTGAAAGCGCTTGAGGAGAGCGAAGCTCGCGTAGCGAACTTGGAAGCTTCCGCGGATCTCGGCGGAAGTCCGAGCGAAACAGGGAGCGGAGCGGGCGACCATGTAGACCTCCGCAGTTGTCGACCGGAAGTGTCGAGGATTTCGGGTTGGGGGAGCGGAGCTCGCGTAGCGACCATGTAGACCTCCGCAGTTGTCGACCGGAAGTGTCGACGAGTAGTTGTATCGTTATGCCTTGCTTCGGTGCGTGCACCGTTGTCTGGAGGAGTGCGAGAGCGGCCGAATCGGCACGCTTGGAAAGCGTGTGAACCGCAAGGTTCCGTGGGTTCGAATCCCACCTCCTCCGCTAACGAAACGTCATATCGAGGTGGGCCTTCGACGTCGACCTTCTCGTCGACCGGATCAACACGCTGCCCTCGTATGGACACGCGCGGCTCTTGCCGGAAGCTGGACACGGGCTGGGCATGAGCCATGTCGATGACTGCCTCGCCCTCGTGTGTGAGGCTGTAGGTGCGACAGCCTAGTTGACGACATAGGACAATATAGGCACAGTTGGCTGTATCGTAAAGATGTGCCTATACAGGCTCATATTCCCTACCTGTCGAAGATAGACAGAATGGGCACATTGAAAGGTTCGAAGTGAATTACGACATCCGAACGCCGGAGGACTTAGGCCAAGTCATTGCCGACCGGCGACGCGTACTTGGCAAGAACCAAGCCGTCCTCGCAAATGAGGTTGGGCTAAATCGCGACTACCTATCAAAGCTTGAACGAGGTAGGTCAAGTCTGGTGACCAATCACGTCTTCCGGATCTTGCGGAGGATGGGCGCGACGATCACTATCAGCTTTGACGATGAACCCGTCCATGGCTGAGCGGCCAAAGTCGCTCGAGGTCTTTCTCGCCGACGAGCTAGTCGGCACGATCACCGAGCATCGGCGGAAGATGCAGCTTCGATATGACGACGCGGTTCTTAAGAAGTACCGAGGGCTTTCGTTGCTCTCCTGTTCGCTGCCAGTCAACTCCGGCCCACACGACCCAACGAACTTTCTCGACGGGGTGCTCCCGGAGGGAGACTTTCGGGCAGGTCTGGCCGCGCGGGCTGGTGTCACTGCCAACGACACCTACGGGCTGATCGCACAGTATGGACGCGACATCGCAGGGGCGATCTCGATTCGTGATCCACAACGCCCGATTGAGTCAATCCGACCGAGCGCCTTGCCGCTGTCCGAGGATGACCTGCGGGCCGAGGTCGAGGCACTTCCAACTCGGCCGCTCGGGGTGCACGACGACTCCGAGCTTTCCATTGCCGGACTGCAGAACAAGCTGTTGCTCGTTGCCGACGGCTCTGGTTGGGCTCGTCCCATTGGTGGGCAGCTATCAACGCACATCCTCAAGCTCGATAGCCAAGCTCACCCCGGGGTGGTACGTGCCGAGGCCGAAGTCATGCTGCTGGCCAAGGCGGTTGGGCTGACCTCGGTCGATGTAGAGGTCGTCGCAATCGGGGCGATCGATTGCCTCATTGTCGAGCGGTTCGATCGCGTAGTCGACTCAGACGGGCAGGTCTCTCGGGTGCATCAAGAAGATGCTTGCCAAGCATTGGGGCTTCGGTATGAACAGAAGTATGAGCTGCCAGACCGAGGCCGGTTTCGTGGCGGTGGCGGGCCCGAATTTTCTCAGATCGCTGGGCTACTTGACGCCTACTCCGTGAGCCCGCTGCACGATCTTGACCGGCTAGCGCAAGTTGCGACATTCACTGCGCTCACCGGCAATTCTGATGCTCACGGAAAGAACCTGGCATTGCTCCATGTACGGCCGGGCGGAGTGCGGTTGGCCCCGCTGTACGACACTGTGCCCACGATCCTGTTTCCTCGACTAAAGGATGAGGCAGCCATGACCATTGGCGGTGCAGTCGACTTGGCGCTCGTGGGCAAAGAAGCGCTTCGTCGAGAGGCGAGGCACTGGAACGTCGACCCCGACCGAATGGTGGCCGAGGGCGTGGAGCTGGCCGAGCAGCTCGCTGACGGCTGTGCCGCGCTCGACAGTACTAGCGCGGTGCGTCAGATGGTGGAAGAGCGCGTCGAGCGCTTTCTCGCGTCATGAGTCGAGTAGCACGACCTCGACGCGACGGTTGAGTTGCCGGCCGGCTGGGTTGTCAGCACCCGCGGAGTCTCTATTCGAAGCTACGGGTCGGGTTTCGCCGAACCCAAAAACCTCGGCGATTGTGGTCACCCCCCGATCGACGAGCGCGCGCTCGACTGATACTGCTCGCCGCTGCGAGAGATCGAGGTTGTACTCGGAGGTGCCGATGGCGTCGGTGTGTCCGTGGATCTCAACCTGAAGGGCGTTCTCGGTCAACACCGAACCAACCTGGTCGAGAAGCGGTTGGGCTTCGGGACGCAATTCATCCGCGTCAAAATCGAAGAGCACGTCAGCGTCGAGGCGAAGCACCGTGCGACATCGAGGTTCAAGACGACCCAGCGTGTCGAGCGGAGGAAATCTGTCGGCCACGGCGAACTCGGGCATCGGCGACGCGGTGAGAACGGCGGGGTCGAGAATGCCGATGTCGGTGGTGAAGGCGTTGGAGCCTTCCGCGTCGGTGTAGGTCCCATTGCCGTCAGCATCGACTTCGATCAACAGGCCATCTCCTCGCCGATACACCCCCGAACCGTCGGCGAGGACCTCGAGTGTTTCGGCGTTGGCTCCCGTCGCCGCAAACTCGAAACCGCCGTCGGCGCTTTTGACGATGGTGGCCGAGCGGTCGCCCGTCTTGCGATACTCACCCGAACCGTCGGCGTTAACACTCATACTCAACGCTCCTGCAGCGTCTGTCCGATCGAAAGAGCCGGCCCCACCGACCTCGATCTCGATTGCAGTCGTGTCCGCGTCGTCGACATCGACGGCCCGGTACGTGCCACTGCCATCCTCCTCGACTTCGATGGCAATCACGACACCGCTGCGCGATGACGCATACGAACCCGAACCGTCGGCCTCGACAACGATGGTTGTGGTGGCACTGCCCCCGCTATCGACGTAGGTGCCGGATCCATCATCTTCGATCGTCAGCGAAATCGTGCCGTCTGGGCCAAGGCCAACATAGGTGCCTGACCCGTCGGGGCTGATGTCGAAGAAGCTCGTTCCGTTCGACCCCTCGTACACAAGTTGCCCACCATCGGACTCACAAGCTGCGTCAAGCACCGTCAGGCCACCATCACCGCGGGCAAAGTTGCCAAGTGCCGACGCAGCATCACGCTGTGAATCATCGAGGATCGACAGGTCGGGCAACGCAACGATGGGTACAACGGGAAGGTGGATGTTGACCGGCAGAGCTTTGTCAACATCTGACGCTTCGGCTGGCTCGCCGTCGGACGCCGAGTGAACAACAGACGAAGTTGTCTGGCTTTCTACGGTTGATGGAGTGGTCGTGTCAGTTCCGGAAGCAGGATCGTCGCTCGACGTGCAAGACGCGGCCAGTAGCAGAACGCCAACAAGCCCCACCACCGCCCTCATGGTCAATAACCAGCTACGTCTGCTGCAAGTTCTCGAGCACGGTGGGCATCAGGTTTGCTTCGACGTCGGGCAAGTCTGACGCAGGCCCGAAGACCGCCGCGAACAGCGTGAATCCAGCGTCGTCGAACACGTACGCCCGGATGTTCCCAACGGCCGCGTCAATGTCGACGACATCCCAGGTTCGGCCACCGGCATCGAAGCTGCCAGCCGGAACCGGTTCTCCACCGAGCTGGCTTGCCAACAGATCTACGAACTGCTCGGCGGGAATTGGTCCACCCTGTTGGATCAACACCGTCTGGTGAGCAAGGTTCGAGTCGCTTCGAATGCTGGTTCCCGGTCCCTGGCTGGTCCACCCTTCGGGCACCACGCCCTTTACGCCTAGGAACGACACCTCGAAGGGCTCGAACGTCAACCCTTCGAGACTTCCAGGAAGCCAGCTCGGCTCCTTCGACGTCTCGATGCATGAACGGTCGATGTCGGCTGCGGGGTCGGCGAAGAATCCAAGCGCGATCGACATGCCGCAATCATCGCCAACAACGCCATGTCCAACGTGAGGGAGTACCGCCAGCTGCCCGTTCGAGAAGCCCGGCTCGACTGCGGTGGCAAAGCTCGGCGGGGTGATCGGGTCGTACGCGCCGGCCAGCATCAGCGTGGGCACGTCCGATGTCACCGGTTCGGTAATCGATGCGGGCGCCGAGCCTGTGGTGAACACGTCGCAGAACTGGGTTGCTTCTTCCTCGAAGATCTCACCGAAGTTGTCATCGAACAGCTCGTCGCCGGTTGCGCCTGCGTCCCAAGCCGAAGCCGGGGTGAGCTCGGCCAAGAAGTCGTGACACATCACTGAGGTGTACATGCCATGTGAGATCAACGGGCCGTTCGTAATCCCCAGCCCGATCAACGTGGCCAACACGTCGGTGTTGTCGTTCTCGAGTTGCTCGACCATTTCTGGCAGCGCAGCAAACGCCTCTGGCTGGTAGAGCGCTTGGAACACGGCACCTACCAGCCGGGTGTCGTCGACCACTGCATCGTAGGTTTCGCCCGTGATTTGATCGGCCGCCTCAAGCTCGAACGGTTCGGCGTCGGCCTTAGCAACGACGGCCCGGAACCTCTCTTCGAGGTTCGGGTTTGCCGCCGAGCACTCGGCGCTGGCCTCACACCCGGCGAAAAGCTGGTCGAGAGAACCCTCGAACGTTGTGGGAATCGCAGCGAGCGAACCAAGGGTCGGGTCGGTCGGCTGAATCGAATCGAGAATCAGCGCCCGAACGCCGTCGGGGTGGTTGCGCACAAGCTCCTGGCCAAGGCGGGTGCCGTAGCTAATGCCCAGCACATTCCACTGCTCGTAGCCGAGCGCTTCGCGTAGTGCGTCGACATCGTTTGCAGACGCGACAGTGTGGTACGCGCTGAGATCAGCGCCTTCCTCCACAAGCCGATCGGCACATTCTTGGAGAACGCCGAGTTGCAGGTCGACATCGCCATCTTCGGGAGCTCGCTCGATGGTTTCAAGACCTAAGTCGATGACCTCCTCGCATTCGAGGTCGATCGTGCTCAGCGCCGAGCCCCGCTGCGTGAACATCACCAACGGGTGGTCTTCGAGTATCGGCCCGAACTGCTCGCTAAGCGTCAGGCCTATAAGGCCAAACGTGCTGCCGCCGGGACCGCCTTCCAAGTACACCACCGGTGTTGCATCCGATGGCGTGTTCGGGCCAGTAAAGGTAGCGACGTGTAACCGAAGGGTGTCGGTGTCCGACGGGTCGTCCCAATTCTCGGGAACGGTGAGCCATCCACACTCGGCTTCGAACTCAGGTGGTGGATCGAACTCGCAGCTTCCCGACGCGTATTCGGGTTCTGGCTGCGGGGCCGGGTCGTCGGCTTCGTCTTGGCTCGTCTCGTCGTCCGGCTCGTCCTCTTCGGGCTCGGGCACGCCGTCGGAGACAGGGTCTTCCTCGGTCGCCACTGTCGGTTCGGAGGCGTCAGTGTCGGGCGCAGCCGCATCGGTGTCGGGACTCGAGCTCGAACATGCGCTGGCGAACAACGCCAGCGCCGCGAGCAGGGCGAAGATGCGAACGAATCGAGTCAAAGACATAACGCTCCCTATGTGTCGGAAGCCCAGCCTCTCACACGACCATCGAGAACGTTGGTCGAAACCCCGAGCAAGACGCGCCTGTTACAGCTCGTGTGGCTTGTCAACGACGAACGACCTCACGATCACCGAGTCGCGTCGCCAGGTGTGGTCCTTCACCAAGTACGACAGATGCACGTGTGCGGTGACGCCGTCGATCGCCATTTCGCCCACGCCGAGACCTTCGATCTCTTCGCGGAACGGAGGCCACTTGCTTACCGGCACCCGCAGGTAGTCCTGCTCAGCCCCCGTCGCCACATCGAAGCAATGGATGCCCGGGAACTGGGCGCGAGCCTCGTCCACACCGATGAACGTCCGAAACCACTCGCGAAGGTTCAATCGGTCGTCGGCGGCTAAGTACACAACGCCAGTCGGGGTAAACGCCGCCCCCTGCACTCGATGCACCTCTTCGTCCAGCGTGATGTTCCTGTCTGGCCGGGGGCTGCCGGTTGTTGGATCGTAGGCCTCGAGCACGCTGGCGAAGTTCCAATCGCATGTATAGAGCAGGCCGTTCGCCGGGTTGATCGAACACCAGGCGAGGTGAGGTATGCCGTCGCGCTCGACCTCCCGCGGTATCGAGACCGTATCGAGGTGTTTGAGATCTCGTGTGAAGGTGATTACAGCCTCGGGGTTCTCGAGCGCGATCGACACCACCCCATCGACGATCGACACGGCTCCCACATGGCCAGCTAGCGTCCGAGGGATCTCCGCGCGGGCCTCGAGCCTTGAAAAATCAGGCGAGTAGCGCGACACGCCAGGGTTCTTGTCGTTCTGGGTGACAAACCAACTACTTCCGTCGGTTGCAACACCCTGACCACGGCCGGTCCACACGTCGCGGTACCGGCGTGAGATTTCCTGCCAGCTGGCCATTCTCGATGCATGTTCACGCCGCATGTGGCTCAGAGTACCCGGCCTATGTTCGACCCCTGGACCACTCAATTTTTCTGGTGCACTCGCCGACAGGACAAAGAGGGCTTCATCCCGTCTGGGCCCCGTGAAATCAGAGAAATGCGTACTCATGGCGAGTGACAAGTCATTCGTTGTCGATGTCAAAGCAAATGTAGAAGTTCGAGATGCCAACCTGGCGCCAAAACTGATCTTCTCCTTTCCCGGACTCGACGACCCCGAGAATCTGTGGAGTGAGCTCAGAGAGCTGGGTTGGAACGTCCCTGAACGTCCACCCCATCCCGAGCCCGAAATCGACTGGAATGACGATGCGAGTGGACACGCATACGCAGTGCTCCCATATGAGGTGGAGGACTTCGTCGTAGAAGCCCACAAGTGGCCGCCGAACGAGGTTGCCGAGCGCGGCCTTGAGACCATCAATACCCTTCGACGCCTTGGGGTCGACCTCAACGTCCCAGTTGCGTACCTCGCCTTTCTCCGGCGAACCCAGGTGGCCATGCTCCGCAACCCCACAAAGTGGAAGCGGCCCGTCGAGAAGCCAACAAAGATCCCTCTGACAGTGTTCCTCAGCAAGCAGCCGTGGTCAGCGCTGGTCGATGACCCAAAGATCGAGGTATACGAGACGGCGGCAGGACCAACCCAACCAAAGCTCTACTGGGCCGAGAGCGAAGACAACGTCGACTCCCTCTTCGGCAACGCAGAGCAGCGCGCCCAAATGCTTCGCGCGGTCGGCGAAGGCTGGGAGCTGATGAGCCGAATGGAAGCGCCGTCATCGATCGGCGGGCGTGACCGGATCCTGCGATTTATCGTCCGCGACCTTCGTGATGGCACGGACATGCTCGACGAGCTCAAGAACAACGTCGGCGATAGCTGCGCATCGTTGCTCATGCGCCCGATCGTCCAGACTGACGCGATCGACAACTGCCTGCTCATTGTCTCAGTCGTTCCCGAAGACCGATTCGCCGAAATCGGTCAGATGTTGATCTCGCATTTCACCGACGCGGTCGGACGAGGACGTCGCTACGTCCCTGCGAGTGGTCAGGACGCGGCGTGACCGATCCGGAGACGGACGGTCAGAACGAGTGGAGTGGTCGGGTATGGCTGGCGAGACTCGTGCGAGTCGCGATCTTTGTCGTGCCTTTCCTGGCAGGTTTCGCCGCTGGCCTCGTTCTGAACGATCTTTGGGCGATACCCGAGACCCGAGGACAGTGGTGGACCCGCTTCTTTGTTTTGGGCTCGGTGTCAACAGCGGTGATGTTCGTTACACAGCGCATGATCGACCGACTGCTGCCGCTGCCCGCTTTGCTCAAGATGTCACTGATCTTCCCGGATCAGGCACCTTCACGGTTCGGCATTGCCCTTCGCTCTGGCAGCAGCCGAAAGCTCGCAGAGCAGATCGAACAACTCGAGAGCCGCGGCATTGGTGATACTGCCGCTGAAGCTGCGGACTCATTACTTGTGCTCTTAGGTGAACTGTCGGCTCACGACCGTGCCACCCGTGGCCATGCCGAACGAGTGCGGGCGTACTCTCAGCTCATCGGCGAAGAGCTTGGTCTGTCCAAGGTCGAACTGTCGAAGCTGCAGTGGGCTGGACTGATTCACGACATCGGCAAGTTGAGCGTGCCGTCGGCGATTCTGAACAAACCCGGACGGCTGACCGACGATGAATTCGAGATTGTGAAGAGCCATCCGCTAGCCGGTGACGAGTTGATCGGTCCGTTGCGGGGTTGGCTTGGCGAGTGGGCCGATGCGGTCGCGCAACACCACGAGCGAATCGATGGCAACGGATATCCAAATGGCCTGACCGGTGACGAGATGTCGCTGAGCGCCAAGATCGTTGCCGTGGCTGACGTCTTCGACGTAATCACGGCTGCCCGGTCCTACAAAGAACCCCAAAGCGCAGCGCACGCCCGCGGCGAACTGATTCGCCACAGTGGTACCCAGTTCGACCCCGAGGTGGTGCGGGCGTTTATGCGAGTTGGGCTGGGTCGCAAGGGCTTGCAGCTGGCACCTTTTTCATGGCTGAGCCATCTCCCGTTCGCCAACGCCGCCATCACGACCCCGGCGATCAATGCCATCGCAGCGGCGACGCTGTCGCTCGCGACAATTGCGGGCGGCGTGATGCCTGCGCTTCCCGAGGGTGACAACGAAGTCATTGCCGTCGATGTGCCTGAGGCTCTCGCCCTCGAGGAACCCCTAACCGAGACACCGACGACCACGGCGGCGCAGCGCACTCAGCCGCCACCCACTCGAGCCCCACGTGCGACGGTGCCTGCTCCGATCCAGCCGTCGACTGTCGAGATACCTACGACCACAACATCGCCGGAATCCACAACCACGTCGACCACAACGACCCAACCATCTCAAAGTTCCACGACCCGTCCTGTTCAAACGAGTGGCACAGATGCACAGCGAACTACCACGACGACACGCGCTCCACAGCCAACGACCACACGCGCCCGTCCAACAACAACCGTTGCTCCAACCACGACTCGGCCACCAACAACGACCACGACAATCGCGACCACAACCACCACGGCCACGACAACCACGACAACCACAACCACAACGACTGCTGCACCGCTCGACGCATGCGACCAAATATCGGTCTTACAATCTCTTGCTGGGCTCGACCTATCGGCGTGTGACTTTAGCGTTGTCGATCTTGTTGGCCGGGACCTCCGTAACGTCAACTTCGCCGGTGCTGACCTTCGATTTGTCGACTTCGACAACTCGGACCTGTCAGGAGCGAACTTCTCGAACACTTCTCTGGCGCTCGCCGACTTTCGCAACACGACAATGAACGGAACAAACTTCTCTGGCGCCGATCTCTACGATGCAAAGTTCTGGAGCGCTGGGGGCGATCGAGTCAACTTTTCGAACGCCGGCTTGCGGCTAACCAAGTTCGGCCTAGCGAACCTGACCAACGTTGTCGCGAACGGCACCATCTACGAGGACGTCCAATGTCCGAACGGGGTTACTCAGAGCACACCGTGTTGGTGACGCTGACCCGGTGCGTTTGTTTCCGGTGAGGTACGAGTCCTCGACAATTTGAGCCGAAGCAGGTCGACTTCGCGTTCAAGTTCGGCGATACGACGATCCTTCTCGGCGAGCGCTTCTTCGAGTGCGTCCGATTCAGGAAAGTGCTGCTCCTTGAGCGCGCGCACCTGCGACAACCGTCGTTGCTCGGCGTTTTGTCGCTTCTCGCCCATAGCCCGACGCTAGCGCGAGCGGTGAAGCCTGTCAGCTCGACCTGGTCAGCTCGAAGTGTTCAGCTAGCACGTCATTCCAATCCTCTTGTGCAACAGGCACCTCGATTTGCCCCGCTGGGCCGACCCGCTTGAGGCGATCGCCCAACAACGTGATCCGCTCGGGTCCACCATCGATCAGGCGGGTAGCAAACGGCTTAGTACTCCAGTGAAGCGAGCGGTCGGCCTGAAGACGGTTGGACGCCTCGTCGAACTCGTCGAGCGTGCGGACGGTTCGCTTGAACCGGTACTGAGGCTCGGGCACGCCGTCGTCGTCATGGCGGGTGAGGGTCAGGCCCTGTGGGCTGTCGATGAACTCGAAGGTGGCGACATGGCCGTCTTGGGGGCCGGTTCGTGCCAGCTCGAGCGGGGTGGCGAAGCCATCGCCGAAGCCCACGTCGACGAGGTATGCCACCGAATCGATGGTCACCTCGAGCATGAGGTGGTCAACAATGACGGTTGGCCCGTCTAGCAGCACCGCGGCTCCGAGTCGGCGCACGTCAAAGCCAAGTGCCTCAAGCAGCGTAGCGAACGCCCCGTTCAGCTCGAAGCACCAGCCGCCTCGGTTGCGGTTGACGACCTTGTCGATCGACCATGCCAGGTCGGTCCGAACACCGACCCGGTCGAACACATCGAGGTTCTCGAAGGGCACGGTTGACATATGTGCCCGTTGCAGCGTCGTAAGGCCGACGAGTGAAAGTGGTGGCGGCGAGTCGAGCCCGATGCGCGCCAGGTAGTCGTCGACATCGATCTCGATGGCGTCGACATCGCCTGCAGTTGATGGGGGCTCGCTCACGGCACGAGGGTAGCCCCGATACCGGCCAGCTTCTTCCCAACACAGCGCGGTTAGCCTGGCGACGTGTCCGGTCCTCTCCAACTCGAGTTCGTCATGTCGGCGGCCAAGCACGGCCAGCTTCCCAACTCGCTGGTCGAGATTGCGGTTGCGGGCCGATCTAACGTTGGCAAGAGCTCGCTGCTCAATGCCCTTGCCAATCGGAAGAGCCTGGCCAAGACGTCGAAGACGCCGGGTGCGACTCGGCTGCTCAACGTGTTCGAAATGCAGCCAGAAGGTTCGGGCAAGTGGTTGGTCGACCTACCCGGCTATGGCTATGCGAAAGCTCCTAAGCACGAGCAAAAACGGTGGGCAAAGATGATCGAGAACTATCTGATCGAGCGCGAGCCGCTCGAACACGTGTTGATGCTCGTCGATGGCGAGATCGGTCCAACAGGCCTCGACAAACAATCACTCGAATGGTTCCGCCATATCGGGCTGCCCATCACGATCGTGGCGACCAAGCAGGACAAGGTGAAGTCGTCCAAACTCGGCAAGCGCAAGAGCGAACTTGCCAAAGGGTGCGGTGTCGAACGCAAACAAGTTCGATGGGTGAGTGCCGCCAAAGGCAACGGCATTCCCGAGCTCCGCCAAGAGATCCACACCATGCTCAATTTCGAGCCCGAGTACATCGATACCGGCGAAGATGATGCCAATGAAGAGGAGTAACAATGACCGATTCAACCATCGATGCCACGTGTGAACTGTGCGGCTTCTCGGCATCGTTCTACGGTCTCGAAACCGACCTCTCCTCGACCCAAGTTGTCGGACCAATAGTGGCTAAGGCGGCAGCTGAAGGACTAAGCGACGACGAGCTGAACGCTGAGCATGAAGGCACCTCGATCGCCAGCCTGCTGGCGTCTCTCGACTCGGTCCCCGATGACGACTTCGAACGTGCCCATCACGGACTGCACACGATGGCTCGTATCGGAGAACTTCGTGACGCCCTTGGTTACGGACCTGTGCCCGGCACGGGTGAGGTCACCGGCCTGCATCTCTCGAACGGTGGTGTTCCGAAGAGCGCGGTCGACTCGGTGCAGATCGCCCGCACCGGGGTGGCCGGCGACGTGCAGAGCAACCGAATCCATCACGGGCGCCCTCTGCAGGCGCTGTGTTTGTGGAGCTCCGATGTCATTGCCGCCCTCAACGCTGAGGGCCACCCAGTCACCGCTGGGCTCGCAGGCGAGAACATCACCATGTCCGGGCTCGACTGGGCGTCGCTTCGTCCAGGTTCGCGAATCACGGTCGGCGCCATTCCCGTCTTAATGTCTGCATACGCGACGCCATGCTCGAAAATCGCGGCTGGCTTCGTCGACCGGAACTTCGGTCGCGTCGACCACGACGACCAGCCAGGGTGGAGCCGGTTGTACGGCATTCCCCTCGCCGAAGGCACCTTGTCGATAGGCGACATTGTCAGCGTGGGATAGTCCGCCCGTACTGCAGACTCCGCCGTAGAATCGCCCCGTGAAGAGCAAGCTCGTCGGCATTCTTGCCGTCCTCGGAATCGTCGGCGGCGGAGTTGCGTTCTGGCGCGGGTCGAACGAATCCGAAACCGTCAGCTCGCTCGGCAGCCTCGGACGAAACGCAGAGGTGGCCAAGGTTGGCGCTCGCACCAGTGGGCGATGGGCCGTCACCCAAGCTCGGAAAACCTTTGCGTCCGCCGAGCGTCGAGACGAGCTATCAGCCGAATTCGAGATGAAGACCACCGAAGACGTAGTGGCCTCGCTCGGCAATTTGAAGGGCGCCATGATGAAGGTTGGCCAAATGGCCAGCTACCTCGACCTTGGTTTGCCCGAGAACGTGAGAATGACGCTCGCCTCGTTGCAAGCTGACGCTCCGCCGATGTCGGCCGAGCTTGCCGCCTCGGTCATTGTCGACGAGCTCGGCCAGCACCCCGATCAACTCTTTGCCGAATGGGACGGCACGCCAATCGCGTCTGCGTCGATTGGGCAGGTTCATCGAGCGCTCACCCACGACGGAGCCGCCGTTGCGGTCAAGGTGCAGTATCCGGGCGTTGCCGAGGCAATCGAGTCCGACCTCCGTACCAACGACGCGCTATTCACCGCCTTGAGGGTCATGTTTCCAGGCATCGATACCTCGACAATTACCGAGGAGCTTCGTGATCGCCTCAGCGAAGAGCTCGACTACGAACTCGAAGCAAAGAACCAGCGCCACTTCGCCAAACACTTCGACGGGCACCCGTTCATCCATGTGCCACCGATCTTCGACGAGTACTCCAGCCGACGCGTGCTCACCTCCGAGCTCGTGGTCGGGTCGTCGTTCGCCGAAGTGCTCGAATGGTCTGAAGCCGAACGCAACCTCGCGGCTGAAACGCTCTTTCGATTCACGTTCGGCTCGATCTACCGACTTGCTGCATTCAACGGCGACCCACATCCGGGCAACTACATCTTTCATGGCGAAGGAAAGGTCACGTTTCTCGACTTCGGGTTGGTCAAGCACTTCGAGGAATCCGACACGGCCCTCTTCGAGTCGCTCATAACCGACATGGTGCTAGAACCCAACATCGCCGCCTTCCGCCGCACGGTTGAGGAGGCGGGAATCTTGAAGCCTGGTCAGCCATTCTCGAACGAACTCATCGGCGACTACTTCTCGCACTTCTACGACTTTGTGCAACACGATCGCGAGTTCACGTTCACCGAGGAGTATTCGGCAGCGGGTGCAAAGGCCATCTTCGACACGAGCGGTGAAGAGGGAGAGTTGAAGAAGGTGCTCGACGTTCCATCATCGTTCGTCGTACTGCAGCGCATCAACTTGGGAGTCATTGCGCTGTTTGCGCAACTCAATGCCACGGGCAATTGGCTGCGCATCGGAAAAGAGATTTGGCCGTTCGCCGATGGCGAAGCGTCGACACCGATGGGCGAGACCATCGAACGGTGGGGCCGAGCTAGTGGGATGCGCTCCTCGTACGAAGGCCTCTGAGTAAGTTTTCGCCGTATGGGTTACCCAAAATCGGGGCGCATGAGTAGCGTTTGCTCATGGTGGAACTAGGTGATGAACAGCCTCGGGTGGCTCCCGGCAGGCCCAAGGGAAGCGGTAGCCGCGCCCCGTGGATTGTCTTAGCAGTGCTCCTAGCGATCGGGCTCGCAATAGCGATCAGTATCGCCGTTGCAGTCGTACTGCTTCGCGCGTAGGCAATGCATAACGACTCGCTGGGGGCTGAAATTCGCCTCGATATCGGATAGACACAGAGTTGTGCTGATCGTTGTTTCTCCCGCAAAGTCGCTCGACTACGAGTCGCCTCTGGCGACGAAGAAGTTCTCCGAGCCTGAAATGCTCGACCAAAGTGCCGAGCTGGTCTCCGTCATGGCCACGAAGTCGCCAGACGATATTTCGTCGATGATGCATGTGTCGGGCCAGCTCGGGGAGCTGAACTACGAGCGCTTCCAAGACTGGGAGCGTCCGTTCACGACCGAGAACGCGCGTCCTGCGCTGCTTGCCTTCAACGGCGACGTCTATACCGGCATGGATGCGGTCAATTCCTTTTCTGAGCGCGACTTCACCCACGCACAAAAGACGCTTCGCATTCTGTCGGGGTTGTACGGCGTTCTTCGACCGCTCGACCTCATGCAGCCATACCGGCTCGAGATGGGCACCAAGCTGGTCACCGACAAGGGTCGCAACCTGTACGACTACTGGGGTTCGCAGATCGCAGAGAACCTCAACACTGCAATCGACAAGAGCCCAGGTGCAAAGGTGCTGGTGAACCTGGCCTCGAACGAGTACTTCTCCGCCGTCGACACTGCCACGCTTGAGGCGCCCGTCGTGGCACCGGTCTTCCTCGATGCCAAGGGCTCGGCCGAGCACAAGATCGTCAGCTTCTTTGCAAAGAAGGCCCGTGGCGTCATGAGCGCATGGATCATTCAGAATCGCATCACGACACGAAAAGCCCTCATCGAGTTCGATGGAATGGGCTACCGCTACGATGCGGATCGGTCGGCTCCTGACAAACCGGTGTTCACACGCCGCAATGACAGCTGAGCAGGAAGAATAGAAGGTAGACGAAATGTCGGATTCAGCAGTTCCTGGTTGGTACCACGCAGAAGGCGATCCACCGAATACCGAACGTTATTGGGATGGCGCGGCGTGGACCGAAGGGCCGCGGCCAATCGTGGGCACAAGCCCCGTACCTGAGACCCCAACTCCTATCGACGAGGGTGATATTCCGACCGTTGTCGCAGGCTCGGCAATGGACACACCGTCGGTTCCCGATATGCCTGCGATGGATACGCCATCGGTTCCCGACATGCCCGTGACCGGCTCGGGTGGCATGGACGCTGGCTTCCCGTCGATCGACGACACCGCAAGTCCGGGAGGGTTCTCGAACGTCACTCCAAATCCGACCACTCCCGCGCCGGGATACCCCCCGGTGGATGCCGGTATGGCACCAAGCGGGCCATCGGTGACCCCAGGTTTCGGCGGGCCCCCGGCCTTTCCAGGAGCCCCGATGGGTAGCGGAATGCAGTCGGCGATGTTCTCGGAATCCAGCCAAGCAACAACCTCGCTGATCCTGTCGATCATCGGGCTCTTTTGTTGTGGGCTCCCCGCGGTTGCAGGCCTATTCATGGGCTACAACGAGAAGAAGGGCATCGACGAGGGGCGTCGCGACCCGTCAAACCAAGGCCAAGCGGTTGCCGCGTTGGTTATCGGTGGGCTTGCCATGGTTGTGTGGGGCTTCTTCGCCCTTCTCATTCTCATTGGGGCACTTGCCTAGACCGCCCAGTTACCGGTTGGGCGTCCACCGGAACGTCTTGAGCGTCACGATAAGCCCAACAACTCCCCACGCGGCGATGACCAGCCAATGGTCCCACGGCCAGGCTGCGCCATCGGCGAACGGGTTATAGCTCTCCTGTAGCGCTTGGTTGAGGTGGGCGACGGGGAAGATATTGCCCACCGTGTCAACCCAACTCGGCGTCGACTCGGCAGGAACGAACACGCCGCTGATGAAGTACAACGGCAACATGATGGCGTTGGTAACAGCGGGGGCGGCATCCTCTGACGGAATGATCGTGGTGAGCGCCAGGCCAAGCGCCGAGAACGCCATGGCACCCACGAGCAGCGAGATGATCAGGTTCGGGAGCGTCACGAATTGGAGCTCGACGCCATAGAGCACTCGCCCGATCAGCGTGATGATCACCGTCATGACGGCGGCGATGACGAAGCCCGCTAAGGCTTGGGACAAGACGAACACCCACGGAGGGATGGGCGTGCTGCGAACCCGCTTCAACATCCCCCGTTCGCGCCGGGTGGTCATGGTGATGGCCGGGTTCACCAGCGTGGCCGACGCAATGGCGAGCGTAAGGATTCCTGGCACATACACGGTCGCTACTTGGGCGCCGTTCTCAAGGGTCTCGTTGCCGAAGATAGACGTGAAGATCACCAAGAAGATCAGCGGCAAGATGACGGTGAAGAACGATGCTGCCGGGTTACGTCGAAAGATGAGCAGATCGAATTTGAGTTGGCGAATGATGCGAGTGATGTTGCTCATGCTCCACCTCCTTCGGTCAGCTGAAGGAACACGTCTTCGAGGGTCGGGCGGGCCACGTTCAGCTCGGGTAACGGCACGCTCATCTCGGTG
Organism: uncultured Acidimicrobiales bacterium; assembly: GCA_938038785.1. Taxonomy (GTDB): domain Bacteria; phylum Actinomycetota; class Acidimicrobiia; order Acidimicrobiales; family SHLQ01; genus SHLQ01. The sequence goes on from CALHTB010000033.1 coordinate 44,102, forward strand.
GCCCAATTGGTCAACTGGTGCAGCGTGACGAGCGAATCGGTGGTGTCGATGCGGGCAATACCGGTTGCCGGTTCGACCCGCACGCCAAGGGCTGCAGGTGGCTGAGCATCGGATGGGTTTGGCCGCCAACTGATGCGAGTGGTGGCATCGACCTTGGTGGCGAGTTCGTCGGCGGTTCCGCGCGCAACGATCTTGCCCGCGCCGATGACGACAATTCGATCGGCGAGCTGCTCGGCCTCGTCCATGTAGTGGGTGGTAAGCAGAACGGTTTTGCCGAGGTCTCGAAGTGCCTCGATCATTCCCCACGACTCGCGACGCGCCGATGGGTCGAATCCGGTGGTGGGCTCGTCGAGAAACACCAGGTCTGGGTCACCCACCAGCGCGAGCGCGAGGTCGAGGCGTCGTTTCTGCCCCCCCGAAAGTTTGCGGGTTCGGTGGTCGGCGCTGTCGATGAGGCCAACAAGTTCTAGCGTTTCGCGTGGGTCGCGTGGCGACTCGTAGTAGCCGGCCTGCATGTGGACTGCTTCGCCAGCGGTGAGTTCGGGGATTGGCTCGGACTCTTGGAGCACGATGCCGATTCGCTCACGCCACGACAGCGGTGCCTTTTCGGGGTCGTAGCCGAGCACTTCAACCTGACCACCGGTGCGTTTGCGGAATCCCTCAAGGATCTCGATCGTGGTGGTTTTGCCCGCCCCGTTCGAACCAAGGAATGCGAGAATTTCGCCTTGCTCGACCTCGAGGTCGATCCCGTCCACTGCGGTGAAATTGCCGTAGTCCATTCGTAGGTCTCGGGCGGCGATTGCAAGGGGCATGGTCTCGACCTTTCCAGGGGTCGACAGTCTCGTGCATTCCCACGATGCCGTCCACACCGATCCGTAGCCGCACCTTTCTGGACAATATGTCCGAAAAGGTGTGTACTTAAAATTGGGCATGACATCGGAGGGTCTGTTGCGCACATTGATCACGGCCGTAGCCCGCACTCCAGATCCTCGACGAACGGAGTAGCTATGTCGGCGGAGAAACGACAACGGCTAAGCAGTGAGGAAACACGTGAACGGCTCATCCGGGCGGGGTATGCCGCGCTCGCTGATGTCGGTATCTCTGTTGGGCTCGATGCCGTCAGCCTCGAGCAAGCGATCCGCGACTCAGGCGTCTCGAGATCATCTGCCTACGCCGTCTGGTCAGACGACGACGAGCTCGCACCACAGGAGAGCTTTCAGCGCGAAGTCCTAGGGCGGGCCATGGGCCATCGAGTGGAAGCGACGCGGGAGTTCCGCGAACGCCTCGAGCAAACCTACGCCGAGCATGGGCAGACCATGACGCCCCTCGAGCTGCGCCGCGAGATCGTTCGTGTAGTGGGCAATAGTCATGTGCAGGCCATCGAACAGATTGTCGAGTGGCGGATAGTCATTGCGTTGCGGGCAATTCTCCTCAGCGCACCACCGGGAGGCCGGGACGAGCGGCTCCTGACCTGGCTACGAGCTAGCGAGAGGGCTGGCCGCCTCGAAACCATCACGTCGATCTACCGGCCCGCAACGAAAATGTTGCAGATGGTGCCGCGGCCCGAGTACGGAGACGCAGCGTTCCATTACGCGGAGGCTGCGGCAGCTTCGCTTACCGAAGGACTTGCAGTTCGTTCTGCCCTCAAGGTTGACTATCTGCCCGCCGACCTCCATCACCCCGACGACGACCCGACGAAGACGTGGTCGATTTACTCACTGGTGTTCGAGCGAATCTTGGACCTGTTTTTCATGCCGGTCGATGAGGATGAATAATCCCTAACGCGGGGTAAACGTGGCAGGCAGGTGCTTGATGCCGTGAATGAAGTTCGACTGCAGCACGTCGGGCGGACCGCTGGCAACGATGTCGGGAACCCGCTCGAATAGCTCGCGGTACATCACGCCGATCTGGCGTCGGGCGAGATGGGCCCCGAGGCAGAAGTGCGGACCTGGTCCACCGAAGCCGATGTGTCGGTTCGGGTCGCGCAGCACATCGAACTTCAGCGGGTCGTCGAAGTGGGTCTCGTTGCGGTTTGCAGCCAAGTAGAACATGGCGAGTTTGTCGCCTTCAGCAATGTCGACGCCACCCAACACCGTGTCAGCTGTTGCGGTCCGGCGCATGTAGGTGACCGGGCTGGCCAGTCGAACGATTTCCTCGACCGCGGTGGGGGTGACGCCGTCGATGTCGTTCTGCCAGATCTCGCGCTGATCGGGGTTGTCCGAGAGATACTTCAGGCCCCAGGAGATGGAATTCCGGGTGGTCTCGTTGCCGGCGACGACGAGCAAGATAAAGAAACTTGCGATGTCTGCCGGAGACAGTTGCTCGCCGTCGACCTCGGCGTTGACCAGGATCGAGGTGAGGTCGGTGCCATCGCCGCCGCGCTTGGATTCGGCAACGTCTGACATCAGTGCTGCCAGGGCACCTCCGGCTTCCAATAGGGCGGTCACGATGTCGCTTGCTTCGGGCACATATTCGGGGTCGGACGCACCGAGGATGATGTTGGTCTGGTCGAAGACGAATGTGAGTTGGCTGCGGGGGACTCCCATCAAGTCACACACGATTGCCAAGGGCAGCTGGGCGGCAACATCGACTACGAAGTCGCACTCGCCTCGATCCGCAATGGCGTCGACGATTGCTCGAGCCTGGTCGATGATGGCGTCATCGAGCTGGGACAACATCCGCGGGGTGAACCCGCGCGACACCAGCTTGCGCAGGTGAGCGTGGCGGGGGTCGTCCATGGCGATCATCGAGCTGAAGAAGGCGGTGAACTCTTGTGGGGTGTCGAGGATCGTGATGCCGTTCGCCGACGAGAACAACTCGGGGTTGCGTGACATCTCGACGATGTGGTCGTACTGAGTGATGGCCCAAGCACCAGGACCTGGCGGCATGCCGATGCCTGTGAGAGCTACCTCTGGGAAGAACTGGGGAGGTTGGGCGCTCAGCTCGGCGAGCCGAGCGTCGATGAGCGCGGCGTCCTGCGTCCAGAACTGTGCCATGACCGGGTTGGTAATGGGGGTGTCGTCGTGTGTGGTCATGGGGCTTTCAGGATAGGGAGGCCAGCTACTCGATGCCGTGATCGAGCGCGTAGCGAATCAGCTCTTGTTTCCGGTTGAGCTGGAGCTTCTTCAAAATGTTGCGCACGTGGTTCTCGACGGTCTTGGGGGAGATAAACAGCGTCTCGCCGATTTCTTTGTAGGTGTGGCCACGTGCCACAAACTGCAGTACTTCGCGCTCACGTTCGGAGAGCGACTCTCCGGGCGCCTCGGCTTTGTGGAGTCGGCGGAACTCGGTGAGCACCAATGCCGCTAGCGAAGCCGAAAAGACCGGCTCGCCTTTTGAGGCTTTCCAGAGCTGCTCACGAAGTTCGTCGGGCTCGGTCGACTTCACGAGGTAGCCGAGCGCACCGGCAGCGATTGCGTCGAGTAGGTCGGATTCGGCTTCAGAGACGGTGAGCATGACGACCGGGACCTTGCCCTCGAGTGCCTTGACCAGCGCAATACCGCCCCCTTCGGGCATGTGCAGGTCCGACAGCACGAGATCGGGGTCGGTGGCTTCGATGACCTTGATGGCCTCCGCAGCGTCGCCAGCTTCGCCAACAACGGTGAAGTTGTCGCCGAGGTCGGCGCGTAGGCCGGTACGCCAGATGGCGTGGTCGTCCGCAATCACTACTTTTACTGCCGCCATGTGACGTACTTTCTCTCTCGGGTTAGATCCACAGTTGCACGTCGGCCCCGCGCCCCGGCGCACTCTTTACATCGGCAACCCCACCGGCCTCTTCAATTCGGCCACGGATCGAGCGGGACATCCCAATGGATTCGGTGGCGAGAGCAGGGTCAAATCCCGTGCCGTCATCCTTCACACTGACGAACATGATCGCGTTTGGTGCCGACTCTGGTGGGCCGTCGAACGAGTCTTCGGCTGGTTCGGCGTAGATCGTGATCTTGCCAGCTGCACCGTGCTTGCTTGCGTTGGTCAGGCATTCGCCGACCGCTCCCGAGATTGCCTGAAACTGCTCGGCCGTTAACTCGGGCAGCTCTCCGGCGACGACCACCGACACTTTGCAACTGGGGAACCGACGCTCGTGCTTGGCGGCCACGTCGTGCATAGCTGGTTCGAAGGCCAGCGACGAGGTGATGTCGGCTGCTGAGCCGGACAGGTAGCCACGCAGTTCGTGCTCTTGGTCGCGGGCCAGCGCTGCCAGCTCGTCGTCGGTGGATCGTCTTTGGATGACCGCCAACGTTTGCAACACGCCGTCGTGGAGCTCGCGTGCAAACTCCTCGCGCGCCCGGGCGATCGAAATCTCTTTCTCGGCACGGCGCAGCCGAGCTACAACGAAACCGGCGATCGTTCCGGTCAGGATCCACAGCCCCGCCTTCGACACTGCGCCAACGATGCCATTGCCGCGGTCGAGGAGTATGACCTCCGAGACGTAGGCCGCCACGCTGATGACCAGCGCCGACAACAAGCCTGCTCGGGCGCCGAACAGGATGCCTGCGGCCATGATGCCTGCGGCCGGCCACGACCACGGCAGCGACTGGGTGCGCGTGTCTGCGTAGACCAAACCGTCGGCGAGTAGCACGGTGATTCCAACAGCCAGCTCGAATAGCACCGTGGGCAACGCCATCGGGTTGAGGATCGACCGGCCACCCTTGCTCGGGGTGAGGAGCACGGTGACCCCGATCATCAACGCGATCATGATCCATGCAAGTGCTGGCGCCCAGGTGAGTTCTTTTCGATTGAAGTGCTGCGTTGACAACGCCACGCCCAGCACCGCCCAGATAAGGGTGGCAATACGGAACAGTGAGAGGGCTCGAAACAACCCACGAACCATCGCCTCTTCGGCAACCTGTGCGATCTCCTCGCCCGAACGCGACGAGCCCCGGCGACGGCCAAACGGCAGATTTCGGAGGCTTTGCGACTGTTCGATCCCCCAAGCATGGCAAATCACCCGCCATGCGGTCTGGACCCAGCAACGAATGTGGCCGGTGGCCCCCAGATCCCCTAGGGGGTTTTGGGGGATTCCCCCAGGGCCCAAGCGGGCTCGGTTCTGGCTCAATGAATACATGCACACCACAACCACCCCAAACAGCACCCCAAACAGCCCCGTCACATCGCTCGCCGACATGGCCTCCAAGGTCAAGAGCGACCGCAACCGTGCGATCGACTTCTACCGTGTCGTCGCAATGCTCGCCGTAGCCTTCGGCCACTGGCTCGCTCTCGTCGCTGTCTCTGACGCCGAGGGCAACATCGTTGGCGGCAACGCCCTCGAGTTCGTTCCAGCACTCAGCTGGGCGACCTGGCTACTGCAGGTCATGCCGCTGTTCTTCGTCGTTGGCGGGTTCTCGTCGGCAATGTCACTCGACTCGCACAACCGAGCTAACGGTCGAGCTCAAGACTGGATCGCAGCCCGACTTCGTCGGATGCTTCCCCCCGCTGTTGTCCTTGCGGCCACCTGGTTGGTTGTGCTGGTCGCAGGTACAGCAGCGGGACAGGGTGCGCTCGTCGCCACCGCCCTGCATGCAGCTGCGATCCCGCTGTGGTTCCTGGCCAACTACACCATCGACACCGCTCTTGCCCCGTTCGTACTTCCGGCCTTCCGCCGCAACCCCGCCCGTTTCGCGGCAGCGATTGGTGGCGCCTTCCTCTTCTTCGAAGCGCTTCGTATCGCAGACGTTGCCGTTGTCCCGCACATCAACTGGGTCCTTGGATGGCTGATCTTCCAGGTCACCGGCATGGCATGGCGTGATGGTCTCCTTCCAACCGGCGCAAAGCTCTACGCAATCGCCGCTGGTTTCTGGGCAGCCACGATCGCCCTCGTCACCACCGGTGGACCGTGGATTGTGTCGATGGTCAACATCCCCGGCGTCGAGAACAGCCCAACCGCACCTCCAACGCTGAGCCTCATGACCTTCGGCTTCGCCTTTAGCCTCACCGCTGTTGCTGCGGCTCCCCGAGTATCAGCTGCGCTGGCCGCCCGCCCCAAGGCATGGACCGCAGTGGTTGGTGCCAATACCGTCGCAATGAGCGTCTACCTCTGGCACATGACCGCAGCGATCATCGTGACCGCCGCAATGCACTTCACCGTTGGCTTGCCCTCCCACGAAGTTGGCTCGGCTGCCTGGTGGATGTTCAAGATCCCGATGATCATCGGTTCGCTCATCGTCCTCGCTCCGATCGTGATGATGGTCGCTTCGGTCGAGCGCAAGGCACTCCTGGCACCTCGTCGGGCATGGAACGGCGGCATCGGTTCGATCTTCGCTGTCGCCATCGTGACCTCGACCGCTCTCAAGCTGTGGTCGAGCGGCTACATCGCCACCGCCGGACCTGCTCTGGTCGTGCTTGTCGCACTTGGTGCAACCGTGCTTCGCCCAACGAAGACCGAGGTTGTCGTTACCTCGTAACTCGGCTGATTTCCACAGAACCAAGACCGGCGTACTGACCCGTTGCTACCGAACCCGGTGGCAACGGGTCGATGCCTGTACAGGTGCCCGACATGACGAACTGGCCTGCGTGCAGACCGATGTCTCGCGAGCTGAGGTGGTTCGCAATCCACACGAGGGCCTCCCAGGGGTTGCCCAAGATGGCGTCGCCACGACCGGACTTGGTGGCGGTGCCGTCGATGTCGAGTTCGACCGTCACGTTCGACAGGTCGGGGCAGTTCTCCACTGCCACCGGCTCGCCTAACACCACACCGCCGTTCGCGCCGCTGTCGGCGATCAGGCTGAGGTAGCCAATGCCGGTGAAGTCGGTGAACCGCGGAGCTACCAGTTCGATCGCCGGCGCAACGGCGGCGGTGGCGGCTCGAACATCGTCGACGGTGTACTCGGAGTTGGTCGGCGGCAGGTCGGCGCCGAGGATGAAGGCAAACTCGCATTCGATGCCTGGGCTGTGCATGGCGTCCTCGTGGAGAATGCGCGAACCGTGCACCCCTCCGTCGAAGACCCGACCAGCAAAAGGCCCGGGGCTGTTGAGAATCTTCATTGCCTCGGCCGACGTGCAGCCAACTTTCCACCCGACGGTGTCCCATCCCAGCTGCGACGCATGGGCTTCGGCAATGGCGTACGCCGTTTCATGATCGGACGGTTCGCCGTCGCCGAGTGTCTCGATAAGGGAGATGGCGAGGCGGGCGTCAGTGAGCATCTGAGCGGCGGACGCCACCGTGTCGGCAGTCAGGGGTGGTGTCATCTCTATGGTCTACCGACCCCGGTCGGCAATGCGCAAGCGAGGTTCGGCCGCTAGCGTGTCCCACCAGTAACAATCCCGTGAACTTAGGAGATAGGCATGGCTGAAACAGCGCTTCGAGGAAACCCAGTACAGACCGCCGGCGACCTTCCGGCAGTGGGAGCAGCAGCGCCAAGCTTCTCGCTCACCGGCAACGACCTCGCTCCGATCACCTCCGAGAGCCTCGCTGGTCAGCGTGTCGTGCTCAACATCTTCCCGTCGGTGGACACCCCCACGTGCGCCACCAGCGTCCGCACCTTCAACGAGCGTGCAGCGTCCCTCGAGAACACCACCGTTCTGTGCGTTTCGGCCGACCTGCCATTCGCCCAGGGCCGCTTCTGCGGCGCTGAAGGTATCGAGAACGTAAAGACCGCCTCGACCTTCAAGAACGCTGAGTTCCTCTCCGATTACGGCGTTGGCATGGTCGATGGCCCGCTCGAATCGCTGTGCGCTCGCGCTGTTGTGGTCATGGACGAGTCGGGCAATGTTGTTCACCAGCAGCTCGTTGGCGAGATCGCCGACGAGCCGGACTACGACGCAGCCATTAGCGCCCTGAGTTAAACAAATGAAGGTGTCGAGCGGACCGCTCGTCGCTGCAGCACTTGGCGCGGGGTTCCTCGCCGTTGTTTCCCTCGTGCTGCCATGGTTTGTGCTGCTCGGCAAAGCTCGATCGAGTATCGACTTGTTGGGCAGCGCCAGCGCGCTCGATGTGCTTGAAGGCTGGGTCAAAGTTGCCGTGTTCGCCGGGTGGTTCGTTGCGCCGATCTTGGTGTCGGTTGCGATGTTCCTCGCAGCATCTGGACGGCACAAAGCCGCGGCGATTCTTCTCTTGCCGATCGGGCTTTTGCTCGTCGGTGTATTCGTCGTCGGGGTTCTCGCCGACGACATCGGGATTGCCTGGGGTTCGATCTTCGGGGGAGTGTTCGCTGCCCTCGCCACCGTCTTTGCCATGATGGTGCTCATGACGTCACGATCTGCCAATGCGGAACTCGCGAACCCTAGGACTTCAGCGTGAGCGAGCTGCACCTGTTCTTTATCGACGAACTCACCGTCGCCGAGCCCGGCGACGTCGTGACGTTTGGCCGCAGTGGCGATATCGAAGTCGATGAGGCGAACCAGTACATGCATCGCATCGTTGGAACGTTCTTCGACCAAGACAACGTCTGGTGGCTGGCCAACAAGAGCCGTCACGGCCAACTGACACTGGTGGGCAACACCGGACGCCTCACCCGACTTCCGCCTGAAGCCGTTTCGGCCATCACCGAGCAGAGTGGTGTGCTGCGTTTCGACGCTGGCCCAACGACCTATGAGCTCGGTTGGACGTTGCCCGGCAAAGAGCCCTTGATGCCGCCGGTTGTAGATGGCGAAGGAAGCTTGTCGATGGTCACTAGCCAGTTCGGCATCGTCCCCCTCAACGAGGAACAACGAATGCTGCTGGCTGCGTTGTCCGAGAAGTGCATCTTGGATACATCCGCCTCGACCGCCGACCTTCCAGCGAACGCATCGGTGGCCCACCGCCTTGGCTGGTCAGCCAAGAAGCTCGATCGCAAGCTCGACTACCTCTGTGCCCGCCTGTCATCAGAAGGCGTTCGCGGTCTACGCGGCGAAAAAGGCTTTGAAGCCATCGACCGCCGAAGCCGCTTGGTCGAACACGTCATGTCCAACGGCATGATCAGCGAGGCCGACCTCGCTGCGCTCCCGTAATTGCCATACGTGCTGACGGGGAGGTCTCCCTATAGATAGGTCATCTACAGTCCGACACTATGGGATGAGTCGCCATCACTTTGGTGACTTCACCGTGGAGCAGAGGAGTGGCGGGACATGGAAGACGACCAGAAGAACGAACAACAGGGCGAGACAAACGTCCCCCTCGCGTGGGGCAAGGTTGGAGGCAACCCTCCACCTCCTCCGGCGCCTCAACCGCCAGCTCGGCCATCGGTCGAGCCGCCCGAAACCCCGCAGCCTTGGGCCCAGGAAGCGGCAGCGCACAATCCGCTTCGCAGTCCGCAGCCTCCGACTCCGCCTCTTGGCCAGTCGATTGGGGCGACGCCGCCTCCAGTCCCACCCACGCCAACTCCTGCACAGGGGGTAACCCCACCCGTTCTCTCAACTCCGGCACCGTCCGTGCCTGCCGGCGCCGAGACCGTTGTCTCGTCGGCTGCAGAACCGGTCCTTTCCGGTGACTATGGCGTCACCCCACCCCCCGTTGCTCCTGAAGTTGCTTCTTCGTCCAGCAAGCTTCCATGGATCGTCGCTCTCGTGGGCACCCTCGTCCTTCTTGGCGGTGGCGGATTCTTCGCACTGACGGCCTTCAACTCGACCGGTGGAGCTGACACCCCAGATGAGGCCGTCGAGGAGATGTTTGCCGCGATCAGCAACGAGGATTTCGTGACGCTTGGTGAGCTCATCGAACCCAGCGAACGTCGCACGATCGTCGAGCCGACCATCACCCAAATCCTTCCCGAGCTTCAGCGCCTTGACCTTCTGTCAGCAGAGGCAGATGCCAGCAACGTCGAGGGTGTCGACTTCGAGGTGACCGACCTGACCTACCGGGTTGAACCCATCGTCGATAACCCCGACATGGTGCACGTCTTCTTGACCGGCGGCGAGTTCGCCAGCGAGTTCAACGCTGCCGAGTTCCCATTCTCCGACTCGTACCGCGAGTTTCTTGGCGAGGACCTGCAAGACGAAGAGCGCACGGTCGAGCCGATCGAGGAAACCGAAACACCAATCACGTTCGTACAACGCGATGGTAAGTGGTACTTCTCGGGATGGTTCTCCGTTGCTGAGGCTGCACGCCTCGAAGCCGGCGAGCGCCTGCCGTTGGCCAGCGAAGCTCCACCGGCACTCGGTTCAGAGTCACCTGAGGCAGCCGTCGAGGCGCTGTTCGAAGAGATGGTCGAGCTCGATCTGGCCGGAATGATCGGACGCATGGACCCCGAAGAGCTCGCAGCGCTGTACCGCTACTCGCCGCTGTTCCTCGAGGAAGGACAGGACGGGCTCGATGAGTTCCGCCAGCTCCTGAACGACGAGGACGTTGCATGGGATATTCGCGACTTCGAGTTCGATGTGAACACCGACGGAGACGATGCGATCGTCGAGATCCGTGCATTCACCTTCGATGTCACCTCACCTGATGTGAACGTTTCGTTCACGTACAGCCGAGAAGCAATCAACGCTTCGGTGTCGGCAGCCGAAGGCGAGGGCACCCTCGAAGCAACAACGACCAGCTGGCAAATCGACGGCGTGGTCGAAGGTGACCCGTTCACCATCAACGTCACCCTCGACCCCGAAGCAGGTGTCATCACCGGCTCAGGAAACTTCGCTGGCGATACCGGCGAAGGCGAGTTCACTTTTGACGCCAGCGGCATTTGTTCCCGCTACAGGGTCACCATCGCTGGTGAAACCGAAGAGGGCTGCCTTGAAGAAGAGCTCGGCAGTGAAGAGGAAGACCTGCTCGGAACCTACGAGACGGTGTTTGACGACTGGCCGACCGAATTCCCCGGTATCGCCATTAGCGCTCGCCGCACCGATGGCGAGTGGTATGTCTCGCCGGTCAGCACGGTCTTTGACGGCATGATCGCGGTACTTGAGCAGTTCGAGGATGGCGAGTTCGAAGCCTTCACAAACTCGGCTATGGTCGCCGACCCACTTTCGGGCGTCGGCGGCATGGAGAGTGTCATCGCTGACGTCGTCGATGACTCGGTCGGCACCACCTCTTCCGAGCCAAGCGCTCAGGACATCGAGGACTTGCTCGCCGAGCTTGATTCGGGGATTGACGCTTCGGCCGATGCCGTGGTCGAAAGCAACATCGAATTCACCGTCGATCGTGGCGCTGTTGCCGAGCTCGATGAGTCGCTTTCGGTGGGTGCCTACGATCTCGCGACGGTTGACCTCGAAGCGGGCGACACGGTCACGATCACCGTCCGGACCCAGGCCGACGGAACACTCGATTCGCTCCTCACGCTTCGCTTTCAGGAGTCACAGCAGGTCGTCGGTCAAAATGACGATGCCGAGTTCGATGCGGGCCTACCGTCGTCGCTCGACAGTCAGCTCGAAGTCATCATCACCGAGACCGGCACGTACGAGATTCTCATCGGCTCCTATGAATCAGAGAGCGCAGGCGACTACAACCTGACGGTTGCCCGTTCGTAAACGCTCAAAGAAGTAGGCCGGACGATCTAGTCGCTAAACGCCAAACCCACAGCCGGTTCCCCTCCAGGCTGTGGGTTTGGTGCTTTTCGTCACATGTACACCATATGTGGGTATCAAATATTGTGGGCCGCACGTCGATTCGTTGAATATGAATACCTCAGCTACCGCAAAACTTGATGGCTTGGAAAGGTCAACGCAATCCCTCTACCGAGAGTTGCAGGACATTCAGGTGGGCATCATGGAAGTGAATCCCAAAGACCCCGAGCGCCGAGCGGCGGCGATCGAGTTGGCCTCAGCTGGCCTAGCCGACCTGAAGACGTTCAACCGCAAGACCTGGGAACTGGTTCTCCGGTAGTAGCTGGCTAGCGGTCGATTGCGGCGGGCGTCGGGTTTACTCCGGCGCCGTACTGAGATTCAGCCGAACCGTCGTCGCCGGGAGGCACCACGAGGTCTTCGGTCGATGTCTCGGTCATGAAGTCAGCAAGTATCCGCTGGAACCGGTGCAGCGGCTCTTCAAATCGTGGTGCCAATGGTCCGGCGGGAACGGTCCCACTGGTGAGGCCCCGCTGGCCCCGCTCGACAATGTCGATGTCTTCAGCGTTGACATCGAGCCAGAAGGTGCGCATGGCCTCGAACGCCTCGTCGCTGGCGTCCGCTCCGCTCTTCGGAAGCAACCAGGTGCAGGTCTCACGGGTAAGGCCCGGCGCAACCGGGTCGAGCTGCATCACGAACACGTGGTTTGGGAGTACCGACAACAGCACGTTCGGGAAGATTGCAGCGAACCTGCTGCTGACCGAGTCGGACTCATCGAGCCCGTCCGCTGGAGGCAGCGCCAACCAGTCGTCTCGTTCGTCGCCGCTAACCGGGGTGGTGGTTTGGCCGCAGTACATGCCTGGACCTTGGTAGCGGTAGTGGTCCTCGACCCGGCTGACCTTCGCGAGCTCGGGGTGTACCCAGCCGAGGTGGTAGTACTCCTGGAAGTTCTCGCTGATGAGCTTCCAGTTGGCCTTGATGTCCAGCTCTTGGGTGCGCCGTGGCTGCCAGTCGTCGAGGCCGTAACCAGCCATGCGCTCGGGAAGGTCTCCCAGCCATTCGAGCAGCGGCATCGTGTCGTCGGACAGGCAGGCGAACAGCAGCACGCCCCACGTTTCGACTCGAACGGGAATGAGGCCGTAGTCGGCTTTGTCGAACTCGTCGCGAGGAACTTCGTCGATGCGAGGTGCCGACTTCAACGAACCGTCGAGGTTGTACCCCCAGCGGTGATACGGGCAGCGAATTGTCGAGGTGACATCCGAGTCGCACTCGAAGAGCTCGGTGCCGCGATGGCGGCAGCTGTTGAGGAAGCCGTGCAGTTCGCCATCGGCGTCGCGGGTGATGATGATCGACCGGCTGCCAACGTTGCGAACCAGCACTCGTCCCGGAGCGGTGTCGGCGGCGAGCCCGATCGTGACCCAGGCTCGTTCGAACACCGACTCTTGCTCGTCGGCGAAGAACTCGGGGCTGGTGTAGGCCAATGGGTTGAGGCCGGTTGAGGATGTGAGCTCGGCGCGGGTACCTGCCCAGAACACTCCGTCTTTCCATGGAGCCACAACCGGCTCGCTACTCACCTCAATACGCGTGCGCTCAGACATGGCCGAAAGTGTGCCACACGTCCTCGAATCGCGGAAAGGTGCGTTCCCCAAGATTTGTCGACCGTTTGATACCGCATAGGTATCAAATCCTCCACAAATCCGAGGCCGAGGAACGACGGAGTGGTGCCGCTACGATTACGGGTCGGTCTACCCAGTAGGCCAGTAATTGGCCCCCATCGTCCAGCGGCCTAGGACGCCTGCCTTTCACGCAGGTAACACGGGTTCGAATCCCGTTGGGGGTGCTGGTATCACCATGCATCGTCGATTGACCGCCTTACTCCTTGCAATGGGACTGGTCGCGGCGGCGTGCAGCTCGACGATCACCGAGCCCGAGGCTGCGCCAACCACCGAAGCCGTCACCGAAGCAGTTGCTGACGTTGAAGCACCGCCCGGCACCAACGACGACGTCCTGGTGATTCAGCCGATCGATTCGGATGAACTGCGCAAGGCCATCGAAGACTGGGAAGGCGACGCCGACGGTGGCGGCATCGCGTTTGTGCGAAACGAAGACTGGCAGAGCGACGTCGTCGCCGCAGGCATCGACCCAGCCACCGGAGACCCTCTCGACGTGGACGACCGCGTCCGTGTCGGCAGTATCTCGAAGGTCATCACGGCCGTGTTGGTGATGCAGCTCGTCGACAAAGGTTTGGTCGAGCTCGACGCGCCCGTCAGCACCTACGTCACCGGGCTTGCCCTCGCGAACGACGTAAGCATCGCCGAGCTGTTGGGACATCGCAGCGGTATTCCCAACTACACCGTGACCCGCGGCTTCTTCGAGGTTGTCATGGCCAACCCCGACCGCAAGCCTCAGCCGACGGACATGATCGGCTTCACGAACGGCGAGTCCGACTTCGACCC
>CALHTB010000034.1 GCA_938038785.1 uncultured Acidimicrobiales bacterium
CACCTCGGCTCCGGTCACCTCACGAGCCGTCTTCGAGGATCAGCTGACCTGCCGCCGTGTTGCTGGCTGGCACGTGATAGTGCCGGTGAACTTCGGTGGGTGCTGCGCCTCCAGCCAAGTCGCTCATGGCGCCGCGGGCGACGAGCCACATGACGAGCTCGATGCCTTCCGAGCCGCCCTCTCGGACGTACTCGACGTGCTCCATCGTGGCGAGGTCTTCAGGGTCGGCAACCATGCGGTCGAAGAAGGCGTGGTCCCACTCTGGGTTAATCAGTCCTGCTCGTTGTCCCTGCAGCTGATGGCTCATGCCGCCGGTGCCCCAGATCTGCACATCGAGATCCTCGTCGAATGTGTCGACGGCACGACGGATGGCTTTGCCGAGCTCGAGGCAGCGTTTCCCTGATGGGATGGGGTACTGCACCACGTTGACGAATAGCGGGATCACCTTGCACGGCCAGGCATCGGGCTGGTCGTACATGACCGACAGCGGCACGGTGCAGCCGTGATCCACCGGGATGTTGTTCACCAACGTCAGGTCAAAGTCGGACTGGATAACCGAGTGGGCAATGTGTGCGGCGAGGGCTGGATGGCCTTCGACGATCGGTACTGGTCGCGATCCCCAACCCTCGTCGGCAGGCTCGAACGTTTCGGACATACCGAGGGCGAAGGTCGGCACGATGTCGAGGCCGAACGCATTCGCATGATCGTTGAACACGAGGATGACGACGTCGGGCGTGTTCTCCTCCGCCCACTTCCGACCGGGCTCATAGCCGTCGAAGAGCGGCTTGAAGTAATCGTCCTGGGTCAGACCCTTGTCAACGGCTGCGCCGATAAGCGGCACGTGCGAGGTGTACACCGATGCGCTGATGTGAGCCATTATGAGTTCTCCTTGTTTCGCTCGGCACTTCCGGCCGAGATCCGCGGAGACCGACATGGTCCTCCGCTTCGCTCCGTCCCCTTGAGCGGCTGAATACAGCGTTGTTGGTTCACGAGCGTGTCTTCTTTTTGGTGGTGGGATCGCCGCCGTCTTCCCATTCGTGGAGGTAACGGTTGCCCTCGGGCGAACGGCCACCGTCGATCATCATCTGCCGATGGTCATCGGCATCGTTCTCGGTCATCGAGCTCACGATCTGGACGTAGTTCAGGCCGTCGGTGGCGCCGATCTTGGCGCAGTAGTAGATGTTCCCGCCGAGCGCGAGGATCCGGTTGAAGTCGCGGTCTCGGACTGCCTGCTTCTGGTCTTCGGTCATTGGCCATTGGTCGAGGTAGGCATCCTCATCGGCCTTGAACTTCTCGCGGTTCTCCTCGTCCTTGAGCGACATGGCGAACATGTTGAGGTGATAGCCCATTGCGGCCTGGTCGGTGTCGAAGATTGTCGTCCCCGGGATGTCGAGATATGGCTTATCAAGTCCCATGGTTCGTGCTCCTTTACTGAACAGTGAGGGACTGTCCCTAACTGTTCACTAGTAGTCGAGGCCGACGTATTGCTCGGCGATCGATCGTCGGGCTGATTCGGATCGGGTGAGGTAGGCGAGGTCTTCTTCTCGCATGCGCTGATCGAACGACGATTCGCCGGGGAAGCGATGAAGTAGAACTGTCATCCACCACGAGAAACGAACCGTCGACCACACCCGCTTGAGCGCGGTCTCGGAGTAGGCGGCCAGCTTGGCTGGCTCACCGGCGTATCGGGCAACGAAAGCTTCGGAGAGGTAGTGCACGTCTGCGATAGCGAGGTTGAGCCCCTTGGCACCGGTTGGCGGGACGATGTGCGCCGCATCGCCAGCGAGGAAGAGGTTCCCGTACTGCATTGGCTCGATGACCTCGCTGCGCAGCGGAGCGATCGACTTCTCGATCGATGGGCCGGTGACGACGAGCTCGGCTTGCGACTCGGGAAGGCGAGCGAGCAGCTCGGTCCAGAAGCGATCGTCAGACCAATCGTCGACGGTGTCGTCGAGCGAGCACTGCACGTAATAGCGGCTGAGCATCGGGTTGCGTTCCGAACACAGGGCGAAGCCCTTCTCGTTGTTGGCATACAGCAGATGCGGTAGCGGGGGAGTTTCAGACAAGATGCCGAGCCAGCCAAACGGGTAGGCCCGTTCGAACTCGGTCCGCTTGTTGTCGGGGATCGCCTTGCGGCTCACCCCGTGTTGGCCATCGCAACCTGCAATGAAGTCGCAGTCGACGCGCTGGGTTTCCCCGTTGGTGGTGAACGTGACGTACGGGCTGTCGGTGGTGATGTCGTGGAGTTCGACGTCACTCGATTCGAAGATGATGTTGAGGTTCTCTCGCTCGGCGGCGGCGTAGAGGTCTTCCTGCACCTTGGTTTGTCCGTAGGCCATCATTGGCTTCCCGGCGAGCTTCTGGAACTCGATGTCGAGGATCTCGTTGCCGCCCCAGCCGATCTTCACCTGGTCATGGCGATGCCCTTCGGCGTGGAGTCGTTCACCCAGGCCGATCGATTCGAGCAGTTCGACGCTCGTCCATTCGAGAACGCCCGCTCGGATGCGATCGAGCACATACGGCTTCGACTGGCGCTCGATGACGATCGACTCGATGCCACGCTGGTGCAAGATTAACGACAGGAGTGCACCTGCCGGGCCTGCACCAATGATCGCTACCTGTGTTTTCACTAGGTGCTCCCCCGAGCTGGCTGTAGACAGGATTGTCGACAATCTGAACCTACCGCTCGCACGCGGTCGCGATCAAACCTAACGAACGTTAGCATCTCCCCAACGGTGGAGAACTTCGATCACCGACTCGAGATGTGCGGTCATCGCAGCCGCCGCTGCCGCTTCGTCTCCGGCAACCACTGCGTCGACAATCGCCGCATGCTGTTCGAGCGAATCAGCCGAGCGGCCCGGCATCACGGCCAGACGGTACTGGTGATGCGCGGCGCGGTTACGCAGGTTGGCAACGAGCTCAGCGGCAATGTCGTGGCCGCTCATCTCGCGCAGGCGACGATGCAGAACCCGGTTGAGCTCGGAGTACGCCTTGCCCTCGTCGTTGCCGACTGCCGTGCGCATCTGCTCGATGATGTCGCGCAGCTCAGCATGATCCTTCTCGGTTGCATGTCGGGCCGCCTGCGCCGCGATCAAACTTTCGAGGACCGAACGCGCTTCGGTGATCTGTATTGCCTCGGTAATGCTGATCCGCCGAACCGTGGCGCCCCGGTTCTCCTCGCGCTCGACGAGGCCTTCAGTCGTTAGCGCCACAATCGCCGAGCGGATTGCTGCCCGGCCACAGGTGTACTGCTCGGACAACTGCAATTCGAGCAGCCGGTCGCCGGGTGCGAATCGACCCGACAAGATGTCATCTCGGAGATCGTTGGTGATCATGTCCATTGGTGCCATTCAATCATTTGCCGAAGTCGTAGAGCGCTTCCGGGTTGTCGACGAGGATCTGGTTCCGAAGTGTCTCGTCGGGCACGATGCGGCCAAGAAGGTCGAGCAGCTCGCCCTCGTCGGGCATGTCGACCAGATTTGGGTGCGGCCAGTCGGTACCCCACAAGATCCGGTCGGGCGCTGCAGCAACGACGGCTTGGGCGATCGGGACGACGTCGTCGTACGGAGCATTGCGCCCTTCGGTCAGCCGTTCGGCGCACGAGATTTTGACCCAGCACTTGTCGTCGGTGCGGAGCCGAGCGAGGAGCAGGCGAAGCGGCTCTTGGTCGAGCCCGTCAACGGCGGGGACTCGAGCCATGTGATCGATGATGTACGGCACCGGCATGTCGTCGAGCATCGAGCTGTAGTGCGCGAAGTCTTTGGCATCGAGATGCAGCACGATATGCCAGCCCATCGGGGCAACCCGGTGGACCAGTCGCCAGAACATGTCGATGTCCGGTGCTCCGCCAAGGTGGGCGACGAAGTTGAAGCGAATACCGCGCACGTTGTTGGCATGTAGGTCGGCGAGGTCGTCGTCGGTGAACGACTCGTCGATCATCGCCACCCCGGCGAATCGATTCGGGGCCCGTTGGATCGCGTCGATCATTGCCGAGTTGTCGGTGCCATGGCAGCTGGCCTGCACGAATACGGCACGGCTGAGCCCAAGCCGCTCTTGGAGACGGAGGAAGTCGTCGATTCCCGAATCGGGTGGCGTGTACTTGCGGTTCGGCGAGAACGGAAAGGACTCGGCGGGCCCAAAGACATGACAGTGGGCATCGCATGCCAGCGGGGGAGGAATGACCGAGCTCGGGGCACTCGCTTCGGGCCGTGGGCCAGGAACGGTTCGTTCGAGCGGGAAGTCGTGGGGAGGATTAGTGGTGGCCACTGGCTAGCCCTTCGCTCGTGGAAACACTGCTCTTGGGAAAACCGTGCCGTCCATCAGCTTGCGAGCGGTTCGCACAATGCCCGCTCGCGTCACTTCGACGCTGCCATCGTCGGTGTGCGTGATCTCGACAGTTGCGTCGAAGAACCCGGTTGGGTGTTCGAGTCGTACGCGGTCGTCGATGGGATCGAGGGTCACCGTGTCTGCTGTGCTGCCGGGCAGTAGTGCTGCTGTCGCGACGGATACTGCACCCAGCACTCCGATCGCTTCGTGACATCGATGAGGGATGAACGTTCGGGTGCTCAGGTTCCCGTCGCGGGTCGGCGCCGACACCATGGTGAGTTTTGGGACGGTCGTGTCGGTGACGTCGCCCAGGTTCATCATCGGCCCGGCAGCAAGTCGGATGGCTTCGAGGGTGGCGCGAAGGTCGTCGTTGGTCTCGAGCTCGGTAGGCGTCTCGTCGCCGGCGATTCCAAGGTCGCTCGCTCGCATAACCACGACCGGCATTCCGTTGTCGATCATGGTGCACTCGACGCCGTTGATCACGTCGACCACATTGCCAGTCGGCAGCATGGCCCCACAGCTGCTGCCACCCAGATCGTCGAAGTCGAGGTGAATCGCTGCAGCGGTGCCAGGCACGCCCGATATTGCCGTGTCCCCGTCGTACACCGGCGCACCATCGGCCACCGAGAAACTGGCGGTGGCCACGGTGTCGGTGTTCAGCATCAAAATCCGAAGTGGCGAATTAGGGACAGTCCCTAATCCGCCACATAGCCCGCGTTCGTAGGCGAATGGGCCGACGCCGGCGAGGAGGTTGCCGCAGTTCTGACGGTCGGACACCTGGTCGGTGTCGACTCCCACCTGAAGGAAGAGGTATTCGACGTCGGCTCGGTCGTCGGTGCATGGGCCGACGATGGCCACCTTCGAGGTCAGCGGGTGGGCACCGCCGATACCGTCGATCTGCCGGGCATCGGGCGAGCCCATGATGCGACGTAGCAGGTCGTCCCGTTCCGCCTCGTCGCTCGGCAAGTCGGATGCCAAAAAGTACGCGCCCTTCGACGACCCGCCTCGCAGCAACATGCTTGGGACGCCATCGACCATGTATGAAGTGTAGTCTGCGATTGTCAACGATTTTGTTGACATTCGGGTACTTGCGAGCTCGCTGAACGCTGTGGCTCTCGAAAGAATAAGGACAACACCAAAATGAAGATCGCACTCGGTGGAACCGGCGCATTCTCCACTAAGCACCTCGACGGACTGAAGAACATTGACGACGTTGAGGTCGTGTCGGTTTTCGGACGCACTCCCGACCGCACCGAGGCGTACGCCGCCGAGCACGGCATTCCACACTGGTGCACCGATCTCGACGAAGTGCTCGAGCACGACGAAGTCGAAGCTGTCATCCTCGCCACGCCAACGCAGATGCACGCGGCGCAGGCCATTGCCTGTATGGAAGCGGGCAAGCACGTCGAGGTCGAGATTCCGCTCGCCGACTCACTCGCCGATGCCCAGGCGGTCCTCGCCACCCAAGAGCGAACCGGCCTCGTGTGCATGGTCGGCCACACCCGCCGCTTCAACCCGTCGCACCAGTGGGTGCACAACAAAATTCAGGCGGGCGAGTACACGATCCAACAGATGGACGTGCAGACCTTCTTCTGGCGCCGCACGAACTCCAACGCCAAGGGCGAACCTCGCAGCTGGACCGACCATCTCCTCTGGCACCACGCCGCACACACCGTCGACCTGTTCCAGTACCAAACCGGCGAGAAGATCGTTGCCGCCAACGTCATGGAGGGTCCGCACCATCCCGAGCTCGGCATTGCGATGGACATGTCGATCCAGATGAAGACCGAGACCGGACAGATCCTCACGCTGTCGCTGTCGTTCAACAACGACGGCCCGTTCGGAACCTTCTTCCGCTACATCGGCGACACTGGCACCTACCTCGCCCGCTACGACGACCTCATCACCGGCCGCGACGAAGTGATCGACGTGTCGAATGTCGACGTCAGCATGAATGGCATCGAGCTTCAGGACCGCGAGTTCATCTCGGCCATCCGAGAAGGCCGCGAACCGAACAGCTCGGTGCAGCAAGTCATGGCCTGTTACGAAGCGCTGCATGCCCTTGAACAACAGCTCAGCCTCGAACAACAACTCGACGGGTAACGGAGCTCATATGTCTCGGGTCATCGATTGCCACGGCCACTACACCACGTTCCCCCAAGGCGTCACCGACTGGCGCGAAGCCCAGAAGGCCGCGGTCGGGGCCGATCCTGCGTTCGTGGGTGAGAAGGGAACGATCAATGTCTCCGACGAGGAGATCATCGAGAGCATCGAGCTCAACCAGCTGAAGCTGCAGCGTGAACGCGGCGCCGACCTCACGATCTTCTCGCCCCGGGCCTCATGGATGGCTCATCACATCGGCAATGAGCACACGTCGAAGTTCTGGTCGCAACATCAGAACGAGCTCATCCGCCGGGTCTGTGACTTGTTCCCCGACAACTTCGCCCCCGGCCTCCAACTGCCGCAGTCGCCCGGCACCAGCATCGAGAGCTCGGTCATCGAGCTGCGTCGCTGCGTCGAGGAGATGGGTTTCGTGGGCTGCAACGTCAACCCCGACCCATCGGGTGGGTTTTGGAACGACACGCCACCGCTGTGGGACGAGTACTGGTGGCCGCTGTGGGAAGCCATGTGCGAACTCGACGTGCCTGCGATGATTCACGTGTCTGCGTCGTGCAACGATCACTTCTTCTCGACCGGCTCGCACTATCTCGGTGCCGACACAACTGCATGGATGCAGGCGCTGACGTCGGGGTTCATGTCGAACTTCGAGAACCTGCGCTTTGTCATTCCACACGGCGGCGGCGCCGTTCCCTATCACTGGGGCCGCTTTAAGGGCATGGCCCAAGACAAAGGTTGGGACTTCGACGGACTGCTCGATCACATCTACTTCGATACCTGCGTCTACCACCAGCCCGGCATCGACCTGCTCCTCGATGTCGTACCGACCGAGAACATTCTGTTCGCCTCCGAGATGGTCGGCGCCGTCCGCGGCATCAACGAAGAGACCGGCAAGTACTGGGACGACACCAAGGTCTACATCGACAACTCGACGCTCGATGACGCGCAGAAACAGATGGTCTTCGAAGACAACATCCTGAAGGTCTACCCACGATTGGAACTGTCATGACCCACATCGTTCGCCGCACGATCGAACGAGCTCCGCTCGACATCGTCGACCAGCTCGCCCCCATCGGCACCGCCACGGTGCACGAGGCCATTGGCCGTCGCGGCTACGTCGGCCCCGAGCTCAAGCCGATTCAGCAGAACGTCAAAGTCGCTGGCACGGCAGTCACGGTGCTCAGCCACCCAGGCGACAACGGCATGATCCACGCTGCGGTCGAGGTGTGCCAGGAGGGCGACATCCTGGTCGTCACCACTACCGCACCGTCGACGCATGGAATGTTCGGCGACCTGCTCGCCACCTCGCTCATGACTCGCGGCGTCCGCGGTCTCGTCATGGATGCTGCGGTACGAGATACCCAGGATCTTCGCGAGATGGGCTTTCCCGTGTGGACCCGCCACGTGTCGTGCCAAGGCACGGTGAAGAACACGCCGGGCTCGGTCAACGTGCCGGTCTCGATCGACGGAACCATCATCAACCCAGGCGATGTCATCTGCGCTGACGACGACGGAGTGGTTGTGGTCGAACGAGCTGAAGCTGCTGTCGCTCTCGAGAACTCGAACGATCGCCTCGCCAAAGAAGCCGCCACTCGTGCCAAGCTCGAAGCCGGAGAACTCGGACTCGACTTCTATGGCCTGCGAGACAAGATCGCCGCCATGGGCGTCGAGTGGATCGACTAGGCAAAGCCACCAAGTGGCGGATTAGGGACAGTCCCTAATCCGCCACTGAGAACTTGGAGACTGCAATGGGACGACACGCCATCAAGACACCACCGCACCACGCCACCTGGGCCGAGTTCTTGTCGGTCTGGAAAGAGGCCGATCAGATCGATGTGTTCGAGTCGGCGTGGAACTGGGATCACTTTTACCCACTGGCCGAGCCGTTCGACGGCCCGAACCTCGAAGGTTGGACCATGCTCGGTGCGCTCGCCCAAGCAACGTCACGTATCCGCATCGGCGCGATGGTCAACGGCATTCACCACCACCATCCCGCTGTCGTCGCCAACATGGCTGCCACCCTCGACCACCTGTCTGATGGTCGCTTCGAGCTGGGCCTTGGGGCGGGGTGGAACTTCCAAGAGTCGAACGCGTACGGCATCGCCCTCGGCGAGCTCCGCGATCGCAGCGACCGCCTTGAAGAAGGCGTCGAGGTCATCAAGTCGCTGCTCGAAAACAAGTCGACGACCCACAAGGGCCGGTTCTTCGAACTGACCGACGCGTGGTGCGAGCCAAAGCCCGTGCAAGACAAGATCCCTGTGGTCATCGGCGGCAAAGGCAAGGTCCGCACGCTGCGCACCGTTGCAAAGTTCGCCGACCAGTGGGACATGACCTTCCCCGACACTCCCGCCGACTGGCTTGAGCTCGACGAAATCTTGCAGATGCACTGTGGCAAGGTCGGCCGCGACAGCAGCGAGATCACCCGGTCGGTGCACCTCGGCTTCGACGACACTGCACCCGACGCGCTCGCGGAGAAAGCCGAGTCGTTCTTTGAGGCGGGTGTAGACATCATCGTCTGGTCGATGCGCGGCCCCATGGAGGCGTCTCGCTTGGCGCCATTTGCCGACGCACTACTTGGCTAACCGTGTGTGTATGACGCGACCACGACCGTCGACATAGCGGCCTTGGTGGTTGTTGCTTCAGGACCAGCCTCTGACCCAAACCAAAGTTGGATGTCAGACCCCATGAGTAAGGTCTCTCGCATCAACTGAAATCGAATTCGGATTTCGCGCAAAGCGTTTGTAGGCTTACCTGCTGGCTTCACCACTGTGGACGTGTTCACGGACGTATTCACAAGGTGTTGCCACTGTTTGAAAACAGATGCCCTGCTCCGAAATCCGGGGCCTCGGTTCGAAGCCGAGTCCACAGGGAGGTACTCGTACATGCGAGCCTATGAATTGATGGTCATTTTTGACTTGGAGACGACCGACGCGTCGCTTCAAGGACATCTCAAGACCATGATCTCCGAGACCGTCGAAGCTGACGGTGGCTCGGTCGCCAATGTTGATCACTGGGGCAAGCGCAAGTTTGCTTACCGGATCAAGCACAAGGGCGTTTATGCCCTCGAGGGCACCTACGTCGTGCTCGAGATCCTCTTGCCAGAAGGCAAGGACCTCTCGAGCCAGGACCGGGCCCTGCGTCTCGCGGACGATGTCGTTCGCCACAAAATCATTCGGTTGCCCGAATCAGAAGCCACCAAGCGTGGCCTGTTCGGCGCCGTAGAAACCTCGGCATAGAGCCGGAAAGGCGAAGTAACACCATGGCTTACGACAACACCATCACCATCGTCGGAAACCTCACCCGCGACCCGGAGCTCCGGTTCACACCAGGCGGCGCTGCCGTTGCAAACTTCGGTGTCGCATGGAACCTCAAGGGCCGCGATGGCGCTGAGGACAAGGTCTCCTTCTTTGACGTCACGTGCTGGCGTCAGCTGGCCGAGAACGTAAGCGACTCCCTTACCAAGGGATCGCGCGTTGTTGTTCACGGACGGCTCGATCAGCGCTCTTGGGAAAACCAAGACGGCGAGCGTCGCAGCAAGGTCGAGATCGTCGCTGACGATGTCGCACCGAGTCTCAAGTGGGCCACGGCCGAGCTGACCCGTAACGAATACAACGGACCTGGCGCTGGCCAAGGTGGTCAAGGTGGCGGAGGCGGCGGTGCACAGTACCGCGAGGCTCCCGACGCACCTGCTGGCCAACCTGCCCCAGCTCCCCAGTACGACATGAACGAAGAGCCCTTCTAGGGCCAACCTGCCCTACGGGGCCAAAGTTAAGGACGAAATACTCTCATGGCCAAGAAGCCACCACCACGTTCGAAGAAGAACGACAACGGTCGTCGCACCAAGAAGAAAGTCTCGGTGCTGACGTCGGAAAAGATCGATTACATCGACTACAAGGATGTGAACCTGCTCAAGCGGTTCGTGTCTGACCGTGCCAAGGTACGGGCTCGTCGGGTAACCGGTAACGACACCCAACAGCAGGCTGAGGTCGCACGTGCGATCAAGAACGCCCGCGAAATGGCATTGCTGCCATACACCACCCGGGTCACGACCCAGCGCAACAACCGCGGTCGCGACCGCGGTGACCGCGGCGATCGTGGTCCACGCGGCGATCGCGATGGCGCGCCACGTGACGACAAGGCTGATGCGGACGCACCAGACGAAGCAACCGAAGCACCAACAGACAACGGCGAGGCCACACCTGAAGAGGTCGCCGCAGTTGTCGAGGCAACGGAGGAAAGCTGATGATGCAGGTCATTTTGAAGGCTGACGTCGATGGACTCGGCACCCGTGGCGACGTTGTCAACGTCGCGGACGGATACTTCCGTAACTACTTGTTGCCTCGTGGGCTTGGCTACAAGGCCACCAAGGGCGCCGAGGCTGAAGCCGAAGCTATGCGTCGTGCAAGCGCCGCAAAGAACGAGGCAAACCGCGCAGAAGCAGACAAGGTTGCAGCGTCGATCGTTCCACAGGTGATCACCATCTCGGCCAAGACCGACGATGCTGGCACCCTGTTTGGTTCGGTAAGCGCTCAGGATCTCGCTGCAGCCGTTGAAGAACAGACCGGTCACGTCATCGATCGCAAGGCATTCCAAATGGATGCCGCGATCAAGACGCTCGGTCAGCACATGGTGATGACGAACATCCACAGCCAAGTGCAGTTCCCAACCACGGTTGAAGTTGTCGCTGACGAGGGGTAATCACCTCACCTAGCGTCGGGTTTACCCGCTGAGAGAACGTGATACCGCACCACTTTGGTGGTGCGGTATCAGTCGTTTTGCGGCGCTGTTGATCACCTGAAGATATGCACAGACAATCCACAGGCAGATTCGCGCGTATCCGCGCAGTTTGCGCGAAGTTATCCACAGTGTCGTCCACTGGTGAACTCCGTGATATCCACCGAAAACTGCTCGATATCCCCGAGTTTCCCACTGGTGTCTCACAGGCAAGTCACGGCACGCTAGACCTGTGAAAAACGTGCGTGTCACAGGCCATCGTCATGATAGGAACGACAAGGTTCGTTCGTCGAGGAGGCCGACCAATGTCTGAGACAACTGACGATGCGCCGCCACCACACGACGACACCAGCTCAGTACCCAACGAACCCGACATCTTCGAATCGGGCGGTGGCGGGTTCGAGCCGGTCGGGGGAGGCTTTGAACCCAGCGGTGCCGGCGGGTTCGATGATGCCCCGCGTCGGATTGAGGCTCGCACTGGCCGCACCCCACCGCACAACATCCAGGTCGAGCAGTCGTTGTTGGGCGTCCTGTTGTTGTCTCGCGATGCCATCGCCAGTGCATTGGAGGTTGCTGAAGCCGCGCACTTCTACCGGCCAGCGCACCAACACATCTTCGAAGCCATCACCACCCTCTACGGTGCTGGCGACGAAGCCGATGTCGTAACCGTTGCCGACCTTCTCGACCGCAGCGGGCAACTGGAAGGCATGGGCGGCAGCTCCATGCTTATGGACTTGCAAGCCCAAGCTCCCGCTGTCACCGGTGCGAAGAAGTACGCCGAGATCGTCCGCGAAAACGCACTCTTGCGTCGCATGATCAGCGTCGGCAACGAAATCGCTGAGATTGCCTACGGTCGGCCCGAAGATGTCGTGAAGGCCGTCGACGAGGCCGAGCACCTGATGTACGAGGTCGGCCAAGGTCGTGCCAGCGACACGATGGCCGACATGCATGAGTTGGTGCCACAGATTCTCGACCGTCTCGAAATGCTCTACGAACGTGGCGAGGGCATCACCGGCACGCCCACTGGTTTCGTCGACCTCGACGAACTCCTTTCAGGCTTGCAGCCAAACGCGTTCATCGTTGTTGGTGCTCGCCCCGCTATGGGCAAGACAAGTTTTGCGCTCAACCTGGCCGCACATGCTGCAATCGAAGCGCAGAAGCCCACCCTCATCTTCTCGTTGGAGATGGGCCAGCTCGAGCTCAGCCAGCGCATGTTGTGTTCGGAGTCCCGGGTTGACGCCATGAAGATGCGTGACGGCAAGCTCGACGAGTCCGATTGGACCAAGATCAGCTCAGGTGTTGGTCGGCTGTCCGAAGCTCCCGTGTGGATCGACGACAACCCTGGCCTCACGGTTATGGACATTCGTGGACGAGCTCGACGTTTGAAGTCTCAGGTCGGCGACCTCGGCCTGATCGTCGTCGACTATATCCAGCTGATGACCGGCCGTTCTGGCGCCGAGAGCCGTCAGGTCGAGATCTCCGAGATCTCCCGAAACCTGAAGATCCTCGCCCGTGAGCTTGAAGTACCCGTCATGGGGCTGTCGCAGCTGTCTCGTACGCTCGAGTCCCGCCAAGACAAGCGGCCAATGCTGTCGGACCTGCGTGAGTCTGGCGCAATCGAGCAGGACGCCGACGTGGTGATGTTCCTGTATCGCGACGAGGTCTACAACCCCGAAAGCCCCGACACTGGAATTGCCGAAGTCATCGTGGCCAAGCACCGTAACGGCCCCACCGACACCATACGGCTGGCATTCCTGCCGCAATACACCCGCTTCGCCAACATGGCCCGCAACCCCTCAGCCAACGCCGGCATGTAGCGCCAAACTGTCAACAGACAGCCAACCTGAGAAATGGCAATACAACTGAAGCTATGCCAAGTGTGCCGGATGCCAGATTTCCGCCTTCGACTCGTTGAATACAACAATCCGTTCAGTGTGCTGGGGGGGCTTGTGCAAGTAGCTGAACTACTTCAGCGACGTGAGCCGACAGGTACTCGACTAACCGAGTGTCCTTGCACCGTCCGTAGAGCACATGGCCTCCCAGCATCTCGCGAGACTTCAAACGCTCGGCAAATGCTCTGTCGTTGATGACTGGAATTGCGTGTTTGTCCCACGCGTAAACCGCAACGTCGTCGTCAGCCGCGTCACCGAGTCCAGCGTTGTCTATGGTCCAACACTCGTGACCGGCGCCAACCAAAACCTGCCGAGCGCGGGCGTCAACGTTGTTGTCGAGCACGAACCTCACGGATGCTATGCGACTGATTCACGTGCAAGGGCTAGGTCACTCTGACGCAGCTGGGGGAATGCCTCAAATATCTCGTCGTCAGGTACCCCATCTTTGAGGTAGGTGACAACCGTTCCGATCTTGATTCGAGTTCCGGCGAACGTCGGCGCATTCGCCATTCGACGCCGATGTTGAGCTACCTGCCCGCTCTCGTTCCCATCGCGGGAAGCGAAGCTGCGGATCTTCGCCCGGATCTCGCGCAACGGCAAGACCTGACGCATCGTTCCTTGCGCCGGTTGTTTCGATCCTTCCCAACTGCCATCAGCGTGCTGGAAGTGAATCTCATCCGAGCCTGCCTCGCGAGCGAACACAAGCTCAGTTAGCGGGGAAGAATACTCACGCCGCGTTCGGTCCAGGACCCTCCCGATGTTCTGGTGGCTGTAGCCGCCAAGCTGCCGAAGCTGGGCATAAACAAGCAGAGCCTGAAGTTCACTAAAGTCGTATAGGCGGACAGCTGCCCCCACACCATCCTGTCGGACCACGCTCGGTTTCACGTAGCCCTTTGCATCTAGTCGCCGGAGCTGAGCGAGTGACATTCCCGCCATCTTCGCGGCGCGTCGCTCGTTGAAGGTGATCAATACGTCAGCGCTTGTGTTCTCATCGGTGTTCGCATCTACGTGCATTGACCTCTCCTTCCACGCTTCGCGGGACAGTGCGCGCGGAGCGCGCGAAATTAATCGTAGCCGTTCTGCGCCAACCGTCTATCTTAACGTCGTATCGGAACCTTTGCAGAAGCTCGGCACGGTGGTGTGCCGCGCGAAGAAACATACAGACCCCCTGTGACAGCCAGTATCTAACTCACCGATCGGACGCTCGACCTGCTGGTCCCGACAGAAGCGTGGGAGGGTGGAAGCCACGGCAAGCAACACTTAGGGAAGTGTTGTCGTGATGCGTGGAGGGAGTCGTGACTCCCACCCTGTATTCCCACTTATGTCCGGCGAGGGCGAATCACCAGACACCTGTAGCATCGGGCCAGTTTCCGCCGACCTTGAGAGGAAAATTTCTGTGCTGGCTCAGACCCTGTTTCTTGGCGAGAACCTGCTTCCTCTGCTGGCCCTTGCCTTTGGTGGGGCATTGGTCGTCGGGCCAGGCCTTGCGCTCATCAAGCCGCCCGAGAATCGTAAGAACGAAACCGACCTTGAGAAGCCGCCCCTTGGACGCACGATCGTGTTCATTGCGCTGGGTGCCCTGATGGTGGTGTGGGCTCTCGCCAGCCTTCTCTCGGGCTAAGCGGCGGGGTTAGCTTGCCGCTGCCGATTCGATGAGGCCGACGAAGATCGGATGTGGCTCGTCGACGCTTGAGCGCAACTGGGGCTGATACAGCGTTCCCACAAAGAACGGATGGTCGACGCGCTCTACGGCCCGCACCTCGCCGGTGTCATCGATGGCAGAAACGGCCATGCCTGCCTGGCTGGCAATATCTTGCACGCTCGGGTCGAGGCCGTAGTTGCACGTGGTGTGTTCGTGCTCTGTGGTGCTGCCATGGAGCTTGGCGAGTTGTGATTCGGGTGTGATCTGAAGCTCGATGACTTTGCCGTTGATCGAGCACGACAGCTGGGAGACGATCGTCGTGCCGGTCGGGGAAGTTCCCGTCGATTCGGCGTACTCGTTGTGTTCGGCATCGGCGATTCCAACGAGGGTTCGAGCATGCTCTAACAGAACATGTTGAAAGCCGCCTCAAGTGCCGACCAGTGGAACCCCGCGTTCTCGTGCTGATCGGATGACCTCGTCGGCGTTGTCGGGAACGTAATAGGGGGAGCCCGGGCCGATGACAACCGCGCCTTCGAACGACGCGATGAACTCTTCGGTGATGTCGGGTGTCCTCACCACGGTGATCGCCATGTCGTGATCCGACGCCGACATTGCGTGCTCTAACGCTTCGATCGTCGCCACGTGGTACTTCGCATCAGGGGGAGAGTCGATGATGACGGAGATCTGCTTCACGCTGGGAACACTAGCCGCCTGCTAGATGACGGTCTCGGCCAACCGCAGCGCGAATCGAGAGCCGCAGGCTCGGATCGCGCCTGCTGGAAAAACAGGCGCCCCCGGCCGCATGGCGGAACGCGACCGGGGGCTTCCCGAATCGGAGACGGCGGTTCTCCAATCGGGCGAGGTTCACCCTAAGTGCCCTTTTTCGAAACATCACCATTCGAAACGCAGCTTTTAGATGGTTTTAAGAGAAATAGTCGGGTCGACCTATATCGATCAGAAATTATCGGGAAAATGGTGTTCCTACAGGCGCCTAGTCGCAATTCTAGTGGTCGTCGCTAAGCGCCAAAAGCGCGAGCTCGACCGCAACTGTGCCGGCTTCTTCGCCGACATTGTGGCCGCCGGGGCCCTCACTCCGCGCGTTCGCTTGGGAATCATCTTCGACGGTGAGGACACCCATTCCAATCGGGATTCCGGTGTCGAGCTGGACGTCCATAATGCCGCGTCCGCATTCCCCAGCTACAAGCTCGTAGTGGGTAGTTTCGCCTCGGATGACCGCACCGACGACGACGATGCCATCAACTCGACCCGACTGGGCCAGCTGTTTCGCAGCGAAGGGAAGCTCAAAGGCCCCCGGCACCGTGATCTCCTCGATTTTCGTCACTCCGTAGCTGTGGAGGCCGCGACGAGCTCCCTGCGTCAACCGGTCGACCACCGTCGAGTTCCACCGAGTCGAGATGATGCCGATGCGAAGGTTCGAACCGTCGAGCTCGAGAACGTCAGCGCGCTCGTCGCCGCTAGCCATCAGTTTCACCCTCGCCGTTTGACATGAGGTGTCCCATGCGATCGCGCTTGGTGGCGAGATATCGCTCACGGTTGTGGGTGGCCTTGATGTCGATCGATACTCGCTCGACGATGTCGAGGCCGTAGCCCTCAAGGCCGCCGTACTTGACCGGGTTGTTGGTCATGAGGCGCATCGAGGTGACGCCGAGGTCGGCCAACATGTTTGCGCCGACGCCGTACTCGCGCGAGTCCACCGGCAATCCTTGGGCCGTGTTTGCGTCGATCGTGTCGAGGCCTTCATCGTCTTGCAAGGCGTAGGCGCGAATCTTGTGTCCGATGCCAATGCCTCGGCCCTCATGGCCTCGCAGATACACCAGAACACCGCATCCTTCCTCGGCGATCATCGCCAGGGCGGTTTCGAGCTGATAACCGCAGTCGCATCGTTCCGACGCCAAAATGTCGCCGGTGAGACATTCCGAATGAACTCGAACCAGTGGCGCCTCGCAGCTGCTGAGGTCGCCCATCGTGTAGACAAGGTGCTCTTCGTTGTCCATGAGCGAGCGGTAGGCATGGGCGGTGAAGTCGCCGTATCGAGTCGGAATCGTGGCCTCTCCGAAGTGTTCGACCAGCTTCTCGCTTTGACGGCGATAGCGGATGAGGTCGGCAATGGAGATAACCAGCAGGCCGTGCTCGTCGGCGAACTCGCGACACTCGGGTAAGCGCTTCATCGTGCCGTCGTCGTTTACGATCTCGCAAAGGGCGCCGACCAACGGACGGTTCGTCATGCGACACAGGTCGATCGCGGCTTCGGTGTGACCCGCACGCTTCAACACACCGCCGGGGCGTGCCCGGAGCGGGAAGATGTGGCCGGGGCGAGCAAACTCGCCCGCAACCGATGTGGAGTCGGCCATTGCGTTGATCGTGCGAGCTCGATCGCCCGCCGAGATCCCGGTCGTGCACCCCTCGATCAGGTCGATCGTCACGGTGAATGCCGTGCGATGTGACTCGGTGTTGTCGGCAACCATGAGCGGGAGGCGCAACTCCTCGGCCCGCTCGTCGAGCAGGGGAGCGCAGATCACCCCGCTCGTGTGGCGAATCATGAACGCCATCTGTTCCTCGGTGATGGCATCGCCAGCGATGATGAGGTCTCCCTCGTTTTCGCGGTCCTCGTCGTCAACGACGACGAGGAACTCGCCAGCGGCGAACGCTTCGAGGGCTTTGTCGATTGGGTCGAGCATGCTCGCTTGTTCTGTCTGTGCAGTGGTCATTACTTCACCTGTCCCATGAGACGGAGTTGTCGTTCGACGTACTTGGCCAGCACGTCGACTTCGAGGTTGACGAGGTCACCTGCCTGGCGGCTGCCAAGCGTGGTGACCTCAGCGGTGTGAGGTATAACGGCGATCGAGAACTCGTCGTCGGTGAGCGAGGCGATCGTCAGGCTGATGCCATCGATCGTGATCGATCCCTTCTCGACCACATACGGCGCGGTGTCGGCGTCGAGCGCAAAGTGGTAGCGCCACGAGCCATCTTCATAGGATTCGACCTTGACGATCGTTGTTGTTGCGTCGACGTGACCCTGCACGATGTGACCACCAAGCCGATCCGATGACCGGACCGACCGTTCGAGATTGACCGTCGAGCCAACCTCGAGCTGGCCCAAGCTCGTTCGATTCATGGTCTCGGGAACAGCATCAATAGCGAAGTGCTCGCCATCGAATTCGACCACTGTGAGGCATACGCCATTCACTGCGATCGACGCGCCCATCTCAATGTCGTCCATGACGGTCGTCGCCGCGATACGCAGCCGAATACCGTCACCAATAGGTTCGAGCGCAGCCACATGGCCGAGCTCTTCCACCAATCCGGTGAACATGCTTTGGTTCCTCTCCCATCCGGACTGTGACCGTCGGCCCTGGAATCACACCAGGTCAGCTGCACTACGGTTGCCCGCAGCCGCTCGTGGGCTTGTCGATCACTGCGAGCAGATCACGCATCACCACCGGTTGGGACTTGCACCCCTACCCCGAGGATTATGTACTTATGGCTCGCTGGCATTCGGGTGAAGACCAGCGAGGTATTGCAAGCTCTAGCGTGCCGCAGGATTGCTCAGCGAGCAACTCCGGCCGGTGAAACCGCGACGATCTTGGGGTCGACCGTGTCCCCGGCGGCGGCGATCACGTCCGGGTGGGCAATGACCACTCCGTCAAGCACAAGAGCATCATGGTTGGCCTCGAGATCCTGTCCCGAATACCGGTAGTTGACCAACATCCCATGTGATTCGGCGGTTCCCTTGTCCGACGTATCGCCCTGCGGGTTCAGACGTTCCAGACGTGCACCGTTTCGCAGATGGAAGCGCGCCACCGGGTCGAGAGGCAATTGCCCTCGCTTTGCCCCGAGTAGGTATGTCGCACACGCCGAGGTGAGTGCGGTCTGGTCAGCCACATCGATCGGGTCCTGCTCGGCTAGCCACTTGGCGAACCCGGGAATTGGCGAGAGTGTCGCGAAGGTAGCGAGTTGTGGGATCTCGTTTTGCAGGTGCGCGCTGACCCGCTTGATCAGGAAGCTGCCGAAGGAGATCCCTGAGAGCCCCCGCTGGCAGTTGGTGATCGAATAGAAGATGGCGGTGTCGGTGTCGTCGTCAATAGGTTCGGGCTCGGTGGTGAGCAGCGTCTGGATTGACGACGCCATCCCTCGGGTAAGTGCGACCTCGACGAAGATGATCGGTTCGTCAGGAAGCGACGGGTGAAAGAACCCAAAGGAGCGACGATCTGGAGCAAGTCGTCGGCGTAGATCTCCCCATCCTTGGATCTCGTGGACCGCTTCGTATTCGATGAGCTTTTCGAGAATGTGCGCTGGCGTCTGCCAGTCGAGCTGGCGGAGCTCGAGGAAGCCTCGGTTGAACCACGAGCGCAGCAGATGCTGAAGGTCGCGTTCAACCGGGCGGAGTTCGGGCATGGTCTTACGACGATCGAGCAGCTCGGCTCGCATAGCTAGCAGGCAAGAGATACCGCTGGGTGCGGTGTTGACCGTGCGGAACAGTCGTAGGCGCGGCGACTCGGTGGCATCAGCAATATCGGCGATTGCGTCCTGGCTTGGGTCGTCCTTGTAGGCCTTGATGGCCGCGTCCACGTCAGCACTGTCAGGGCCGAGGTCGGTCAGCAGGAACGTCAAATAGGTGTCGATGCCCTCGTCGTCGAGTGCAGAGAAGCGTCGAGTGAGCTGGGTTGCGAGTGAGGTCGCTGCCGTCTCCCCGCGCAGGCGAAGCAACGCCTTGGTGGTTTGAGCAATGACGAGATCGATCTCGCGCGCGGACATGATGTTCCCTTCGGCTGGCCAAAACGAGAATTGACCCCACCGGGCGGCGGGGTCAATTCGAAAACTGAATCGCTTGTAGCGATTCAGTGAGTGTTACTGAGGGATGCGCAGAACCTGGCCCGGGAAGATCTCGTCGGGGTCCTTTAGCATTGGCTTGTTGGCCTCGAAGATCTCGGGGTAGCGGTTTCCGTCGCCGTATGCGGCGGTTGCGATTGCCCAAAGGGTGTCGCCGGACTCGACAACGTACATCTCCGAGTCGCCACCATCGTCTTGTGCAACGGTGATGCTCTCGTCGACGCGTGCAACACCTTGGCAGTTGCCAATCGCGAGGATGACGCGCTCCTTGGTTGCCGAATCGGGAACCTCGCCATCGATGTATGCGGTGCCATCGTCGAAGCGGATGTCGATACCGGAGATTGAGAGACCCATCTCACGCAGGTACTTCTCGAGCTCGGTCGACTTGCGTGCCTCAGCGCGCTTCTCAGCGTTTGCGGCGCTGCGCTTCTCGGCGGCACGCGCCTTCATGCGCTCGCGGTTCTTGTTGCGACGTGCTGCAGCTTCAGCCGCTGCGGCATCTGTCTTTGCCTTGTCTTCAGCTGCCTCTTCAGCCGCAATCTCATCGGTGCTCTTACCGATGCCGATCTTTGCGCCCGCGTTGCGTACGAAATCAAATACTCCCATGTTGCTCCTCCTGAGAAGCAGGCCCGCGGTTGTGCTGCGAGCCCGAATTGTTTGCATCTTCCGCTGACGGAAGACACCTCGGTTCTAGCAGATCCTTAACGGCCCATGCGTTCACTTTCTCAACCACATTCGGGAAATTCTGGCGAGAGCCTACTGATAGGTAACAAGGTCGGGAACTGGGTTGGGCGAGAACTGCAGCACCTCCGACGGCTGATAGATGCCCGTGTCTTCGTCGATGAAGAGCTTGAAGCCGTTGTAGAACGGCGGATCAACCTTGAGGATCGAGTAGGTCTGCTGCTTGATCGCACGTCCGCCAAAGCCATCGGCATGAATGACCGTGGCGAGTCCGGGCCGATCGATGAGGGTGTCGCGGTTCTTGATCATCCGCGTCTGAAACTGATGCAAAATGAACATCTTCTCGGGCAGATCGTTCTCGATCGTGAGGTTTGATAGCCATGCCGAGACTTGGTTGACTTCGGCTGCTTCTACCGAGCCGACCAACTGCCCTGGGCGTTGCCAGGGCTTCATCCGCCACTCGGGGTCGAGCGCAAGATGCACGTTGGGGCGCATCAGCAGCGATTCGTAGCGCCGAGATTCGGTGAGGAAATCGCTTCGCCCAGGCTGGATGTCGAGGATCACGTGTAGACCGTTCGCTTCGGCAACGTCGATCCAGCGGGAGACGTCCTCTAGGTTGCTCGGATGGCTGTAGTTGCCGTCGCGTCCAGCCGAGCGTTGGGCCACCGTGACGATCATCTCGAACGCGCCCACACCCTTCTTGTCCGGAGCGTCGAAGCGAGCAGCTTGTCGCTGGACTCGACCAACGGCGGCCTCAGGTCCGGTTTCGCCGAGTATGCCGAGCAGGGGTGAGACGTGGTTGCCGTAGTACGCAATGATGCGCTGATCCTCGAACACCTTGTCTGGCCACTGTCGCTCGTCGACGGTGCGCGGCGGGATGCGGCGTGCTGGCGCAGACAGGTCGGCTAGCTTCGTCACGCCGTCTTGTTCGACAAAGACCAGGCCGACGATCTTGCCGTCACGTGGAACCGGGGTGTCGGGGACGAGCGACACGATGTTCTCGAATGCACGAACCTTGGTGGTGCCCGAAAGCTTGTTGCCGCGAATGCTCACCGTTATGGCGACCGGGTCGGTGCGCTCGATTGGCTTTTCCATCTCGAATGCGAACCGCACGATGTCGCCCGCAGCGTTTTGGTGCACGACGAGCTCGCGAACTGCGAAGTCGTCGGGGTCATAGTCAGCCCGGGCCAGCATCTTCTCGGCAAACGCCTGTCGTGCCTTCAGCAGCGACTTCTTGCTACGGAAGAGCTCGCGCTTAGAACGCGTGAGCTCGTTTGGTGTGGGGTTTCGGTCGAGCACGTCGTTGAAGATGGCGTTGACGAACCCTTGGCGGGTTGAACCCGCGGTCTCGTTGAAGTAGGCCCGTGAGGCCAACACTCGAGCACGCACGTCGTTTTCGATTTGACCGATGCCGAGTCGGGGCGCAAACCGTTCGATTTCGGCTGGCGTTGCGTCGCGCCTGAGGAAGTCGTTGTAGACGGCGTGAATGCGCTCGATTTCGGCCAGGTCGGGATTGATCGAATTCTGCGCGAACGCCGGACTGTTTTGCGCAGTCGTGGCGGTGGCCGCCACGATTGCCACGAGAGAAACCAACAAAATTCGTAGAAAACGTCGTCGCATGAATGGAAGATAAACGACGTTTCCTCGGAGCGTTCAATCGTCCTCGGGAAATTTCACTATTTGCGAAATTTTCTTGGTTGCTAGGCGAGACTTCGGACGAAAATCGCGATCACGACGTAGTGGCAGGCAGCTCCGCCGATCGTCAAGGCGTGGAAGATTTCGTGGTATCCGAAGTGAAGAGGCCATGGGTTTGGTTTGTGAGCTGCGTAGATGATTGCACCGAGCGTGTAGAGGCCGCCGCCGACCAGCAACAAGATGAACGCAGCGAGGTGGAGCGAGTTCCACACGTGGTCGATCACGAAGATCGATGACCAGCCAACGAGGACGTAGGGGATCGATACCAGCCAGTACGGCGCATTCGTAAAGCAGAGCCGGAACACGATTCCAATGACGGCTCCGGTCCAGGCGATGCCGAACAGGACCCAACCGGGTTTCGTCGGTAGCGCGATGAGTGCGATCGGGGTGTGGGTCGCGGCGGTGGCAACAAAGATCATCGAATGGTCAAGACGCCGAACGATCGATGCCCCTCGAGGGCCCCAGTTGTTTCGGTGGTACAACGCGCTGATGCCGAACAGTCCGACGATGGCGAGGGCGTAGGTGGCCATGATGAAGCGGTCGACGATGCCTGGGGTGAACACGATGAGCAGGGGGGCGAGCGTAAGGGCACTAGAGAAAGCGAGCAGGTGGCTAAAGCCCCGGAACGCAGGTTTGACTTCGCCGTCCGCGACAAGGTCGGCGGTCCCTGCGTCTGTGGTGTCAGAGGAGAGCGTGTCGAGCATCGACGCGAGTGTACCCGAGACCGCAGAAAGTTACCGAAGGGTAATTTAGAAGAGGCTGGCCTCGCCAGCCTCGTGGGTGAGTAACCAGCGCTTGGCATCGATGCCGCCGGCGAACCCTGTGAGCTTGCCCGACGAACCCACCAGCCGATGACACGGCACGACGATCGAGATTGGGTTCCGCCCCGTCGCTGCGCCTACCGCCCGAGCCGCACCAGGCTTGTTCAGTTCGTTGGCCAGCTCGCCATAGCTCTGGGTTTCGCCGAACGGGATACGTGCAAGTCCCTCCCACACATCCTTCTGGAAATCGGTGCCGACCAGATCGAGCGGTAGGTCGAAGTCTTGCCGCTTGCCCTCGAGGTATTCGGTTAGCTGTTCGACGGTTGCTTCTATCACGGTGTGTGACCCGCTTTCGACCTGTTCGGCGAAGGTCACGCGGCCGTCGCGCTCGTTGGGCCAGAGCACGGCGCGGAGTCCGTCGTCGGAGGCAACGATGGTCAACTGGCCAACAGGTGAGGGCATGTGATGGGAAACGAGTGTGGTGGTCATTGTGAGCTGCTTTCGGTGAGGTCGCGAGTGGCCCAAAGCGTGCACGCAACATAGGAGCGCCACGGGGCGAGGTGTTCGGTCGAGGCAGGATTCTTCGGGTCGATGTCGTTGGCTTCGAGTAGTCGTTTGATGACGAGATCACCGCCGAGCAACACGTCGGTGTCACCGAGGGCCCGCATCGCAATAACGTCAGCGGTCCACGGCCCGATGCCTGGCAGGGCCAAAAGCGCGGCGCGTGTCTCGGTTCGGTCGACCGTCGAATCGAGCCTCACGTCATCTCGGGACACTGCTTCGGAGAGCGTTCGAAGGGTTCGTTGCCTGGCGGCGGTAAGTCCGATGTCCGACAGGTCGAGTTCGGCCAGTGCGCTCGCAGATGGAAAGTGCTTCGGGTCGTCGGGCCCGGCGTCGTCGTTGGCTGCATCGACCAACCGTCCGAGGAGCGTTCGGGCACCCGCCACCGAAATTTGTTGGCCAATCACGGCGCCGACGGCAGCTTCGAACCCATCGACCGAACCCGGAACGCGAACCCCGGGGCGGGTTCGGCGCAGGGGTCCGATCACCGGATCCTCTCCGAGGATTTCGTCGATGCGATGCGGGTCGGCATCGAGGTCAAAGACTCGACGAACCCGGGCGATGGCATCGGCGAGGTCGGCAATGTTGTCGAGCGTAAACGTCGTCCAAACCCCCGCTGGGTTTAGTTGGTCAGCAACGACCTCGACGTGGGCGTTGCCACCGGCGAGTTGCATCGTTCGCTCATACGAGGAGTTGGTGCCTGACGAAATGCCCGGCAGCCCGTGCCCGGCGAGAAAGCCGAACATCCATTCGTGATCGATTGGCTCGCGTGCCGGTTGCCAGAGCTTCAGCTCGATACCCGAGCTAGTCGAGGCATCATTGCCTCCAGCCTTGCGGATCTGGGTTGGCGTTCGGTCGTACACGGCCCGCATGGTGTCGTTGAACTGACGAACACTTGAGAAGCCGGCGGCGAACGCTGTGTCGGTGACCGACATCGTCGTCGTCTCGAGCAAGATTCGGGCCAAGTTCGTGCGTTGGGCCCGGGCAAGTGCGATCGGACCTGCGCCGAGTGCCTCGTTCAGGACGCGGTTCAGGTGGCGTTCGCTGACGAAGAGCTGTGCAGCCACGCCAGCTACCCCAACCCGGTCAACCTCTCCGCGTTCGATCAGCCGCATCGCTCGGCCAACTAGGTCGCCGCGTTGGTCCCACTCGGGCGACCCCGGAGCGGCGTCGGGACGACAACGCTTGCAGGATCGGAAGCCAGCGAGCTGAGCTGCGGCCGCGGTTGCATACACCTGCACGTTCTGGCGCTTCGGGCGCACCGGCGCAGGGCAGCTTGGTCGGCAATAGATACCGGTCGAGGTGATCGCTGCGATGAACTGACCATCGAACCGCCGATCGCGGCTGAGCAAGGCGTCGTAGCAACGGTCCTCGTCCAATCGAAGTGGTGTGGCGGTGCTCATGGACATCATCTTGCCCGAGACATCTCACTCTTACTAGCGGTAATCAGACATCGAAGTTCCGGCCGTGCCATGACGTACCACGCTCCTTTCACGCGAAAGGAACCTGGTACCTTTCGCCAAAAAGGTGCCAGGTTCCAATCTGTGAATAGGAACCAGGTACCTCTAGCCGCGGGCTACTCGGCCGCGGAGGGCCGAAAGGGCGAGGAACTGGCTAACCGAGCCAAGGATGGCGATTGCTAGGAAGCCTTTGCCGAGCGTGGCCCAGTCCCAACCGTCGCTGAGAAGTGATCGCATGCCCTCGAGTACGTAGGTAATCGGGTTGAACCTGGCGATCGTCCGCATCCATCCGGTGAGGTTCTCGAGCGGAACCGTCGAAGATGTGAGAAACGCGAACGGGAAGAAGAGGATGAAGCTCGATGCCACCGCACCGGGGTTAGCGGTCTTCAACGCGATCGCATAGGGAAATCCCGTAAATGCCAGGCCCCACAGCGCGCCCATCAGGACGAACATGATCAGACCTAAGACTCCCGTTCCGAACGAGACTCCAAGAATCATGCCGAGCGCGATCACCGGTATGCACAAGAAGATAACCAGCGCGAAGTCCGCAACCATCAACCCGAGCAGCAACGGAAGCCGTTTGGCGGGACTGAGCAAAAGGCGATCGAAGTAGCCCTGCTGGATGTCGGTGACCAGGCCCGGGGCGCGGCTGATGCCGGTGACTGCAAAGATGATTGCGGTGGGAAGCTGGAAGTTTCGGTAGCTGAAGCCTTCGGCCCCAGGGATGCTCTCGGTCAGGTCCTGCAAGGCGCCGATGTTCACGATGAAGAAGAACGCAGGAATGAACAGTGCGGGAATGAAGGACTCGGGTTCGCGGGGGATGCCTCGAAGCGCCCGGCCGGCGATTGTGAACATGTCCTTGAAGAATCCCGACGGCTTGGCGCGAACATTCGACCGGACCACCGTTGGCGAAGCGTCTTGGATGAGGGCTGCTGGGTTCTGTTCGTTCATGCTGAAACCTCGATTCGGTCGCCGGTCAGTTCGAGAAACACATCGTCGAGTGTTGGGGTGCGCAAGGTGAGCTCGGCTACCTTCGCGCCGATCCCGTCGAGGGCAACCGCTACGGGCGATACCGCCGCAGCGCCATTACTGACAGAGACGAGCAGTGACTTGGGGCCTTGCTCGACCTTGTCGACCGCGTCGAGTGCAACGAGAGCCGCGACCGCGGGCTCGTCGTCGGAATCGAGGCGTACCTGAATGACGTCAGCGCCAACCGACCGCTTCAACTCCTCGGGAGTTCCTTCGCCAGCGATCTTGCCTTCGTTGATAATGCCCACGCGGTCGGCGAGCTCGTCGGCCTCTTCGAGATACTGCGTGGTGAGGAAGATCGTTGTGCCGAGCTCGGTGTTGAGTGCACGCACTTCTTCCCACACCCGAGCGCGACTGGTTGGGTCGAGGCCGGTGGTGGGCTCGTCGAGAAACAACAGATCGGGGTTGTGCATGAGGGACGCGGCAAGATCGAGCCGTCGCTTCATGCCACCGGAGTACTCGCGGATCCAGCGATCGATGGCATCAAACTCGATGAGCGTTGAGAGCTCGTCGATTCGTTGGGCCACCTCTGGTTTCGACAAGCCGTAGAGGGCGCCCTGGAGTTGCAGAATCTCACGCCCGCTCTGCTTGTCGTCGAGCGATGCATCCTGAAGCGCTGCGCCGATGCGAAGTCGAATCTCGTCGGCACCATCGATGACATCGTGACCGAGAACAGTTGCTGTGCCCGCTGTTGGCGTGAGCAACGTGGTGAGCATTTTGACCACGGTGGACTTGCCGGCGCCGTTCGGGCCGAGGAATCCGTAGATCTCGCCTGATGCCACGGTGAGGTCTACACCGCGGACGGCCTTTACATCACCGAAGCTCCGCTCGAGCCCCGCTGTTTCGATGACGTTTGTTGCATTGGACATCTCGCGAATCTATCCGCGTCGCGATGGCTTGGTCAGATGATCCGCGCAACCTTCGGGGGGAGCGCCTAAGAGACTCTAAGAACGCTGGCTTAGACGGTGAGCAGCACGGCGGCGAGGCTTACGGCGGCAACGATGCCGCTGGCCAACGCTCCGAGCAAGAGAGGTGCTCCACCCACGGTGCGGAGCTTGTCGATTCGCACACCTGCACCGAGGCCAACAAGGGCAATTGCGAAGAGCGCCTTCTCGATGGTGGCCGTGGTGTCGATGATTTGGTCTGGCACGGCCCCGGTGCTGCGGATTGCGACGAACAGCAGGAAGCCCACAACGAACGCGGGCATGGGTGCTGGCCGAGCTGCGTTGTCGGAGGTGTGGTTGCGGCTGCGTTGAATGCTCACCCCGGTGACCAGCGGCGCGAGGAGCAGCACCCGGGTTAACTTCACCACGACGGCGCCGGCAAGTACCGTCGAACCTCGGGTCGACCCGGCGGCGACTACCTGTGCGACATCGTGAATGCTTGCGCCGGCCCAAATGGCGAACTGTTCGTCGGTCAGGTCGAAGAGCAGGCCGAGCTGCGGGAGACCGAACATCGCGATGGTTCCGGCGAGTGTGACGAGGCCGATTGCCAACGCAACTTCTTCCTCCTCAGCATCCGAGCTGCCCTCCATCGCGGCAATTGCCGACGCCCCGCAGATGGAATAGCCCGTGGCGATGAGTAGAGACAGTGGCCTCGACACGCCTAGTCGTCGACCGAGTGCCTGGGTGCCGAAGAACGTGGCGGCAACGGTGGCTACGATCACGGCGATCACCGGCACTCCAAGGCCGCTGATCTGGTTGAGCGAGAGTCGCATTCCGAGAGCGACGACACCGAAGCGAAGGACGTGCTTACCGGCGTAGGCCAGACCTGGCCGGAATCGGTCGAGTGGGAGCGGAAGGTTGCCGAGAACCATCCCGAAGATGACTGCGATGGTCAGCGACGAGATCGTTGCAAGCCCAGCCAGTGCTCGAGCAGCAAGAGCGAAGGCGATGGCGAGACCGATGCCCGGAGCGAGGTCAGCAAACGATTGGCGAAGCAGCCTTGGGCGGCTGGGGAGCGCTTCGATTTGCAGCTCGTTTGTGGGTGCGTCGATTGCCATAACTCCATAGTCATAGATTCGACCTGTGTGCGGTAGAGGGCTCTTCTCGCGCCATCCATAGAACAGACCTATGACTTAAGCGACTCGCGTCACTTCCCCGGAGCGGAGCTCGCACGAACGCGCAGCGTTCGCAGTGACCATGTCGGCCTCCGCGGATCTCGACCGGGAGTGTTGAGGATTACGCAGCCAGCCATGAGGCTGCGGTCAAGGTGCCTGCGGCGATTTCGGTGAAGCCACCGTCTCGAATTTCAGTGGTAGCGCGTGGAAGCAGTTCGTCCCAAAGCGTGGACGTGGGCGTGTGTACTCGAGCGAGGCGACCCGCAGCGTTCCAGTCGAATCGCTCGGCCCGGTCGAGCTGCTCCCAGCATCGTTGAGCCGCGTGGGCCACCTGAGCGCATCTCTTTCCCCAACTCATCTCAACCGCTGGGTTGAGCAGGATCGTGAGCGTTGGGTCGGTCGCTGTCGTGAGCTCGTCGATGCGGTCGGGCTCGTCGAGTGGGCTCGACTGAATCTGTAGCTTGCTGAGCTCTCGCGGCGCGTCGTCAACCACTCCAGGGACGAAGACTCGAACCTCGGCAGACCCATGACGGACAGTAAGGCCGGGCACGTTCTGGGCTCGATCCCACGCCGATGCCCGGGCACGTCGCATGATCTTGCGTATGCGAGCACCCGTCCATGCGCTCACATCTTCGTGCCACTCACCACCGGGCACCGATCGGTGATCGTCGAGCAGCATGATTACACCCAAGGCAGCCGCACCGAAGATGTCCTCAAGCAATGGGGGATCGGTCTTCTCGACGCGAGCTGCCATCTGCAGGGCTCGCGGGCGCTCCTCGTACTCAGGCATAACACCAGTGTGCCGGGCGAATAGTTGGACCGTCAGTTCGATCGCTTCGATGTCGGCAGCGGCAGAAGCGTTGCCAGCTCTCGATTCTCGAGTGGGTCGAGGATGCCGTGTTGCACGCAGGCAGGAATCAGTTGGTCGCGGTCGGGGTGGCCCATCGTGTACGCGCACGCCTCCAACCGTTCCTGGGCTTCGAGCACCCGCTCGTTCGTGGCTCGGGTGCCGGCCTGGATGTGCTCCCAACCAGCCGCGGTGTCGGCGGCATCGATGAACTGATGCATGACGAACGTGGTGGCCGTTGCTTGCCACCACGGTTGGCGAACGCCGCCACCTCGCTTCGCTAGTCGGTGGGCCCACCGTGCAATCTCAGGAACGATGGCGGGCTTCTCGGCCACGCACCGCAGGAGCCGGGCGGCTGACTCACCGCGTTCACGCAGGATGAAGTTGCCAGGAAAGGCGTCGTACCACGAGGCGACCATTTGATGATCGAGCGGCTCGTCATCATCGAGTAGCGGAACGTAGCGGTCGCCGAGATACGCCCCCCACGTAACGCGGTTGCACCGGGTATCTCCAACTTGCATGGCTTGATAGCCAAGGGTGGTTCCAGCGCCGCGCTCGACCTCGCCCCACACGATGTCCGAGGTGAGCTCGCGATAGCCGTCAGCCCAACGAGATTCGTTGCCGATGTACGCGGCGGGTTGAAACGAGAACATCCGCCAACCCTGTGCGTGACATGACTGAACGATGTCAGCGACGTCGTCGAGGTTCGCAGGCGTAACGGTCATGTTGTGAGCCAGGTAGTGGGTGATGCCGTGTTCGGCTTCGAGCCGCTCGAACATCTCGCAAAACCGCCCTCGGTAATGGTGCAGCTCCTGCTCAGACTTCGGCTTCTTGATCCCCGACCGGCCAACCATGGTCGTGTCGAAGTGGGCTGCGAACGACAAGTGCGGGAAGCGTGGCTCGCCAGCCTCGTCGACAGCGATAGCCCGCAGATAGTCGTAGTCGAAGTCACCGTGGGTGAAGCTCATGGGGATGCGGCCATGGGAACGCATTGTCGCGATCGCTGCAGCATGGTCGCCTGGCTCGAGCAGGCTGACCTCACCACCGATCAGTTGGGCGTAGGTGCCCCAGCCCCGCTGCGATGCCAAGTACTTCATCTGGCGTTCGACGTGCTCGAGCGTGTGGGGTCCGTC
Organism: uncultured Acidimicrobiales bacterium; assembly: GCA_938038785.1. Lineage (GTDB taxonomy): Bacteria > Actinomycetota > Acidimicrobiia > Acidimicrobiales > SHLQ01 > SHLQ01. The sequence continues at coordinate 29,790 of CALHTB010000034.1, forward strand.
GACACGAACCTTGTTGGCATCAGCAGAGTGGTAGCACGGCTTGCACGCGAAATTGCACTTCGGAAACACACCGTGGGTGGCCTCACAGCCCGTGGTCTTTCGGCCAAGCATTTGACCCGGAACCTGGTTGCGCTCGGGTAGCGAATCCCACCGACGCTGTAGGGCTTGCGCCGCATCGGGGTCAACTGGCCGTGTGCGCTGTTCGAAGGCACGTAATCGCTGCACGATGGTCATCAGGGTCTTTCTAGCTTGGAATCGGTTCGCAAACTCCAAACCCGGCGGAGCCGATGACTCTTCCGTAGTCGTCACTCGTCATCAGTGGTCCGACCTCTAGATCAATCTAGGACCCCTTCACGTACCGTCGCGAGTACGAAGGAGGCGGAACATGTCTGCAACTCGGTGCTCTCGGAGGTGGCCCATGTGCTCGATGTCGACATGGAGGAACTATGGAAAAAGATGCCCCATGTGGCGCGACCCTAGTTCTAGGGCCATCGTCGACATCGCTCAGTGTGAGAAATGCACTGGTTTGCTACAACGTTCTGTGGCGGCAACAGAGAAGAGAATAGTAAACATGACAGCTTTCGTACGATCGATTCGGACGAGTCTGTTGCTTCTTGCAACGCTCGCTGGCGTTTTGGCTGTCAATGCCACTTCGGCATCCGCCCAGGTTGATCAACCCGGCAACCCGGTGTTGTGCACGACCATTCAAGACGCTGATGGCACGTTCCGCTTCGGCGTCACGTTGGGCGAAGGATTCCGCTACCCCCTCTTCGTCCGCCAAGTTACGTCCAACGGCTCGAAGTGGATTGCGACCGTCCGAGAAGGCGAATTTGGCACGCCCGAAGAGTTTCCCCAAGGTCTCGAAGACGGCGACGGTTACTTCATCCGCTACCGCGTACGCGGCGTTGTCAACGACACCCCGTGCTTCAACGGCGATCTCCCGTCACCACCTCAATGCTCAATCCAGCCATGGTCGGTTGGGTCAGACCCATTCTGGAGTGTCGTCGTCGAGCCGAACGGCGTTAACGACCTCACCCTGTTCATTAACGGCGAAGAGATCTCCTCGAACGACACGCCGTACACCGACGGCGGCGGCAACCAGAACGTGTGGTTCGACATTGCCCGGGTCGCGACCCCACAGCTCGATATCGCTATTGCTCCAACGGCGGCGAAGTTCCGTCAGGAATCGTGCGGCTCCGTTCAGGAAAACCAGGTGAAGCCCGGCGCCTGCGACGTAACCCCTTCCCAGAACAACCCAGGCCGAGTATGGATAGAGCTCGACGTCGACTTTCCGGTGAACTTCACGGTTCAACGAAACGGAGTCGATGTTGGCGAGCCCACCCCAATCAAGTTCGCCGATTTCCCGGGGAGTTTCCTCGAGCCGAACGATTTCTATGCCGTCCCGGGATCAACTTCTGACACCTATGTCTTGCGGTTCGAGGACAACACTGGGCTTGTATGCACCGGCATCGTCGACCCACCACCGCCGGTTGACTCGTTCTCGTGCACCCAAACAGGAAGCACGTTGACGTGGACCGACCAGGGCGCTGACAACGGTCTCTATCACATCCGCCTCGACCAGGGTTCGACGACAAAATGGGAGAGCACCGTTGCCGGGCTCTCGGGAACCATCGATCGTCCAAATTCTCGTTACTTGATTCGCTGGCGCGAGGCTGGCCGCGTCATGGGCAGGTTCTGCTCGTAGAGCACGCCGCCTGGCTGCGAGCGCTAGCGAGGTGCAGTCCGCACCGGAACAAGTCGCTCGAGAGCCACAAGAAACATCAGCCCAACCATGATTCCCAGTGCATTAGCGCTGATGTCCTCGGCCTCAAGCCGACGAGTCTCGGTGAGCAGCTTTTGCATGAGCTCGATCGCGACCGACGAACCAAACACACCAACGGCAAGATCTCCGAGGGCACGCCGACTTCGAAACAGCATTCCAGCGACGATCATGACGCTTCCCCACCCGACAAGGTGAGCAACTTCGTCGCGTTCCCACGGTACGTCGCTGCGGCTCACCAGATCGGCATCGAGGGTTTCCTCAACGCCGCGCACCACAACTCGTGCTCCGTCGGCAGCATCGGCCACCGCCGCAAAGCCGCGTGATGTCAGGCTTAGCCAAAGCACCACCAGAACCACGCCGACCATAGCAAGAACGCCAAGCGTTGCCGCGAGACGGCTGCGACGAAGAGGCAACGCATCGGGCGACACGTCGTCGACAACGGGGGGAGCAGATTTTACGGGCATGGCTCCAAAGTACTGGTGCCCCAATAGCAAGCCGTTTCAGCCGTTTGTCACAGGCCGCGGAGAAATCTCTCGATTGTCTGTCTACCTTTTGGAGACGAGGAGGCTTGTACCCCCGATGATCGACTTCGACATGTGGTACCGAAATGAGTATCCCCGAGTAGTCAACGCATTGACGTTGCTGACCGGTGACCAACAGGTTTCGGTCGACGCTGCGTCTGAAGCGTTCGTTCGCGCTCTTGCCAAATGGGATCGCGTCTCGAACATGGATCGCCCAGGCGGCTGGTTGTACAAGGTGGCATTGAACGATGCGCGGAAGCGTTTGCGCCGCGGTGCGAGAGACCGCACGACGGCCGTCGAGCTCGACTGGAGCCCGACGGTAACGATGCCTATCGAGCCTGATCATCAGCTATGGAACGCAGTAGCGCAGCTCCCCGACCGGACTCGTTCTGTCGTGGTGCTTCGCTATGTCGCCGACCTCACCGAACCGGCCATCGCAACCGCGTTGGGAATCAAGCGCGGCACCGTCGCAACGATGCTTCGGCGAGCACATCAGACGCTCGCCGACCAGCTCGGGCCGAACTACTCCTCCGAAAGGCGTCTCTTCCATGCCGTCACCTGATCTTCTTGAATCCGCGGGACAACGCGCTGCGTTTCGACCCGTGCCAATCCCTCCGTCAGTCGACGAGCTCGCCACCGAAGTCGACCGTCGCCGAACGAATCGTCGCCGTGCTATTGGCGGAGGTGTCGCGGCGTTGGCCCTCGTGCTCGGTCTTCCACTGGGCGCTTCGTTAATCGGTGATGGTCAGCCCGCAGACGTGGTCACGTTCGCAGCTGATGATGTCATCGCCGACACGGCGAGCGATGCGGCGGTTGCGGTTCAACCCGCAGAGACCAGCACGACGTCCACCTCGTCCACAACAACGACCCCAGACTCCGACGCCGATACCGATCTAGGCCCGTTCGCGGGTATCGACAGGGAGGACTTTGACCTGAGCATGAACTTCGGAGACACCTCGTTCTCGATCGAGGTCGTCACCGGAGGCGACGCGGTTGATCGTGCCGCCGCAGCCGAAGCTGCCGCAAGCTCCATCCGCACCATCGACGACGAGACGGTCTGGCTCGACGAGCAAGGCGACAAAACCACAGCAGCAGCCCTCTTTGACGGCGACACTTTCGTGTCGGTCACCGGCCCGACCAGCAACATCGATCAGGTGCTCGACCTGATGACCGAGCATGCAGATGGGCCGATAGATCTCTTCGACCTAGAAGACTTCTCTGAGCGCTTTGACATCCCCGACGACATCTTCAACGGCGACCTCGAGTTCGATTTTGACGGCGATGGCGTTCCTGAAGACCTCGACAAGTTCTTCGAGGACGGCACGTTCCCAGACTTTGACGACGAAGCCATGAATGACTTCCGTCGGCAGATGGACGAGTTCGCCGAATGCATGCAGAGTGAGCTCGACCGCTCGGGCGATTCGACCACGATCGAGATCCCCGATTGTGATCTCCCCAGGCTTGATGGAGTCATCACGCCTGGCTTCAGCGAGTTCTTCGATGGACAGACCTTCGGTGACCTCTTCGATGAAGACAGCCTCGATGATCTAACGAAGGATCTCGACGATCTGCTCGACGATGCCTTTGACGACGCTGAGGACGCATTGAAGGAAGCCGAAGACGCCTTGGAAGACGCCAGCTAGATCGAGTCAGAGGGTCAACGTCGCGAGTGCCAGGCCGGACGGTGTGCCATCCAAGAGTTGCGAGGCATACAACGCGACTACTGTTGTCGCCGGGGGGAAGAACATGACGACACAGGTTCCCAGCGGATTTAGGACCGAGCCTGACATGACTGTCAGCACTGTCACGCGAGTGCCTACCGGCAATGAGTTCATCCCGTTGGACAAACAAGCCGGAATGATGACCGTCAACAAGTGGCTGCTCAAGCCCATTCGTACGCTTATGCCGACCATCGCCGATCGCCTCCTCGGCAAGCCCGACATGTCGGGTCTTTGGACCACCGAGATCGCCGATGTCGGCAACGGCATCTTGGTCGTTCGGCCGCAAGCACAAACCGCCCGCGGCGCCGTGTTGCTGATTCATGGCGGTGGTTACGTGATGGGACGCAAGGAAGATGTCCTCGCAAAAGCCGCGGCGTTCGCAAGAGACATTGGGGTCGCCGTCTTTTGCCCCGGCTATCGAGTTGCCCCCGAGAACGCCTACCCGGCCGGGCTCGACGACTGCCATGCCGCATGGTGCTGGCTTCGTGACAACGCCGAGGACTACGGCGTTGATCCGGCACGAATCGTCATCGGTGGCTACAGCGCTGGCGGAGGAATGGCGGCATCGCTCGCCCAACGAATCTCTGACGATGGTGGCACCCAACCGAGCGGGCAACTTCTCGTCTACCCGATGGCCGACGACCAGACCGCTGCGAAACGCGAGCTCGACAAACCACGACATCGTGTGTGGAGCAACGCAAACAATCTCTTCGGGTGGACGAGCTACCTCGGCGGGCCTCCCGGAACGGACGTCGGACCATATGCAGTCCCGGCCCGTCGCCAGGATCTTTCTGGGTTGCCTACGGCTTGGGTCGGCGTGGGCACGTCGGATCTGTTCTTGGACGAGAGCCGAGAGTACGCACGACGCTTGCGCGAGGCCCGGGTGGAGGTCAGCTACGTCGAGATAGAAGGCGGAATCCACGGATTCGACAACGCCGAGGGGTCGCCCTTGGCCGATGCCTTCAACGCATCAGCGACCGAGTTCGTCCGTACGCACGCCGTCTAGCGAGGGTTAGGCCGTCTCGTCCAGCATCCCCTCGACCATGTCGATGAGTGCCCCGCGTTGCTTGGCGGTTGGTGGGGCGAGGCCGAAGAGGTCGATGAGCCACAGGCCGTCGCCGACGACCCGGGCGAGGAGTGCCGTGGTTGGATCGATGCCGTCATTGGCGAGCAGCCGGTTCTGCCAGTTCGTGAACATCGTTCGTGCTGGAGTGAGGTCACCGTCGTCGAGGGCAGCTGAAGCGAAGATGCCCGTGGCCGAGTCGAGCTCGTCAGGCTGACCCGAACGGACGTAATCGAGGTACGCCTGGGCGAAGCTTCCGGTGGTTCGACCGTTGGCCTCGGTGAGCTCGTTCAACTGTTCGTCGGCTCGTGTAAGGGTGCGCTCGAGCATGGCTGCCACCAGCGCTTGCTTGCTCGGGTAGTGGTAGAGCAGTCCGCCCTTGCTCACTCCCGCTGCTTCAGCGACCCGGTCGAGCGTGAGGTTGGCCACGCCCTCATCGCGCACGACATCGGCCGCGGCATCGAGCAACGCAGCTTGAGTCTTCTCGCTCTTGGACTTTTGGGAGACCATTGATTTACTATACTGAGTAGACGGTTTTTGTAAAGCAACCCTCGGCCAACGGTTGAGGGGAGCGAAACGAAGTGCAGCGACCACAGAGGTTGCCGCGGATCTCGACCGGAAGTGTCGAGCGCAAAGGAGCCCCATGAGTGCAATCAGCAAAGTCACGGACACGGTGAAGTCCAAGGTCAAGCAGCTCAACGCGGGCCGCGGCAAAGAGGTAGCCGCTGCTGACTGGGACTACGTCATCGTGGGAGGCGGTAGCGCTGGTTGCGCGATGGCCAACCGCTTGAGCGCCGACCCGAACAACAAGGTGCTCGTCCTCGAGGCAGGCCGTAAGGACTGGAAGTTCGACGTCTTCATCCACATGCCGGCCGCGCTCACCTACCCGATCGGCTCGCGTCTATACGACTGGAAGTACGAGACCGAACCCGAGCCGCACATGAACGGCCGCAAGATCTACCACGCCCGCGGCAAGGTGCTCGGTGGGTCGAGCAGCATCAACGGCATGATCTTCCAGCGGGGCAACCCCATGGACTACGACAAGTGGGGTGCAACCGACGGGCTCGAGAACTGGGACTACGCCCACTGCTTGCCCTACTTCAAGCGCATGGAGAACCGGCTCAAGGGCGGTGATCAGTATCGCGGCGACGATGGCCCGCTCAAGCTCGAGACCGGCCCGGCTCGTAACCCGCTCTTCGACGCCTGGCTCGAAGCAGGCCCACAGGCAGGGTTCCCGGCCACGACCGACGTGAACGGTTTCCGCCAAGAGGGCTTCGCGGTATTTGACAAGAACGTGCAACGAGGGCGCCGTCTCAGCGCGGCTCGCGCCTATTTGCATCCGGTGCTCGACCGACCAAACCTCACCCTGCTCACGTTGGCGATGGCCAACAAGATCATCTTCGAAGGCAACAAGGCTGTTGGCGTTGAATACCGCCGCGGCAAGAAGACCCACACGGTTCGGGCCAAGAACGTCATCTCGTGCGGCGGCGCATTTAACTCACCACAGCTGCTGCAGCTCAGCGGCGTCGGAGACTGGGAACACCTCAACGGCCTCGGGATCGATGTTGTCAGCGACCTTCCCGGTGTCGGGGAGAACATGCAAGACCACCTCGAGGTCTACATCCAGCACTCATGCACCCAGCCCGTGTCGATGCAGAAGTACAACGCCACTTGGCGCATGCCATTCATTGGCATGCAATGGCTGGCTCGGCGAGGCCCCGCAGCGACCAACCACTTCGAAGCAGGGGCATTTGTCCGAAGCAACGACACGGTCGAATACCCGAACCTGATGTACCACTTCTTGCCAATCGCCATTCGCTACGACGGGTCATCGCCCGAAGGGGGCGACGGATACCAGGTGCACGTTGGGCCCATGTACTCCGACGTTCGTGGTTCGGTGAAGATCAAGAGCACCGATCCAAAGCAAAAACCTGCGGTCATCTTCAACTACCTCTCCACCGAGAACGACCGTAGAGAATGGGTCGAAGCAGTACGTACGACGCGTCACATCATGGCCCAGCCCGCATTTGCTCCGTACAACGGCGGTGAGATCTCACCGGGGCCATCGGTCGAAACCGACGAAGAGATCCTCGACTGGATCCGCAAGGACGCCGAAACCGCTCTCCATCCAAGCTGCACCGCAAAGATGGGCCCAAAGTCAGACCCGATGGCGGTCGTCGACCCGAACACCATGCAGGTGCACGGAACCGAAGGCCTCTACGTCGTCGACGCGTCGGTCATGCCGGCGGTGAGCAACGGCAACATCTATGCACCGGTCATGATGATCGCCGAGCGAGCCGCCGACATCATCCTCGGCAACGAGACTCTGGCCCCCGACTACACCGAGGTCTACCGCAACCCAACCGCCGGCCAATTCCACGACGCCAGCACCTAACCAAGTTTTTGTACACAGTTTCAGACCGTATAGGTGGGAAAACTGTGTACAAATCCTTATTTGCGGGCTGGTTCGATCATTGTGGCGTAGTCGACTAGTCGGCTGGCGATCTCAAACGCGATCTCGGGGTCGTCGAGGTCGGGTTCGATCCATGCTTCCGAGACTCGACGCCAGTTGTCGGCGCCAAAGAATGGAGCGATCTCAGGCTCTTTGCCGAGTTCCTTGCGCCACGACTTCTCGGACGAGGTCACCTTGTCGATAACGGCCACGTTCTTTGCGAGGTCTTTGTGTTCGGTGTGGAAGCCAATCTCGACAGCCATGCCGTCGGTCCCGTCGATGTAGCGGCGGGAGAGCATTTGGGCTTCGTAGTGCTCCTTCGGGATCTCGGCCCGATCGAACCACACCTTCACTCCGCGCCGATGAGCCCGCACGTGCACCTCGCCGATCTCGGCTGGCGCCATCGCCCGAACGAGTTCGGCTGCTTCTTCAAACACGGACAGTTCCACACCCGAAGGCTAGAACGGTTTTTCTGAGCGTGAGCAATCTCTGCCGAGCATCAAACTCAGAAGAACGCGTAGGTTGAGCACATGACAGCACAGACCGAGACCCAAATTCGTGAGGGCTATGTGAAGCAGGCTGCACTTGCGCAGCTCTTTCGTTGGTGGCAGTTCTATGAGCATCCCGAGTCAAGCCTTGCGAACCAACTCGACATATTGGCCGAGGATGTGCACATCGACTCGTCTGGTAACGCGGTCAACAATCGAGCCGAATACCAGGCCTACGCCGAGTCACTTCCGCAGATGCGCAATGCCCACTGGCTCGACGCGCCGACGCTGACGATGGATGTGGTGGCCGACGGTATTGTCGCCTCACTCGATGCCAAATACCTCAACATCGGCGCACTGCCCGACGGCGCGCTCATGAACGCGACCGTGCACTACGACATCGAGCTCACCAGCGTCGACAACAGCGTGCTGCCGGAGTTCACCAAGATCATTATCGCTGCCGGAGCTGGCGACGGGTCGACCGAGTTCGTCGATGCCTACGCCACCAACCGGGTGGCCAGCCTGGTGCACTACTACCTGGCGCTCTTGGGTCAGCCCGACTTCGCGCTCGAACCGTTCAGCGAGCTCTTCGCCGACGAGTTCGCCTTCGAATTCTCAGGTGCGTCCATCACAACAATTGGGGGGTTCGACGAGTGGGTCCAGGGCTATCGCTCACTGCTCGACGCTGCAATGCTGTCGATCGAGAGCTTTGATGTGGTCGACCAAGGTGATGGCGCTATGACCGCCACTATCGACTTCGAATGGGACGGCCTCATGGCCGATGGTTCACGAATGGAGATGGGCACTCGCCACGTTTGGCACGTTGTCGACAACCCCGCCGAGCGCTTCGCACGCGCCCGGTCGATCGAGGTGACCAAGACCCGCGAGATGGCGCCGAAGACCTCATGATCCTCTCTGGACGCCGCGTCGTCATAACCGGCGCCTCTCGAGGCATCGGTGCGGCGATCGCCGACGAGCTTGCGACTGCGGGAGCGAAACTCACTCTGCTGGCCCGAAACGGAGAGCTCTTGGCCGAGGTTGCCGAGCGGACGAACGCTGACTTTTTCGCGCTCGACGTCACCGACGCAACCGCGCGAGCAGATGCGATGCGACAGATCGAATCATCGGGACCGATCGACGTGTGGATCAACAACGCGGGCGTCAGCGCGCTTGGTCCGTTCATCGAAAGCGAGCCTGATGACATCAGCAAAGTGTTCGCCATAAACCTTGAGACACCCGTCCAGTTCTGCCGTGCGGTGCTGCCCGCGATGGTCGAACGAGGCCACGGCCATATCGTCAACGTTTCGTCAATGGCGATGGCCGTGAACACACCGTTGTTCGCGACCTACGGTGCGTCGAAGGCCGGGCTCAGTTCGTTTGCCGAGTCGTTGCGCGTAGAGCTCGAGGGCACGGGCGTAGGCCTTACGACCGTCGAAATTGGTGAGACCAACACCGACATGTTGACCGAGCTACGCAGCGACCAGCAGATCGATGACATGTATCGCTTCTACGAAAAGCTCAAACTGCAGCGCCTGATCGAACCCGACGAGATAGCCGTCGCCATTCGCCAGGCCGTGGAGAACGACAAGCCGTTCGTTCGGCTACCCAAACGCGCCGCAGCATTCCCGGCCATTGTGAACTTCCCGCGGGCGATATCGAACGTGCTCCAGCGTGGTGGCTGACAGTTACTCGATAGCCGCGCGTATCACCCGGAGGATGTCTGAGGCCTGCGACGACGTCATCGAAAGTGGTATCCGCATGTCGCACAGACCTGCGAGCACCGCCTGCGTAGCAGCCAGTGACTGCTCTGGGGCGTAGCGCCAGTGGTCAAAGCGGCTGGTGAAGCCGACTGGCTCGTCAGACCCAAACCACTTGATGAAAACTCCGCTCGCTGCAGCTCGAGCTACGACCGACGCGATGTCGTTATGGTCGAGGGAGAACTGAATTGACGACGCGACGAACGCTTCCCTGGCATCGCGTGCCGGAACCCGCACCCCTGGAAGCTGGGCGAGGCCCTTCGCCAACTCGGCGTAGCGGGCGTTCCACGTTTCGGCCCGCTGTGGCAGCAGTTCGAGTTGCGGTCGAACGAGCGCCGCGGCGAGCGCGCTCATCCGCATCGAGAAGTTTGGCGTGGTGAACCGATGCCGGTCGAACACCGCATCATCGGGTCGGGCACCGTGTTGCTTGTAGAGCATGTACGAACCCGACAGCAGCACAGCCCGAGCAGCGATGTCCTCGTCGTTCGTAACCAGCAGCCCGCCCTCGCCGCTGTTCACGTGCTTGAACGATTGCGTGCTGAAACACCCGACGGCTCCGAACGTTCCGGTCGGTCGACCATCCCACGACGCGCCCATGGTGTGGGCACAGTCTTCGATGACGGTCAGCTCAAGTTCATCGACCACAGCGAACAGCTCGTCGAGGTTCGGGATATGGCCACGCATGTACGACAACATCAACCACTTCGACCCGCTGGCCTTGGCTGCACGGCGTAGGTCGTCGAGGTCGATGTGATAGTCGGGTGTGATGCCCACGAACACCGGCTCGGCACCCGCATGAGCCACAGAACCCGGAACCGGCGCCAACGTGAAAGCGTTCATCAACACCTTGTCGCCACGCTCGACACCAGCCGAAACCAGCGCGGCCGCTAGTGACGCCCCACAGCTGTTGAACGCCACGCAGTACTTCGTGCCGACAAGCGCCGCGAACTCGGCTTCGAGCAACGCAGCGTCGGCTTCGTCGGCGCCGCCCTCGCCGTAGCGGAAGAGCTTGCCCGACGCCATCAGCTCGTGCGCCCGCTCCACAGCCGACGTTGGAATCGGATCTTGAGCGGTGAAGTCGAGATCGATCTTCGGCACGTCGGACATGGGTCAGCCCTTCGACTCGGCTCGCAGGTCAGCCGAGCGAGCATGGCCTTCCATGCCCTCGTAGCGAGAAATCCTGGCGGCGAGTTCGCCCTGAACCTTTGCGGCTTCAGGGGTGAGCTCTTGATAGGTGAGCTGCTTGATGAACTTCAAGACGTTCAAACCACCGGTGTAGCGGGCTGCGCGCTTGGTCGGAAGTATGTGGTTGGGGCCCGCACTCTTGTCCCCGAAGGTAACCGTGGCTTCGGGCCCGAGAAACAGCGACCCATAGTTGTTGAGACGTTGATGCCACCACGGCAGGTCGGCGGTCATGACCTGCAAGTGCTCGGGGGCGTACTCATCGCACACCGCTGCAGCTTCCTCGGCGGTATCGGCGAGGATGATCTCGCCGTGGTCGCGCCACGCAGCCAGCGCCGATGTTCGGCCAGGCTCGGTGAGGTCTTCAGCGAGACCCGGAACGAGGCGCGCCACCTCTTCACCGAGCTCACGGCTGGTCGTGACAAGCCAGACCGGCGAGTCGACGCCATGCTCGGCCTGACCCACTAGGTCGACGGCCACCCGGTGAGCATCCGCTGTGTGATCGGCCGCGATCATCGACTCGGTGGGGCCTGCAATGGCGTCGATCCCCACTTCGCCGAATAGCTGGCGTTTGGCCTCGGCCACATAGCTGTTGCCTGGGCCAACGAGAATGTCGGCTGGGGTTCCGGTGAACAGGCCGAAGGCGAGCGCGCCGATTGCTTGCACTCCGCCGAGGCCGAGAATGACGTCGGCGCCAGCGATGTCGGCCGCAGCCAAGATCGCCGGATGAACCCCACCTCGTTCGGCTGTGGCTGGGGACGCGACGACGGTTGTGCCGACACCGGCTACCGAACTGGTCGTAACGCTCATCAGCGCGGATGCAATATGGGCGAACCGGCCGGCGGGCACGTAGCAACCCGACACTGACACCGGGACAAGACGGTGGCCAGCACGTAGCCCGGGGGCAACTTCGATCTCGAAGTCCTGAAGCGACGCGCGCTGCGCTTCGGCGAAGTCACGAATGTGTCGGTGGGCCTCGGTGATGTCGTCGAGCAGCGTTGGTGCCAACGACGCACGCGCGGCACTGATGGCGTCCCTGCCAACGACGATGTCGCCATCCCAACCATCGAACTGCAGCGCGAGTTCCTTGGCTCGATCCTCACCGTTGGTCCGCAAGCTTTCGAGCAGAGCGGCGACGCGTTCGCTGAGATCGTCGGCCTCGCGCTCAGCGGTTGGTGATGGAGCCTTCAGGTGTTGGATGGTCACAGATGCTCAGTTCTGCTCAGCGGACGCCACGGCATTCGCGCCGTATTCGGAGATGCAATCAAGAATGGCATCGACATCGGTTGTGGTCACGGTCGAGTTCATAAACAGCATGCGGAACGTGTTCAACCCAGCGATCGGCTGGAACCCCACCATCGCCGTTCCCTCGGCCTGCATCTGGGCTTTCACCATGGGCGGCAGGGTGTGCAGTACCTCGTGCGTTTGTGGGTCGAGGTCGGCGATCGCAGCCGGGTCGAGGGTGATGGGTCGAAGCGCCGGGGGTACCCATGCGAACACCACGTTGGTGAACGTGCCGCTGACCGGAGCGAACTCGCCGTTCGAGCCGGCGATGCGGGCTCGGGTGTGATCGGCCATCGCAACGGCATGGTCGATGCGCGACGCAAAGCCTGTGTCGCCGTGGTGCTTCCACGACAACCACAGCTTCAGCACGTCGATGCGTCGAGCGCATTGAAAGGTGCGATCGCCCGAGTCGTAGTCGGCGTAGAGCTTGTCGGGCTGAAAGAGGTAGTCCGCTTTCCCGGCAAAGCAGCGGTCGAGCTGCTGAGGGTCGCGCACCAAGAGCGCGGTGCACTGCTGGGTCATGCCCATCATCTTGTGCAGGTTCCACACAAACGAATCGGAGCGTTCAACCCCGTCGAGCAGATGTCGGTGGTTGCCGGAGAACAGCGCCGAGCCGCCATAGCAGCCGTCGACGTGAAGCCAGAGGCGATGTGCCTCGCAGATGTCGGCCAGAGCGTTGAGGTCGTCGAATGCCGAGGTCACCGTGGTACCCGAGGTTCCGATCACCGCGAACGGCACGGCGCCGTCAGCCGTGGCGTCGGCGATGGCCGTTTCGAGAGCAACGGGGACCATTGCTCCGACCGAATCAGATTCGACCTTGATCACGTTGTCGATACCGATGCCAAGCAACGCAGCCGACTTGGTAGCCGCGTAGTGACCCGCGCTCGACACGAACAGCACCAGCCGCTCACCCGATGCACCGCGCTGGGCAATGTCGGGTTGGTGCCGATGCCGCGCCAGCTGCAGGGCATACAGCGTGGCCGTCGAGCCGCCGGGGCAGAAGAGGCCAGGGGGAAGCGGTGGGATGAGCTCGTCCGACTCGGGGATGTAACCGCAGACCCGACCGAGCTTCGACAGCACTGCACTTTCCATCAAGGTAAACACCGGAGCGGCCTCGAACGTAGCCCCTGTGGTGTTCAACGCGGCGCCGAGCCAGTCACCCACGACCGACACCGGGTCGGGGCCAGCAAAGTTCTGATTGATGAACCGCGGATGGCTGGTGTGCACCGAATGTTCGATGACCTTCTCGACCGCGGCAACAATCGACTCAGCCCGCTCGGCGGGGGCGTCGGCAGCGAAGGAGAAGCCAACCGAATCGTCGAACACTGCGATCAGATCGTCGGGTGATGCGTACTGGATGACGTCGTTCGGATCGCTCGGCGGATCGAGCACGTAGGCCAACGCTCGCTCGGCGATTTCCTCTTCGATGCGACGCACAACAACCCCCTGGGGACGATTGCCCGCATGGTATGACGCGCGTCGAGTTTGATCATGGTCCGAACAACAATTCCTATCTGCGGCGCCGACGGACAGACTGGACATTCGTCCAGTGTTGGCAAAGACTGGACCGGTGCACCCGGACGATCTTGTGACGAACGATCTGTGGAGTGACCTCGCCGCGCAACAACACATGCCCGAGATCGACCGCGATCGTCTGGGCAAGTACCGAATGGGCCGGCTTCACCAGCAGCTTGATGCCCGTGACCTTGACATGGTGTTGATCCACAACCCTGTGTCCCTGCGCTATGCATTCGACTACCGGAGCTATCAACTCTTCCAGTCGCGAACCCCGACGACGTATGCCTTTCTTGCCGCCGACGGGCCAACCATCTTTCACGCTGCTTACGGGATCACCGACCCGTCGATCGAAACTCGCGAAGGCCGGGCGCTGTGCTACTTCGACGGCGGCGAAGAGATGGCCGATCAGTCGGTCGCCCTCGCCAATGACATTGCGCGCTACCTCGATGAGATCGGGGCAACCAGACGACGTGTAGGACTCGAGTACATCAACCCTTCGGTCGTCCAAGCGCTAGAGGCGCGCGGCGTCGAAGTCGTTGACGGGATGAACGTCACCGAACAGGCACGCCTCATCAAGAGCGACGACGAAATCGCCTGCATGCGCTGGGCTATTGCGGTGGCCGAGCTCGGCATCAGCAAGGTCGAAGAAGCGATGGCGCCCGGCGTAACCGAGACGCAGCTGTGGGCCTTGCTCAACTACGCCAACCTGGCCAATGACGGCGACTGGCACGACGGCCGAATGCTCTGCTCAGGGCCACGCACAAACCCATGGCTCCAAGAGGCCGAGATGCGCCCGATAGAGGCCGGCGACCTCGTGGCCTTCGACACCGACATGGTCGGCCCCTTCGGCTACTTCGCCGACATCTCCCGAACCTTCTTCTGCGGACCCGGGACACCCACTGCGCGTCAGCGTGAGCTCTACCAACTCGCTGCGGCCGAAGTTGAGCACAACATGGCACTGCTGAAACCGGGGCTCTCGTTTGTCGACTTCCAAGCCGCCGCCTACGAGCAGTCCGAGGAGTTTCACGAACAGGCCTACCCATGCATTGCCCACGCGGTCGGAATGTGCGACGAATACCCACGCATCGACCCGATCTTTCGAGGGCCCAACCGATACGACGGAACGTTCGAGGTGGGCATGGTCATGTGCATCGAAAGCTACGTGGGTGCCGTTGGTGAGCGAGACGGCGTGAAACTCGAGCAACAGGTGCTGATCACCAACGACGGGTGCGAGCAGCTCAGCATCTACCCACTCGACGAACAGCTGATGAGCTAGACCTAGAACATGAGCACAGCACCCACCCAGATCCCCGTCTTTCCGAGCAGCGGCTTCGACGGGACAGCCGCGTTCTACGGGCATCTGCGATTCACCGAAACGGCTCGGTACGGCGACAACTACCTGATCCTGCAGCACGAGCTCGGCATCGAACTGCACTTCTACGGCGCTGGTTCGGTGAAGCCCCGCACGAACGACCATGCGGTGTACATCCGGTTCGAGACCGCCGACGAAATCACCTCGCTCTACACCCTCTGGAACGGACTGGCGAACACCCCAGCCTTCGCGCGTGTCGCCGGCAAGATCGGCCGGCTCCACGCCCCGGTGGACACCGACTACGGCCTGCGCGAATTCGCTTTGCTCGACCACGACGGAAACCTCTGCCGCCTCGGCGGAACGCTGTGATGTGCAGCGACGGAGCGCTGTGATGTGCAGCGACGGAACGCTGTGATGTGCAGCCACGAAACGCTGTGATGTGCAGCGGCGGAACGCTGTGACGTCGTGACCATCTACCGAAACGCAGCTGCATCAGACGTTGACGCACTCCTCGACCTTTGGGCAACGTGCGGTGTTGGGGGCGGAGCGCACGTGGACCGTGCCGAAATCACCGAACGACTGCGCGAAGACGACGGCTTCTTCGTCGTAGGTCTCGCTGATGACGGGTCCCTCCGGTCGAGCGTGATGGGTTGCTATGACAACCACCGTGGTTGGATCAAGCGAATGGTCGTCGACCCCGCACTTCGCCGGTCGGGGGAGGGCCGCCAACTCGTGGCCGAACTCGAACAGCGCTTTCTGGCCGCGGGCATCACCAAGATGCGTCTAGCGGTTATCGAGGAGAACGAGACGGCAGGCCACTTCTGGGAATCGCTCGGCTACGGCGAGATGAAGAACATCCGCTACTTCACCAAAACCATCGATCCGTAGATCCCGCCTGACCCAAACCCACGTTGGATGTCACAGCCCATCTGTAGGTTGCTCTCCACGGCCTCAGCGAGCCCAATCTCGAAGGTTCAGTCCTTCCCATCACCTCCACCAAACTCACCTTGGAGATGTCATGGCTGTTGGCGAGCACGAGCTCGACCGGTTACGAGCGGAACTCGAAACCAAACTCACAACTGTTACTGTCGACCAGATGAAGACCGCAACGGCGATCAGCGCGTACGGCGAACGATTCACCGGACTCGAGGCTCGGTTCACCGGATTCGAGGCTCGGTTCACCGGGTTAGAAGCCCGGATGGATGCGTTCGAGTTACGGCTCGACGCGTTGTCGGCCGACGTTGATCGCCGCTTCGAAGAGGTCAACCGTCGCTTCGAAGAGGTCGACCGTCGCTTTGAGCAGGTCGATCGTCGGCTCGATCGCATTGAGTCACGGCTCAACACCATCGAGTCGAAGCTCGACCGTCGGTTTGGCTGGCAGACGTTCCTCACTAGTGCCGTTGGCGCACTCGTGCTGTTCGGCGATGTGATCCGTCCGCTCATCGGTCTCGGATAGGTCTATCCCGATGCCACAACTCACCGAACCGCCGCGTCCAAGCGCGGCCGAAGTCGAAGCCGAACTCACCCAACACATCCAAATGCTCGCTGGCCCCGACGCCTCGCCTCGCCCCGAACAACTCGAGGCCGTCACCGCAGTGGTGTCAGGCCGAAAGCGCACCTTGCTCGTTGCCCGGACCGGCTTTGGAAAGTCGGCCGTGTACTTCTCGAGTACAAAGATGCTGCGAGACCGGGGATGGGGACCAAGCATCGTCATCTCGCCATTGCTGGCACTGATGCGCGACCAGGTCGCTGCCGCCAACAAACTTGGGCTGCGCGCCGAGACCATCAACTCGTCCAACCTCGACGCCTGGGCCGAGATCGAGGACGCCCTCCATGCCGACGAGATCGACCTGCTGCTCATCGCCCCGGAGCGTCTGGCCAACCCGGGGTTCCGCGAGCGGGTCTTCTCAATGATGCTGTCGCGTCCGTTTGCGCTCGTGTGTGATGAGGCCCACTGCATCTCGGACTGGGGTCACGACTTCCGCCCCGACTACCTGCGGCTTCGCAAGGTCATCGACGAGCTTCCCGACTGGGCTCCCATCCTGGCTACTACGGCGACCGCCAACCAGCGTGTCACCGACGATGTGGCCAGCCAGCTCGGGTCTGACACTGTGGTGCTACGCACAAGCCTCGATCGTGCATCGCTGCACTGCTCGGTCATCGAACTCGATGACGACGCGCAGCGACTGGCGTGGGTAGCCGACAACCTCGGTGATATCGACGGGTCCGGCATCATCTATGCCCTCACGGTCGACCAAGCCATCACCGCTGCTGATTGGCTTCGCCAACGGGGCCATGACGTCGCGGCCTACTCGGGTCAGTCCGACAACGACGAGCGCGCCAGGCTCGAAGATCGGCTACGGAACAACGAGCTCAAGGCGCTGGTCGCCACCTCGGCGCTGGGTATGGGCTTCGACAAGTCCGACATGGCGTTCTGTATCCACCTTGGCCTACCACCAACACCGGTTGCCTACTACCAGCAGATTGGTCGCGCCGGCCGCGGTATCGACCACGCCGAAGTTATTGCCCTGCCCCGGCCAAAAGAGGATGCTCGCATCTGGGCATGGTTCGAGTCGGTATCGATGCCTAGCCAAGAAGTATGCGAACGAGTGCTCGCCGAGCTCAGCCAGACCTCAGCGGTTTCTATCCCTCGCCTGGAAGTTGCGGTCAACATGGGCCGCTCTCGACTGAGCACCCTGCTGAGCATTCTTGACGTGCAAGGCGCAGTAACGAGAACCAAGGGTGGCTATCTGCGTACCGCTGCCCCGTGGGCCTACGACGGCGAGCTGGCCAAACGGTTGGCCATGTTGCGAGCCGCTGAATCCGAACAGATGCGCAACTACGCGACCCACACCGGGTGCCGGCTTCGATACCTGCGCGACCTCCTCGATGACGCCGAAGCGGCCGACTGCGGCAGGTGCGATCGCTGCCGTGCGCAAGCCGGGAACGAACCTCGCTGGGACATTTCGGTCTCATCGAGCGCCGCCGAAGCGCAACGACACCTTCGAGGCGGAGACATTGGCGTTGCGCCCCGGCGCCAATGGGCCACCGGGCTCGATGAGCCAAAGGGCAAGATCAAGCCCGACCGGCAAGCTCGAATGGGCCGAGCGCTCAGCCGCCTCGGCGATGGCGGGTGGGGTCCAGAAGTCGCAGCCTTGCTCGATGGCAGCAGTACCGAGATTTCCCCGGACATGGTGAGTGGCATCGTCGGGATCCTGAAGGCATGGGATTGGGAGCAGCGCCCCGGTTGGGTCTGCCCGATGCCATCGCGCCGCAATAGCAAGGTCATCGACGCGGTCGCCGGCGAGATTGGCCGCCTGGGCAAGCTGCCTGTGCATCACGCACTTGTGCGTGACCCAGCTGCGGGTTTTCAAGCCGACCAGTCGAACAGCGCGTTCCAACTTGCCAACGTGTGGGGCGTACTTACTGTCGACGGCTCTCAACTTCCCGACAGCTCAATCTTGTCGATGCCAGTCCTGATCGTCGACGACACCGCCGACAGCCGATGGACGCTCACCGTCGCGGCGTTCGAGCTCCAAGCTGCAGGCTCTGGCCCGGCCCTCCCATTCGTCCTGCAGACGAGATAACGCAGCAATGAGATCTAAAGGCTGAGGCCTACGTAGGACGTGGGCTACAGCCTCTAGATTCCCAAACCGCTCAACCAGGTTGAGATCTAAAGGCTGAGGCCTACGTAGGACGTGGGCTACAGCCTTTAGATTCTCAGGAGGCGAGGAACTTTCGGGCCATGTCGACAAGTTCGGTGGGGTGGTCGATGTACATCGACCACAAGATCTCTTGGATGTTCCAGCCAGCGGCCTTTGCGGAGTTTCGTTTTCGCTTGTCCCGCTCCATTGCAGTGCGACCAGAGTGAAACTTCAGCCCATCAAGTTCCCAACACTTCTTGTGCGCAGGCCATGCCAAGTCGGTTTGCATGATGAAGTGACCGTCCGCATCGGTGATTCGATACTCAACGACCGGTTTCGGCACTCCATTACTCTCGAGTAGCTGAACGATCAAACGACTGAAGTCGGACAGCGGGATGGTTTCGTCTTCGATGCGCCACTCGAGTAGCCGACGCATTGGGCCGCATCCGTTGCGTCCTTGGCGCGAGTGTCGTCGTAGACATTCGGTGAGGTCTTGCCACGTCGTTAGCTTCCTCCGGATGGCGTCTTCGCAGAGACGCTCGAGCTTGTGGAAGCTGACAACCGCAGCGCAATCCAGCAGGGTTCGTTCGATGCCGGTGCATGGAATTCCTGAGCATATGGTCTCGTCGCGCAGGTGCCATTGGGTCGACTGATGCAGTCGAACAACGTGAAGTGACCGCTTCGGCTTGTCGACAGTGACTTCAAGTGGCGGTGCACTGAAGAGGTCGAGCCTCCACAAGGCTGCAGCGCAGCGATGCGAAGCGACTCCGCCGGTGTGTATGCACGCGCCCAATAGCTGACCTGACCACGAATCGGCGATGACAGCGAGGCGGTAAACGGACTGATGAACGCGAAGCCACTCTTTTCGTTGTATTCGAAGCTCGATTTGGCGGTCGGATAGGCCGGCAGAACGTGCTTGCGCGCGTGAGATGTAGCCGAACTGCGAGCGACAGATCGCCGCGATTCGTTGGTTGGTCTCGAGTCGAGACACGGGTCTTCCCCTTGCGACGCATCATTGGCGCCGTGGACGATCGGGGGAAGTGATCACCACCAGTATGGCGACGACCACTGACATCACCAGAAACTCGGAATCTAGAGGCTGAGGCCTACGTAGGGCGTGGGCTACAGCCTTTAGATTTCTAGGCGGCTTCGGGGGCGCTGACGCGAGTCTTGGTTGTCTTTGGCTTGAGGCCACGGCTACCCGACGTAGCAACCAGGCGAGCACGAGACTCGGCGAAGTTTGTCGTAAGCAACTTCTCGGCTGCGATTCCCGACATCCAGTCGAGCACAGTGAAGCGCTGGTCCGATAGCGCACGTGACAGCGAGGCTGCCTCGCACAGGCGGCCAGGTGAATAGTCCTGCCACTCGGTGCTCATGCGCCCGTCGTAGATGCGATAGACGTCTCCATCGAGAATGGCAACGGCATAGGCGGCGAGCTGGCCATCGAGCCGCAGCGTCGCGATCTCGATTTCCCATTCCTCGTCGCCGCCTTCAACAACGCGACGCCAGAACTCGCGCTCGGCGGGACGGTCGAGGTCAGAATTACGGCGAGCGTCACGGTCACGGGACACGTGAACTTGCTCGACTTCGTCGAGAAGCTCGCTGCTGATTGCCCGACCCCGGTCGAATGCGATGACCATCTCGAGGCCGTCGTTCTCGATCTTGTTCCGTGCTCGGCGAAGCTGCTTGCGCTTGCTCTTCGAAAGAACTTCGTCGACGTTGTGGGCTGAGGAGAACACTACGCGTGGCACACGGAGCTCGGGAAGGAGCTGGCCGTTGTCGAGTTCCTCGTTCAGGTAACCCAGGGTTGGATCGTGATCGGGCAATTGCTCGAGGTCGAGTGACCACACCTCCGCGGCGTCGTCGAGTGCCTCGACGATCGCCTTGGCAAGCGCCTTGGCCGAGGCCGGGTCTCGCGCGGGCAGACCGGCATAGAGCGAGCTGCTGTGACCCAACGCAACAACGGTTGCGCCCTCGGCACGCTTGTCGATAGCGAGAAGAGCCACCGCTGCAAGCTGCTGAGTCTCGGGTGTGCGAACTTCGACCACCATTGGAGTCCAGTTCGTGAAGGCCTCAGACCAGTGAGTGAGCCACGGGGTGTGTGCCATGACTGGCATCTTGAGATCGGAGACGAGCTCGTCGATATCGGAGCTGATTTCGCGCATCTCGCTAAGTCCCATGCGGACGCTGACGTCATAGCTTCGATCGTGGATTTCATCAGCTGCGGTGCGCCATGCTTCGAGTGGTTCGAGTTCGTCGTCGAGATGATCCTTGAAGAGCTTCGTCAGTGCTGCACCAGGGAGTGGTCGGCAGTAGTAGAAGCCCTGGCCCCGATCACAGCCGAGGCGGCGCAGAATGTCGGCTTGGTCGGAGTACTCGATGCCCTCGGCAACGGTGTATGCACCGAGCGCAGATGACAGGTTGACCACCGCTTCGACCAGGGCCGAGGAGGTTGACGAACGGTGAAGCTCGTTGATGAACGAACGGTCGATCTTGATTGCGTCAACCGGGAACGCCTTCAAGTAGCTAAGCGATGAGTAGCCGGTACCGAAGTCGTCAATGGCGAGCTTTACGCCGATCGTCTTCAGCTGGCCGAGTAGACCGACGCTTTGTTCCGCGTCGATGGCCAACATCGACTCGGTGATTTCGAGGACGAGATTGCTGGCCTTTACACCGGTCGCTGCAATCGCGTTCATCAGGGATCCGATGAGCTGTTCATCTTGGAGCTGACGCATCGAGAGGTTGATCGACACCGAGATGTCTTCGCAGCCTTCGATGTTTTGCCACAGTGCGGCTTGACGGCATGACTCGCGAATGACCCAATTGCCGATCGGCACGATCATGCCGTTCTCTTCGGCGAGGTTGATGAACTTGTCCGGGTTGACCAGGCCTCGTTCAGGGTGCTTCCAGCGAATGAGCGCTTCGACCAAGTCGACCTTGCCCGTCTTGAGGTTGAAGATCGGCTGGAAGTGAAGGAGGAACTCGTCTTCGTCGAGGGCACGCTGCAAGTCGGCCTTCAGGTCGAGCCGCTCGACAGCGTCTTCATGCATGGCTGCTTCGAAGAACTCATAGCGGCCCTTGCCGCGGCTCTTCGAGAGGTACATGGCAACGTCGGCGTTACGCATAAGCGTGTCCACGTCGGTGTCGCCGTTGTCGTCCATGGCGATACCGATCGAGGCAAGTGCTCGAACGGAACGATCTCCGATGTCGATTGGTTCACCGAGAGCTTCGAGTGCCCGGCGGGCGACGTTCATTGCGTCGCGGCGATCAACTGCGCTCTCGAGAAGGACTGCGAACTCGTCGCCGCCAAAGCGGGCGACGGTGTCGCCATCGCGAACGACGCCTTCGAGGCGGTGGGCAACTTCGGCGAGCAATTGGTCGCCAGCTTGGTGGCCAAGGCTGTCATTGACGGTTTTGAAATCGTCAAGGTCGATGAAGAGCACCGAGACCGGATGCTTGCTGTCGGCTTTGGCAAGGGCGGCTTCGGTGCGTTCGGCGAACCGAACACGGTTGGCCAGCCCGGTGAGCGAGTCGTGCTCGGCGTCATGGCGCAGGCGATCCTTGCCCTGTTCGACGGTCTTCATGAGGTCATAAACGCGCACGAGGATCATGAGGAACAACAGCGCTGAAGCCGCGATGGTCACGGGTCGATCGGCTGCGTTGCCCCAGAAGAGGTCGACCATGGGCACGCTCAATGTCGCGATGAACATAATGACGAGTTGGACGGGAGTAAGTCGATCTTGATCGGTCTGCTGAGGGTTTGTTCGAGACAGCGTTGGGTGCAACCCGGCCAGGGCGAAGCCCACGTAGAACGTCAGCCAGAAGGCGTCAATCCAGGTGCCGGTTTTGAACCCCTCCTCGCTGTTGAGGGCGATGTTGTAGCCCATGTCGGCAATGGCAAGCGCTCCGATGGCCATCGCAATGAAGGCGAACGGTGGATGCTTCAGGTGCACGGTTACGAGGAGTCGTGCCGCTACCGCGAGCAGTGCAACGTCCATGACCGGATAGGCGAGAGACACCGCCAACGAGGCGAACGACTGCTCGTACGTGACGACGTCGTCAACGAACAGGACCCAGATGATGCCGAACATCGCGACGGCAACGATGGCGCCATCGATGAGGCTGGCACGGCTTCGGCCTGGAGCGATTTCGCGGACGATCTTGGTGAGGCCGATGATCATCATTGGGTACATCGCCAGGTAGAACGGGTCCGCGATGCTTGGGAACGGTGGACCAGCCTCGCCGGCTTGCAGTTCGAGAACGTAGTAGATGACGTCTGCGGTAAGGAACGAGGTCAGGCCGCCAGCGAACCACAGCCACGGCTTCATCGACGGAGGTCGATTCACATAGAGGCCGAGCAACAGCAGCAGGATCGAGAGAAGACCCACGCCGTTGTACAACAGCAGCTTTGTGTTCGCCGACTTCTCGACCACGAAGTAGATCGTGGTGAGAGCGATTGCGACGCCGATCCATACCTTCCACGCCAAACTCATTTGACGGGATCCCAACAATGCGTTCATGCACAGATCATCGGTGTTTCAGCGGGTTTCTCAATGGGACATTTGCATTTGAATCGTTCGGCCCATGCCTAGTTCTGGTCATCCCAGAACTGAAGAAGGATCTATCCCGCTCCGAGGCTCACAAACACCAACGCGGAGCTGGCCATCGCCAGCCCGAAGAGCTGAACTCGACTCAATTGTTCGTTGAGGAACAGTCGAGCCAACAACACCGTCGCTACGGGGTACAGCGACACGACGGCGGCCACCCAGGTGATGCTGCCGTCGGCGAGCGCGAGCAGATACAAGCTGTTCGCCGCGCAGTCGAGTACCCCGGCGACGCCGATCGATGGATAGTCGGCGGAGTCGAGATGGCTCCATGCCTTTCGCGCGGTGAGCAGCACGCCAAGCAAGCCAATGGAGGCAACCCGGGCACCGATCAGCGGAAACAGTCCGGAGTTCTCCGAGGTTTGGGCCAACGCCACAAAGAACAAACCAAAGCCAAGGCCCGCGACCACTGAAAGCCGACGAGTTTCGCCGACTTGGGTTCGAAGGATGCTCCGAGCCCGTGGGCTCAACGTTCGCGATAGCGCCGCGGTCTCGATGCTGCCGACCGAAACGATGATCGCCGCAGGAATGGCCAGGGCGATACCGAACAGCGTTGGGCGGTTGGGGATCTCTCCCATGAGCAGGCCGGCGGTCACTGGCACGAGCGACCCAACGAGACCGGTTACGGCCGCTGCCGTGGTCATCGGGCCTTCAGCGAGAGCTCGATAGAACGTGGTGAGGCCGACCGTTGCGCCCAAACCGCCAAGGGCTCCCCACAACATGTCGGGCAGGGTTGGTTCGCCGCCGCCAAAGCCAATGACAAGCAGTATTCCAATAGCGGCAAACGAGATGACTTGCACCACGAGGGTTACTAGTGCGGCATCGTTTCGTTTGGTCGCGAGAGCCCCGGTGAAGTCGGATGCTCCGTATGAGACGCCCGATAGGACTGCGAGAAGGACAGCAAACATCAGGCGGCCTGCTCAGTCGCCGGACGCTGGGCTTCTGGGTGTGCCGCCGGTGCGACACGTTGCGACGGTTGCATCGTTGATCGCCGAGGGCGCCTCTCGAGCGACGACCCTGGGATCGGTGGTGCAGCAGCGGGTGTGGGTGCCTGAGGGGGAGTCGCGGTCGCTGGCTGTTGAACTGCTGGGGGTAGCGGTGGAGGGGTGATCGACGCCTTTTGCAGTGGCTGTTGCGTCTGCGTAGGGGCAATGGTTGCCGCGGGCACGAAGCTCGTTGCGGGCGTAAACGCGGTCGTTGGGTTTTGTACGCGAGCGACTGCAGCCGTGGTCGTGTCTTGGATTGGTGCTGTGGCTAACACAGGTGCCGCAGCGCCTGGCGTTTGCGTCTGCGGAGGTGTGGTTGTTGATGTCTGAGCAGCAGGCCTTTCGTTGAGCGCTTTGCGGCTCGCTGCAGTTACTCGAGGAGGGGTTGCCATGCTGCGTTCAAGAATCTCGTCGGACGAGACTCGAACCTGAAGGAGGCCTACCGGCCGACGTTGCCCGACCGAGACGAACGGCCCGATGAATGGTCCGATCTGATTCCATGCATCCCATTCGAGTGCGAGGAGCTCGATGATGTGGTCGAGCGTCATCGCCATTGGTTGATGGCCTGCTTCGGCGAGTGTCCCCAACAAGTCATTGTGGTTTTCGAGTAGTGCCTGAACGTCGGATTCGTAGCAGTGGTTGACGACGATCTGTTCATGAGGTGGGATCAATTGCTTTGTCGTAACGACGAGCCGGTTGTCGGCAAGGCCAGAAAGGACGATCAGGTCGTCATCGCTACTGGTCAGCACGATCATCTGATTTGAGGCACGGGTGTAGACGTTGGTTATTGCGCCACCCCATTCGTCGATCGCGCCGCGAGCCGTGAACTCAATCGCGGTAAGTGCACGATCGGTGTCGCTGCCGACATTGGACTGTCTGGTCGGCCGAATTTCACCGCTTGGGTGGGGCCACCGAATGAGGTACGGGCTGTTGAGGGGGTTGAGAAAGCAGCTAGCGGCGAGCCGAACCACGGCAAAACCAGCACCGGAGACAATTGCCGCGATGATGCTGATCAACGGGGTAATCCCGCTGAGGATCGTCGCAATGAGCACGATGAAGCCCGCAACAGCACTTTCCAGAAGAAGCCGTTGGGCGACGCTCACCATAACCTCGCGCGAAAACCAGCGCGCCAATTGATCCATACCTCTGTCATCGGTACCGAACATCGAGTTCTAAGTAGGCCCATGGGCCAAGCGACACACCCGGCCGCTACCGTGTCGAAGTGGATGATCTGACCTCAGCGCTGGTTCTCGAGCGCCTTTGGCTGACCGATTTTCGGTCGCACGAACAGGTCGATCTCCAGTTCGCTCGCGGGGTAACGGCGTTGATCGGTCCCAACGGCTCAGGAAAGACCAACATTGTTGAAGCGATCGCTTGGCTCACGACGATGCGCTCATTTCGTGGTGCTCCCACCGAGGCCCTCGTGCGAAGCGGTGCCGACAGGGCGATCGCTCGGGCGCAGCTCCGCTCTGATCAGCGCGAGCTTCTGCTCGAAGCCGAACTTCCCCGAACGGGTCGCGCCCGGATCCAGATGAATCGCCAACGGGTGCAACGCAACCGCGATCTACTTGGCGTGATGTCGGTGACGGTATTTGCGCCAGACGACCTGGAGATGGTGAAGGGTTCGCCGGGCGAGCGACGCACTTATCTCGATCATGTGGTGGTTGGGCAACATCCACGAAACGAAGCGATCCGTGCCCAAGTCGACAAGGTCCTGAAGCAACGAAACGCCTTGCTCAAGGGCGTGCATGGCCGCCTCGACGGCGACGCGGCCTTCACGCTTGACGTTTGGGACACCAAGCTGGCCGAGGCTGGAGGTCAGCTCGGTGTGTTGCGTGCTGATGCCGTGGAGCGGCTGTCGCCATTGGTCTCGGCTGCACTGCAGGCCGTCGCCGGAGGCGATCATGACGTGACGCTCCGGTATGTCGCTCCCTGGCACGAGGTCGGGTTGGCCGAGGCTCTGCTCGCGGCTCGCAAAGACGACGTTCGCCGCGGCGTAACCACCGTGGGCCCCCATCGCGACGAGATCGAGATCTTGCTCAACGACATGCCGGCTCGAACACATGCCTCTCAGGGCGAGCAGCGCTCGTTGGCGCTCGCGCTTCGACTTGCTGGCCACGAGCTTGTACGGGCAACCACTGGAGTTGCCCCTCTGCTCGTGCTCGATGACGTGTTTTCCGAGCTCGACGACGGGCGTTCGGCTGCCCTGGTCGCTGCGCTGCCGTCTGGTCAGACGCTCTTGACCAGCGCGATCGATCTACCACCTGGTGCCGTTGCTGATGCGACCATCCGCTTGCAGCGAGATCAGCCCATAGCTAGTGCAGTGCCGTCATGACGCGACCCGACCTTCCCCGCCGGCTCCCGGGCGATGTTCCTCGGTCTCGTAACTACCGTTCGTTTTGGGATGGCCCGCAACGGCTTGGCGGTGGCGTCGACCGAGTGCTCAAACACCTCAACGCACCAAAGGCCGACGTCGTCGAGTCGGTATTCTCCGACTGGGAACGCTTGGTTGGCGAGGTCATTGCCGAACACACCACGCCAACCAAAATTGAGCGAGGCGTGCTGTATCTCGAGGTCGATAATCCGGCGTGGGCAAGTGAGATGGAATGGATGAGCGAAGAGCTATTGCGCCGCATATCCGCAATGGCGAACACCGTCGAAATCACCGCGATTCGAGTGCAGGTCGCTCGTTAGCGCCCTGTTGATCCGAAAAATAGTACGGCCCACCTAACTGGCGGGATAGTCAGGTGGGTCGCAAGGAACAGTTGCTAACCAGGTCAGCGCTGCTCTTTCATGATGTTCGCATATCTGCCCAGAAATGGGTAGCCCCAATAGTGGCGTGCTTGTTCGCCGTAATTCTCGCACTCGGTTTCGACGGTGAATTGCAGCTTGTTTGGTGCGGGTCTGCAAGCGGTAAATGACGAGTCCTGGGGCCCCGATAACGTCGAGGCTTTGGCCCGCTGAGGATCCGCATCGAGCACCTCAAACCAACTCCCGGAAAATCCTTGATTTTTCAATGATTTTCGGGACTAGTTTTGGAGCTTTAGCCTCGGTAGAACAAAGCGGGATGTGCCCAGTTCCTGTCACTGTGCGGTGGTACAATTACATTGTCGTAATTTTGCTTCTCGGCACCACCAAATCGGGCTTCCGTCGCCGTGGTTCTGAGTAGGGGCGACCGGGCATTTCACTCGTCTTTGTGGTGTGCCTGTAAGGAGTGAAAGGTCAACCATGTCGAACGCCGAATCGGGTGAAGAAGCGAGCTACAGCGCCGAGAACATCACCGTTCTCGAAGGCCTCGAAGCTGTGCGCAAGCGCCCAGGTATGTACATCGGGTCCACCGGCCCCCAGGGTCTGCACCATCTCGTATACGAGGTCGTCGATAACTCGGTTGACGAGGCCATGGCCGGGCACTGCTCGGTTATCGACGTCACCGTGCACAAAGACGATTCGGTCGAGGTCAGCGACGACGGTCGCGGCATCCCAACCGGTGAGCATCCAAAGTACGAAGGCATGTCGGCCGCTGAGGTCGTCATGACCGTGCTGCACGCTGGCGGCAAATTCGGCGGCGGCGGCTACAAAGTGTCCGGCGGCCTTCACGGCGTGGGTATCTCGGTCGTCAACGCGTTGAGTAAGAAGGTCGAGGTCGAAATCGACCGCGACGGCGACCGTCACTTCATGGATTTCGAAGGCGGCGGCAATGTCGTCACCAAGCTCGAAGTTCGTGGCGATGCACCCGACAACCGCACCGGAACCACTGTCCGGTTCTGGCCAGACGACACCATCTTCGAAGAGACCGAGTTCCGGGCCCAGACCTTGCTCGACCGGTTCCAGATGATGGCGTTCCTCAACCGAGGGCTGCGCATTCGTTTTCGCGACCTGCGCCGCGACGAGCCGCACGAAGATGCGAACGAGGATGGCTGGATCGAGTTCCACTACGAGGGCGGCATCATCGACTTTGTTCACCACGTGAACCAATCGAAGGAGGCGCTGTTCGCCAAGGTGGGCTACTACGAGGTCCAAGAAGAAGAGCAAGAGGTCGAGATTGCGTTCCAGTGGAACACCGGTTTCAACGCCGACGGCCTCCACAGCTTCGCCAACGGCATTACTACCGGAGGCGGCGGTATGCACGAGACGGGCTTCCGCTCGGCGCTCACCCGCACGCTCAACGCCTATGGCCACGACAAGAACTACCTGAAAGAGTCCGAGTCGCTCTCGGGCGACGATGTGCGTGAGGGCCTTACCGCCATCATCTCGGTTCGCCTGCAAGACCCACAGTTCGAAGGCCAAACCAAGGACAAGTTGGGCAATGTGTCGGTTCGCTCGATGGTCGAGAAGGCCACCAACGAGAAGTTGGCCGAATGGCTCGAAGAGAACCCGAAAGAAGGCCGGGTCATCATCGATAAGTCCATCGCGGCTCAGCGAGCTCGTGAGGCCGCCCGTGCAGCCCGTGACACCATTCGTAATAAGACCGCCCTCGATGGCGCAGGCATGCCCGAGAAGCTCAAGGACTGCTCGTCGAAGGACCCTCGTGAACGCGAGCTGTTTATCGTCGAGGGTGACTCGGCTGGCGGCTCAGCCATTCAGGCGCGTGATCCAAGGACCATGGCGATCCTGCCCATCCGCGGCAAGATCCTCAACGTCGAGCGTGCTCGCCTCGACAAGATGCTCAAGAACAACGAGGTCCAAACGCTCACGCAGGCCATTGGCGCTGGCATCGGCGAAGAGTTCGACATCGAGAAGATCCGCTACCACAAGATCATCCTCCTGGCCGACGCTGATGTCGACGGAAGCCACATCCGCACGTTGCTGCTCACGTTCTTCTTCCGGCAGATGCGTCAGCTCGTCGAGAACAACCACATCTACATCGCGCAGCCTCCGCTGTATTCGACCACGCAGGGCAAGAGCAAGCTCTACCTGAAGGACGACCGCGAGAAGGATGCCTTCCTCGAAGAGCACCCGAATCACAAGAAGGACTTCCAGCGTCTGAAAGGCCTGGGCGAGATGCAGTGGCAAGAGCTCGCCGAAACCACCATGAACGTCGGCGATCGAACCCTCCTTCAGGTGTCGGTCGACCAGGCAGCCATGGCTGACGAAGTTTTCAGCACACTCATGGGCGAGGACGTATCTCGCCGCAAGCACTTCATTCAGACGAACGCCAAAGACGTTCGCTTCTTGGACATTTAGGAGAAGCCAGTGTCAGACATCACCGACGCAACAGACGGCCCAGAGTTCGCAATCGAGCCCATCGACATCCAGGAGGAAATGGAGCGGTCCTTCCTCGACTATGCGATGTCGGTCATCGTCTCTCGTGCGCTTCCCGACGTGCGCGATGGGCTCAAGCCAGTGCATCGCCGCATCTTGTGGGCCATGAACGAGCTCAACGCTAACCCCGACCGCCCAACCATGAAGTCGGCTCGCGTCACCGGCGAGGTCATGGGCAAGTACCACCCTCATGGCGACTCGGCCATCTATGACTCGCTTGTACGCATGGCCCAAGACTTCTCCTTGCGGCACCGTCTCATCGAGCCGCAGGGCAACTTTGGTTACACGCCAGATGACTCCCCGGCTGCAGCGCGATACACCGAGTGTCGCCTCGATCCGCTGGCGCTTCGGTTGCTCGCCGACATTGGCGAGAACACCGTCGACTTCCTCGATAACTATTCGGGCGAGTTCTCCGAGCCCGAGGTCCTTCCTGCGCGGTTCCCGAACTTGTTGGTCAACGGCGGGCAGGGCATTGCCGTGGGCATGGCGACCAGCATTCCGCCCCACAACTTGGGCGAGGTCATCGACGCCACTATTCACCTGATCGATAACCCCGATGCCGAGCCGTCGGACTTGATGCAGTTCATCAAGGGCCCCGACTTCCCAACCGGAGGCCTCATCATGGGGCGCTCGGGCATCGTCGATGCTTACAAGACCGGCAAGGGCAGCATCAAGATGCGGGCCAAAGCCGAGATCGTCGAAGGCAAGACCAACGACAAGATCGTCGTTACCGAGTTGCCGTATCAGGTCAGCCCAAACGCGGTGTTCTCCAAGATCAAAGAGCTGCTGGCCTCCAAGGAGATCGACGGCATCTCCGACATCAACGACTTCTCGTCTCAGGGCGAAACCAATATCGAGATCAAGCTCAAGCGCGATGCGCCAGCACTCGTTGTGCTCAACAACCTGTTCAAGCGCACGCCGTTGCAAACATCGTTCTCGATGAACGCCGTAGCGCTGGTCGACGGGGTGCCACGCACGCTCAACCTGCGTGAGTTGCTTGTTCCGTACATCAAGCATCAGGTCGAGGTCATCACCCGTCGAAGCCAGTTCCGGCTCGATAAGGCAAACGCACGGGCACACATCGTCGAGGGTCTTATCAAGGCCCTCGATCTCATCGACGAAATCATCGCCACCATTCGTGCCTCCGACGATCGTGAGGCTGCTGTCACCGGCCTCATGGGCAAGCCGTTCGAGTTCTCTGAAGTTCAGGCCAAGCACATCCTCGACATGCAGCTTGGACGTCTTACTCGCCTCGGCCGTTCGAACCTCGAAGAAGAAATGGCCGAGCTGCGCGAGACCATCAAAGAGCTCGAACTCATCCTCAACGACGAAGGTCGCCTCTTCGAGGTAATGAAGGAACAGCTCACCGAGGTCAAGGACGAGGTCGCCGACGAGCGCCGCTCCGAGCTCATGCACGACCCAGGCGAGATCGACATCGAGGATCTCATTGACGATGAAGACCTGGTCTTCACGATGTCGGCCGAGGGTTACGTCAAGACCATGTCGATCGACGAGTTCCGAACCCAGAGCCGCGGTGGGCGCGGCGTTGCCGGTGCGTCGAATCTCAAAGACGACGATTACGTCTTCAAGATGCTCCACACGACCGCGCATGCGTACCTGCTGTTCTTCAGCAACCGCGGCAAGGTGTACCGCCTCAAGGCCCACCAGATCCCCATGGTCAGCCGAACCGCGCGAGGTACGGCGTTGGTCAACCTGTTGCAGTTGCAGCCTGAAGAGAAGATCCAGGCGATCATCGACACGCGTGACTACGAGACGAACCGCTACCTGTTCTTCGCTACCCGCCTCGGCCGAGTCAAGAAGACGCAGTTCACCGCGTACGACTCGAACCTGAAGGCCGGGCTTATCGCCATCAAGTTGAACGACGACGACGAACTCATGGACGTCATCCCGCTCAACGAAGGCCAGGACGTGTTCCTCGTTTCACAGAACGGCCAGACGATCCGCTTCGACGAAGAAGCAGTTCGGGCAATGGGCCGAACCGCAGCTGGCGTTCGTGGCATGAAGTTCCGCGAAGGCGACGAGCTAGTGGCATGTGCACGCGAGCAAGCAGACACCCGCCTGCTAATCGTCACCTCCGAGGGCTACGGCAAGCAGAGCGAGCTCGACGAGTACCCGCAAAAGGGACGTGGAGGTTTGGGCGTTCGAGGCATCAAGGTGAACGAGCAAAAGGGCAAGGTCGTTGCTGCGTTCATGGTTGCCGAGGGCGAAGAGATCATCTTGATCGGCGACGGCGGCACGCTAATCCGAACTGCTGTCGACGACATCTCAATCCAGGGTCGCAGCGCCACCGGCGTTCGAGTCATGAATGTCAACGATGGTCACCACGTGGCTGCGGTTGCTCGAGTCTTGGCTAGCGACGACGAGCTCGACGAAGACGGCGAGCCAATTGAAGCATCCGCAGACGAAGAAGGCACTCCCAACGCCAGCACAGCAGACGAAGAGGAGTAGCTAGCTCTTCGTCAATTTATCGAGGCGTTTCAACCCTCTCGCAGGCGCAGAATCAAACGCCCGCTGCCGCGATGCTCGGGAAACCTCCATATCATCAATCGAGCGGTCCGCTTTCGGACCGAATGTTCTTCCCCCGAATCGAACAACGGTATGGAGAACACGCATGTCTGGACTCACTCTTTGGGTCTGCGCTCTTGGTCTTGTTGCGGCCCTGGCGCTTGGAATCACCGAGGTTGGGGCAGCGGCCATCGCAGATGCTCAGGCCACCACAGCTGCTGATGCTGCAGCGTTAGCTGGAGCGGCCGCTGGAGCCGACGCAGCCCACAAAGCAGCCGTTCGCAACGGCGCTGAACTGCGGTCCATCGACGTTCGAGGCGACGTAACCACCGTTGTCGTCGCCGTTGGCGAGGCCAGCGCCACTGCCCATGCCCGACGAATTGTGGTACCTGTCTCATAGGCGTTCGGTGTAAGGGCGCCAAATGCAATAGACTCTCAACTCGTGACAGCCATCGATGATTCAGAAGAGACTGTCCTCTCGGAACTAACCGAAGAGGATGAGTTAGCCGAACAGGCTGAGACCCTCTTCACCGGCGGACCCCTTGCGGAAACTTCCGAGAGCACAAGCCTGGCGGCGCCTGCTGCAGCTCTCCCCGAAGCTAGCTCCCCAATGTTGGTCGAGCGCCTTCAAGAACGACGCCTCCGCGCCCGAAAGGTCCGCCGACTCGTCCGCCATATCGAGCCATGGTCAGTCCTCAAAGTTGGGCTGCTCTTCAACTTCTGCATGTGGATCGTCGCCATGGTTGCAAGCGTCCTGCTGTGGAACGCCGCCGAAACAGCCGGCACCATCAACGACGTCGAGCAGTTCGCCACCGAAATCTTCGCCCTCGAGGAGTTCGCCTTCGAAGGCGAGCAGATCTTCCGAGCAGTTGCGCTCGGCGGCCTCGTCGTCGCCGTAGCAGCCACAGGCTTTATGGTCTTGATCGCCATTCTCCTCAACCTCATCTCCGATCTCACCGGCGGCATTCGAGTAACCGTCGTCGAAGAAGAGACAGCTCGTCCTATTTCGACGTTGCCGCGTCGAGGCTAAGTCGATACGGTTTTCTGGCCTCCTGAGGTGAAAATCCTTGGGCCTATAGCTCAGTTGGTTAGAGCGCACCCCTGATAAGGGTGAGGTCGCTGGTTCGACTCCAGCTAGGCCCACGTATTGAAAAAGCCCGGAGGGCTTTTTCAAACCCACCTTTTCCCATCGCTTCGCTCGGGAAAACGCTCTGGCGATACGGCCAGAACTCTGCGGTGAGGTACCTGGTACCTTTTTGCAAAAAGGTACCACGTTCGTTTTTGGTGTTTGGTACGTGGTACCTCGGTGGATGTGGTGGCTTGGTGCTACACATGCGCTATGGCTGAGGTTGATCATCAATCTGCTCTTGAACATGCGGTGGACCGCTTCTCCTCGCTTATTCGCGACTGCGACCTTTCCCAGCCCGTTGGGCATCTTGGGCGGTGGAAGGTACGAGACCTTGTGGCTCATCTCGGTGGTGTTCATCGCTGGGCAAACCAAATCGTTGCCAATCGCTCGATGGATGGGGTGAGCTCGGCAAAGTCGAAGCTCAATGGAAGTGCGCTCTGCGACTGGTTCGACGAGGGTGCTGCTCAACTGGTCGAGCACTTGAAGAACGACGATATGGATGATGCATGCCCCAACTTCAACCCTGGTTCTGAGAAGACGGTTGCCTGGTGGGTACGACGCCAGGCCCACGAAACAACCGTCCATCGGTGGGATCTTGAGCGCGCGCTCGGATGCATCACCTCAATCAAGAACGGTATTGCTGCTGACGGGGTGGACGAGTTTCTCGACGTGTTCGTTCGGACCAGAGGCAAGCAGACCCTCAATTCCACACTGGTCCTGCACACAACCCAACCGAAACGCAGTTGGACTTTGTCACCTGCGACCAAACCTGGACGTATCGATGTCTCCGCCGGTACGACCAGCGACAGTCAGGCAAGTGTCTCAGGGCCGTCCGAGGGGTTGCTCCTCGCGCTATGGGGTCGGTTATCCGCTGCCGAAGCCAAGCTCTCACTGTCGGGTGAAGAAACAGCCGCAGCAAGCCTCCTCACTCTCTAGCGCGTCGTGAGGTACCTGGTACCTAAGCGCCGGGGTTGAGTGAGTTGAGGGTGGTGGCCACTGACATCCAGGCAATGGTTGGGGCGATAAGTGCTCCGGCGCGCCAATCGACCCGCCAGGCTGCAATGGTCGAAAGAATGACCAAGATCAGCACGCCGAGAAGCCACCAGGCCGCGAACGTGAGGCGCCCGGGTGCGAACACGACACTTTGCCACGCCACGGCAGCGACAAACTGTGCTGCCAGTAACCCAAGCGCTAACGGCCGACCGGGCCGCTCCGAGCTAGCGAGCAGCATCGCCAGCGCAATGGCCTGGAGCGCCCATAAGGAGAACCACGCCGTAGGAAACGCCCAATCCGGCGGCATCCACGACGGCTTGTTCAGCGACTCAAAGAACGACACCGCCCGATCCTAACTAACCGCGAATCTGTGGAGTCTGATGACCGAATATCGAACACCAGACTCCACAGATTCGGGTGGGGCCGGGCGGGCCGTAAGATTGACGGATGCACATCTTTCGACTGATCCGTGGAGCGATAACCGCCGTCGGTATTGCCGCGGGTGTTGCCGGAGCGCTCCGGCTTCGCGGATCGGGTGGTGTTCCATCTCGCAGCGGCGGATGGAGAGAACTCTCCGGCAACGAGCTCGACTAGGTGGAACATCTCGCCATCGTTGGTTCTGGCGCAACCGGGACACGTATTGCGCGCCAGGTGGCCCGAAGCTCTCCCGACTGGCACATCAGCCTTCTCGACGATGGTGCCGGGGTTGCCGAAACCGCTGCCCAAGCATTGGGTGCAACCGTCAACGCGGTGCGAGCGGTTCCAAACGAGGCCACGATCGTCGTCATCGCCACCCGAGCGGGTTCACACGCAGCTCTCGCTGCTGACGCGTTGGCCCATGCGTCAGTGGTCATTTCGGTCAGTGATGCAATCGATGACGTGCGAGCGCTTCTCGACCTCGACGAGCAAGCCAAGGCACAAAAGTGTCGGCTGGTCGTTGGCGCAGGCATGATGCCCGGCCTCACCGACATCCTTGCGAGCCACGGCCGAAAATGGTTCGACGAGGTACGGGAGCTGCACGTGTCGAAGTTCGGCACGGGCGGACCCGACTGTGCTCGCCAGCACCATCGTGCACTAAAGGGGTTGTGTCTCGACTGGCGGGACAACGAGTGGCAGCGCCGTCCGGGCGGCTCAGGGCGCGAGCTGGCCTGGTTTCCCCCACCCGTTCAGGCTGCGGACTGCTATCGAGCAGCGCTGGCCGATCCGTTGCTGTTGATTCGACATCACCCAAACCTTGATCGGATTACCTCGCGGATGGCTGCAACCCGGCGCGATCGAATGACCATGCACCTACCAATGTTGCGTAAGCCTCACCCCGAAGGCTTGCTTGGAGCGGTGCGCGTTGAGCTTCGGGGGATCAAGGACGGGCAGCATCTCGAAGTGGTCCTCGGCTGTGCCGAGCGTCCAGCGGTTGCCGCGGGCGCTGTGGCTGCCACGGCGGCAAGAACATTTTCCGAAGACCTCCACGGCCCAGCCACACCAGTCACGGAACGTGAGAAGTTTGGGGCGTTTGGCCTCGCAGAATGCGTGGATTCAACGGTGTTTCTGCACCGCCTAAAAGATCGAGGCTTGCGACCTGAGCTGTTCGTCGGAGCCGACGAGACCTATTAACTCATAGCGAAAGGGCACTTCGGCCCACAAGAAATCGCTACAGGTTTCCCACCTATGACCCGTTAGAAATGACGTAGGCGGAAATTTCTTCAAAAAATCGCTAAAGGTCTTTCTTCAACGCGCCGAGAACTTTCTTCGTGATGTCGGCGGGACATACCGATACACGACAATTTGAGGGAGCAAAGAAACACCAATGGGCGACACGACCGAAACCACGATCGACCTGACCGAAATGAACAAGATGATCGAGGCGAACTTGCCTCTGGTCAAGCACATTGTTCTTCAGGTTGCGGTTCACTTTCCACGGCACGTAGAGCGCGAGGAGCTGGCACGTGCCGGGGCACTCGGCTTGGTAGAGGCAGCACGCCGCTACGACGAGAGCCGGGGTGTTCCGTTTGATCGATTCGCTGCGCAGCGCATCCGAGGAGCGATCCTCGATGCCGTTCGTGCAGCAGACTGGGCACCACGCTCGGTACGAACTCTGGCTCGCAAGCTCGAGGCCACCGAGCAGCGCCTCGCAAGCCGCCTCGGTCGGGTACCAACCACCGAAGAGATGGCCGAAGCACTCAGCATGGACACCAACGAGCTTGCTCGCCTGCGTGACCGCATGTTCCGCTCGGTTGTTCTGGCACTTGAACACGAGGTCTCCGACGATGTAGACGACGACCTCACGCTGGTTGACGTACTCGTCGACCATGCAGCTATCGAGCCATCCGAAGAGCTCGAGACTCGCGAGCTCCACGCCTACCTGCGTGATGCCATCGCGCTGCTGCCCGAGCGTCAGCGCCTCGTGATCATTGGCTACTTCCTTGAAGGACGTACCAGCCAAGATCTGGCTCGCTTCCTCGGTGTAACCGAGAGCCGAATCAGCCAGATTCGTTCCGAAGCAATTCAAATGCTCAAGGATGGTATCGAAGCCCAATACCTCGCAGAAGGCGCAGATGCCGCCGAGCCACGGGGACGTTCTGCACGCCGCAAGGCTGCATACGTCGACGCAATCGGCGACCGCAGCGACTGGCATGACCGGATGGATCAGGTCACCTTGATCGAGTCCAGCGCTCCAGAAGTAAAGGTCGGTCTACCACTCTCGTAGGGCCAGCCAACATCTAGAGACAGGGGCCGGCGTCAAAGCGCCGGCCCCTTCACGTTTTGACCGAGGCTGATGGACGATCGATGTCGGCGTAGTGATCGCTGTTGTCCACGTGTCAAGGATTCTCGTCTCATTGAAGTGGTGCCTTCTTCGCAAGCCTGCGCTCGATCTAGAATCCACATATGCGAAAGCTCCTCCTTGTAGGTCTTACCGTTCTGCTCGCCAGCTGCGGTGACGGCGATCCCAGCGACGGCGTTGAGACAACCAACGCATCGACATCAACAACGGAAGTGACGGAGGTTGTTGCACTGCCACCCCTCACCTCGGTGCCGGTCGGCGAGTACGGAACCAGCCACATCGAACCACCCGTCGAGTTCGCTACAAGTCCGTCCACGGGCGGCGACCACTACCCGTTCTGGCAGAACTGCGATTTCTACACCGAGCCCGTACCCGAGGGTGCAGCTACGCATTCGATGGAACACGGTGCCGTGTGGATCACCTACAACGCTGACGCAACCACAAGCGAAGACCTCGCCATTCTTGAATCGCTATCGGAGGGCAACAACAAGTTGCTCATCACTCCCTACGACCACGAGGACACAGTCATCTTGAGCGCGTGGGGCGTTCAACAGCGCGGCGTGCCATCGCCGAGTACTCCCGAGGGCACCAGGGTTATTGCCGAGTTCATCGAGTCATGGGCTGACAACCCGGTCCTCGCCGAAGCCGGAGTCCGCTGCGACGGAGCGGCGGGCGTCGCCCCCGATCAGCCTCGCCTGTTCCCCGATGGCCAAGTCGTCCCTGACGAATTCAACTAGCTCGGACTTCTCT
This sequence comes from uncultured Acidimicrobiales bacterium, assembly GCA_938038785.1. GTDB lineage: Bacteria > Actinomycetota > Acidimicrobiia > Acidimicrobiales > SHLQ01 > SHLQ01. The sequence continues at coordinate 67,544 of CALHTB010000034.1, forward strand.
GTCCGTTCAGGCCTTGCGTTCTAGGCCAGCATCAACCTCAGTGTGATGCTGCTTCGACGGCCTCGTCGTCATCTTCTTCGACGACACGGTTGATCGAGGAGTCGTTCTCGAAGACGGCTGCGATGAGCTCGTCGTGCACCAGGCCGTTGGAAGCAACGAAGTGGCGGCCCTCTTGCCACGGCTGGCCAGCTTGGTCTGACACTATGCCACCCGCTTCGGGAATGATGACTTGCATCGGGGCAACGTCCCAGATGTTCACGAGGGGGTCGACCATGGCTTCACAGCGTCCGGTTGCGAGCAGGACGTATCCGTAAGCATCGGCCCATGTGCGAATGGTGAGAGGGCTGTTCACGAGACGGTCACGCTCGGCGTCGTCTGGCCAATATTCGAAGCCGCTGGTCATGCAGTAGCTGGTGTCGAAGTTGTCGTGATCGTTGACGCTTACTTCACGTCCATTGAGTGTGCAGCCCAGTCCCCGGCCGGCCGCAACGACCTCGTCGAGAGCTGGCATGACGATGACACCGACCGCTGGCCCGTGCTCGTCGACGACCGACAAAAGTGTGCCGTAGAGGGGCACGCCGTGGGTAAACGTCTTCGTGCCATCGATGGGGTCGATAATCCAGGTGCGGCCGCTGGTGCCGTCGCGATCGTCTTCTTCTTCGCCGATGATCGCATCGGTTGGGAATGCCAAGCTGATCTGCTCACGGAGATACCGTTCGGCGGCTTTGTCGGCTTCGGTGACGGGCGAACCGTCTTCTTTGGTGTCGTATGCGACCCCGCCGCGGTCGAACCATTTGCGGGTGAGGGCGCCCGCTCCTGTCGCTAGCTCGACCGCAATGTCGACAAGGCTCTGTTCTACCTCTGGTGTATTCACGGCGGCCAAGCCTACTTACCTCAAGGCAAAGCGCGGTTATGAACCCACGCTCTGCTGTATTTCGCTCCCACTGAGTTGCAACGGGTGGTGTGTTGCAATCCACTCGTCGAGAACCACCCACCGTTCAAAGAGCCACTCGACAATCGCCTCGTCGCTCGACGGAAGACTGTTGCGGGGAAACCGCCACGCTTTGACCTTGATGCTGTGTTGCGCCCCCATGTTCTTGATGATCTCGCCGATCGTCCCAAACGGCTCGAAACCGACGTGGCCAAGCACGATGACGTCTGCGTTGGGAGCGCCTTGAAGAAGGGCGAGGGTGCCAGCGGGACGGGGAGGCAGTACGTAGTCGAGCTTCTCGGCCAACGGAAGCCTGTTGGGGTGACGCTTCGCTATCGAGGCAAGCGCGCGGGTCTTTCGCGTTTCGTTGAAGAACGTTCCTTCGGGAAAGATGACCCCAACCGATTGGTCGTCGATTCGGGATGCGAGGGTTCGGATAGGAGCCAGCTCACCCTCGAGGTCTTTGGGTGAGCGGGTGACGAATACATGGCCCATGCGCTTGCCCACGACATCGATGTTCGGCTCCCACCGAAGGTCTTCTTTGAGGGTGTAGAGCGCGGTGAGTCCTCGTGAACCAAACAGCATTGCTGGGTATACCGCGTCGAGCAGGCTGCGATGGCGACCAACCACGATCGCGTTGCCGTCGAGCAGTTCATCATCGAGCTCGCTTGTATCGATAGGCAGGGGAGTGATGTGGGTGATGGCCCACATCAGCCCCTTCGTCCATGTGGTCATGATCCAGCGATACCGGCGCTGGCTCTTGATGCCGTTGACTCGAGTGCCCAACGGCGCAATTAGCCACGCGCCGAACACGGCGATTCGACCGAGAAGTTCAACGACCAGCAACGTGGCGATCAATGCAGCGACTCGAGCCCGCGGCTGGCGAGGGGTGCGAGTAACAACGTCGACGACCAGCCCAACGAGGGCAGCGATTGGGCCGACGATTGGAGCGAGCACCCCCAAGACGACCAGGACCACTGTCATTACTGGCCGCCGAATCCATGGGTTGGGTACTCCTGATGCCACGTTCAGATCGTAAGACGCTCAGCGAGAATGACTCCAGTCGTGTGACGGAATTGGAATCGGGGTCCCAGAAACGGGGGAGTGAGGCTGCGAGCCGATTTACTGGAGAGGTGTCGTCAGAGAGCACTTCCGTTTTTGATCGCTGGCGCAACGCAGTTGGTGCGCAAGTCACCGACTTGAAGTCACCGCCCAAGCCCACGCTTGGCGATCTCATCGGTGGGGTCAGCGTTGCGCTTGTGCTGATCCCGCAGTCGTTGGCATACGCCGACCTCGCCGGCCTCCCACCAGTGCTCGGACTGTTCGCATCGGCGTTTCCGCTCTTGATCTTTGCCATGTTCGCTTCGTCACCGTATCTGCAGACCGGCCCGGTCGCCCTCACCAGCCTTCTTACCGCCGGGGCACTCGCAGGCGCAGGCCTTGAACCCAAGACCGCTGACTACGTCGCCGCTGCCGCGCTGTTGGCGATCATTGTTGGTGTGGTGCGACTTGTACTCGGCTTCGGACGACTTGGCTCCATCGTGTACCTCATGTCAGAGCCCGTCGCCATTGGGTTCACGTCAGGCGCGGGGCTGGTGATCCTCTCGTCGCAGTTACCGAAGGCGCTGGGTGTGACGCTTCCCGAGCACGTTGCAGACTGGGGCAATCCAATTCGACGAGCACTGTGGACGATTGCTCACCCCGGCGAATGGACCTCGGCTGCGATCGTCATCAGTGTCATCACCCTTCTACTCATGTTGCAGGGCAGGAAGCTCCATCGCCTATTTCCTGGTGTGTTGGTGGCGGTCGTGCTCGCGCTCGTCTACTCACGGGGCTTCGACTACGGCGGCACGGTGATTCCAGAAATCGAATCTGGCCTACCAAGCTGGAGCCTCGACCTTCCGTGGGGCAGCACCGGTTCGCTGCTCATCGGCGGCGTCATTATTGCGTTGGTTGGTTTCGCTGAACCGGCTTCGATCGCCCGCCACTTCGCCAACGAAGAGCAGAGTGTTTGGTCGTCCTCCCGCGAGTTCTTCGCGTCGGGGTTGGCCAATAGTGTCGCCGGTGTCACCGGTGCGTACCCGGTCGGCGGTTCGTTCTCGCGCAGCTCGGTCAACCGCTTCGCTGGCGCCAACACTCGTATCAGTGGAGCGATCACCGGCCTCGTCGTGCTGGCGTTTCTTCCGTTCACTTTCTTGCTCGATGATCTTCCCGAGGCAGTGCTTGGGGCGATCGTTGTTGGCGCGGTGCTTAGTTTGATAAAGCCAAAACGACTGGTCAAAATTTGGAAGCGTTCGCCGTGGCAAGCTGGCCTTGCATGGGTCACTTTTATTGCCACGTTGCTTACGCCGCCGAACGTGCAATACGCCGTGCTCATCGGTGTAGCGCTGACCGGAGTTCTACATTTTCTGCGACCGGTCCATATCGAGGCCGTGCAAACGGCCGATGGCGGTCTGGACCTACGACCCCGCGGGCTTCTGTGGATTGCGACCAATATGAAACTAGGCGAACAGCTCGCCTCAGCGATTGTGAACGATCCGGGCAACGGTCCAATCACCGTAAGTCTCGACCGCAGTACCGCCATCGATTCGTCCATTGCTCAGGCGGTGGCCGTCGGACACATGGCAGCCGTGGATGCAGGTCGCTCGTTCCATGTCGTTAACGCTCCCGATGGAGCGGGGCCGATTCTGGCGAATCATCACATCGACGTGGTGTCGTTGGAACGCGATTCCGCAGCGAGTTGATATCCTCGTTCTGCACCTGGAGAGGTGGCCGAGTCAGGTCGAAGGCGCTCCCCTGCTAAGGGAGTTCGGGGTTTATAGCCTCGACGTGGGTTCAAATCCCACCCTCTCCGCTTCGAACAGAGTCCCGGTTTTGCCGGGGCTCTGTTGCGTTTTCCCTATGCCGCTCCCGGCACCGATGCAGGCCATTCAAGGATCTCAAACGTCACCTCGTCGGCGGGCTTTGGCCGACTGAAGAAGAACCCTTGCAACGAGTCCGCTCCGAGGTCGGAAACAGCGGTCGCTTGCTCGTTCGTCTCGACTCCCTCGGCGGTTACCGAGAAGTCGAGTAGGTGCCCGGTATCGAGAATGAGTTGGATGAGGGAACGAGTTTCATGGTCATCGATTTCTGCAATGAACGATTGATCGATCTTCACAACATCGACGGGCAGCGACCGTAGGTGGGTGAGAGACATGAAGCCCGTGCCGAAATCGTCGAGCGCAATTCGTACGCCAAGTTCGCGCAGTTCGGCAAGATCTTCAGCCGCCCGTTCGAGATCTTCGAGCAATGCCGTTTCGGTTACCTCGAGCATTAGCCGGCTCGGGTCGAAGCTGTATTCGGACACGACCGACCGGACATGTTCGGCCAGAAGCCCGCTTCCGAGGTGGCGTGCAGAGATGTTCACTGCGACCGGAAGGCTGGCAGTCTCGGGACGGTCTTCCCACTTTGCGAGCTGTGCACCGGCTGCTGCCAGGACCCAGCGATCGAGGTCAATGATGAGGTCGGTTCGTTCGGCGACGGGCACGAACTCGCCAGGAGAGACCATGCCCCGAGTCGGGTGCGGCCACCGGATCAACGCTTCCACGGAGATGACTTCACGATCGTTTGCGCTAACGGTCGGCTGGTAATGCATGACGAACTCGTCGTTCTCGATTGCGTTCACGATGGCGGCTTCGAGCTCAGCTCGACCCTGCACTTCGCTTCGGAGCTCCTCGTCACATACATAGACGCCCGCCTTGCCAGCGCCCTTTGCTCGATAGACGGCAAGGTCGGCGTCGCGAAGAATTTCATCTGCGTTGAGTTCACCCGAAGAGAGTCCAACGCCGATGCTGGCATCGGGCACGATGGTTGTGCCGTCGACGACTATGGGCTCATTGATAGCGCGGCGGATTCGCTCGGCGATCTGAACTGCCTCTTCGATGTCCAACACTGGTTCGGCAACGACCACGAATTCATCGCCTCCCAGACGGCCTGCGAGGTCTCCCTCTCGAATGGTTGTCAGTAGCCGGTCAGCGATGGTTTTGAGCACATTGTCGCCCGAGTAGTGACCATGGGAGTCGTTGACAGCCTTGAAGTCGTCGAGATCGACGAAGAGCAGCGCAGCGCGAGTCTTGCTGCGGCCAGCGCGGGCGATCGCGCTCTCTAGATACGAGATGACGGCACGTCGGTTCGCAAGCTTTGTCAGCCCATCGTGAGTTGCTTCGTACTCGAGTTGTTGCTGGATTCGCTCTCGGTCAGCGAGCGAAGACGTCAGGCGTTTGACTGCGGCCTGAAGGGAGGCACCCAGGTTGCCCGGGGTCTCTTGTTGGAGGACTGGATCGTCGAGGCGTTCTTCGGCCAATGCAACGGCTTGGGCTTCGGTGACTTTGAGTGAGGTCAGTGCCTGGTTCAACGCGGTCGACCCGATTCGAACCTCGCGTGGTCCGCGCACCGGAACCTGGACATCGAGGTTGCCTTCGCTGAGCTGCTCAGCTGCATCAGCCATGCGTCGAACTGGCCGGCCGATCAGCGCTGCGACGGCCACGACGGCGCCTGTGAACAAGGTTGCGGCCGCGGCGAGCCACAGGATCGTACGGCTGCGTTGGTCATTCGCTTTTTCGACCGATGCTTGGGCATCGAGCCGCAGTTCGTTCAGCGCTGCGTCAACAACTGCGTCGAGCTCGCTGTTGACCGCGTCAGCAGAAGCAAAAGTGCCGGAGATCTTCGCAGCGATCGTTAGGGCTTCGGCGAACTCCAGCTCTGACAGATCGAGCTCCGTTGCTTCGCTGTCTTGCTCCATCGGCAAGCCGTCGGCCGAGATTCGCAACGAAGTGTTCGTGTACTCGGTGATTATGGTCCGCAGGTTGTTGCCGTCCTGCAGTGAATTCCACTCGTCGCGGATCGGGCCAGCCTCGGGAAGCACAGCCTCGAAAGCCAACGAGCGAGCTCGAAATTCGACGAGACCGTGGCTGAAGAGCTGCACGTCCTCGATCGATGGCGAGAAGAAGTCTGCCGAGATGAGCTGGGCCCACCGGCCATCCATTCCAACCAGCGAGGTCTGAACATCGGCAGCAGCTTCAGCGAGTCGGACCGATCGGGCAATCGACTCATCGCCAGTTGCTGACGCCGCAGAGGTCAACGTGACCAGCTCGTCAGCAACGGAGATGCGAAGCCACCGGACAAGTGGGCCGTAGCTTGCGCCGACCTCGGCGAGTTCGGCAGATTCGTCGTCTGCCCGGGCGCGAGCGTTCGCAACATGATTGGTCAAGTTCGGGTCGTTGAGCATGCCGACCAGCCCGTCGACGTGTGCTCGAGACTCTTCGACGGTGCTTGCAATATTGAGACTGAGGATTGGAGTAGCCGTGTCCGGAAGTTCAGAGAACAGATCGGCTTGTCCCGAAGTCCACCCTGTTGAGAAGACCTCGTTGTTCACCGCGGGGCCAAGGCGCAGGAGCACGTCTAGCCGGGCAGCTGAGGCTTGGACGCGCTGCGCGCTCTGAACCTGAGCTGAAGAACTTCGCCACTGGGCCGAAGTGACCATGAGAAAAGGCGCGAGCAGAACGATGCCTACCACGGAGAGCGTGAAGGCAATGCTGGGAAGCCGGCCACCGATTTTCACCTTGGAGAGTTCGGTAATCCGTTGGCCCAACCAAATGGGCCGTTCGGCGATACCAAAATCGCTAGGTGCTAGCTACGGGCTAGTGCTGGAATCCTCGCCCACTCCGCCGGGTTTGTGGATCGATGCTAGTCAGAATCGCAGCCACCCTCGGCTTTAGCCTTGTGCTCCTCGCGTGCACAACCGCCGACGATCTCGTTGTTCCCGATGAAGCAAGTGAATCCGCCGCTGCCACACCTGCGAGCAATGCGTCCGTTGGTCAACCCGACCGCCCCATAGCCCTTGGCGACCCATCGTCAATCGCCCCGCTCGACACGTCCACCCTGGTCGTCGATGCTGAAACGATCGTGTTCGATACCTTCGACGGCGGATCGATCACCCTCGAAGACGCCACTCCCGAACAAATCGATCAACTCCTCGATCGCATCGCGCCGATCGATGCCCCCAACTACGAGCGTGGCGCAGATGTCGGCTGGCTCACTCCCGATGATGTCGTTGTTGGTTTCCGCGATAACGACGGCGGTTCTTGGGCGTATCCGCTTCGGATTCTCAACTTCCACGAGATCGTCAACGACCAGTTCTCCGGCGTGCCCGTGCTGGTCAGTTACTGCCCGCTTTGCGGATCTGCCGTCGTGTTTGATCGTCGAATCGACGACATGACCATCTCGTTTTCGAACACCAGCGCATTGCATGAAAACGACATGGTGATGGTCGATCGCGAAACTGGCTCGTATTGGTGGCAGGTACCCGGGCGAGGTCTAGGAGGCGTTTTTGCCGGTCGCAGCCTTAACGTCTTACCCTCCGAGACTGCGCGGTGGGCAGAGTGGCTCGAACAAAACCCCAACACCCAGGTGATGGAGAGGCCTGTAAATGATGGCCGATACGACCGCGACCCGTTTGTTGGCTACGCCGGGCGTGTTGATGACGGGTTCACGCCGTTCCCGGTTTCGTCCGAAGCGCTTGCCGACCAACGGCTGACACCGGGCAGCTCGGTCCTGGTCACAACCATCGAAGGAGAGACCCGGGTCTGGCCGGTCGCTCCGCCCCGTGTTGTCGAAGACTCGGTCGCTGGGGTCGATGTGACCGTCGTATTGAACGGTGTTGGCGGGTCGGTCGCCGACGCCCAAGGCGTACCGCTACCGACCCGGACCTCGTTGTGGTTCGCCATCGTGGCCTCCTTCCCGGACGCTACGGTCGGTTCATGATCACCCGGCGCACAAACGAATCTGAGGGCCGCTCGTAGGCGACCCTCAGACCAAGAGCGGAGAGAGGGGTGTTGTGGTTCAAGACATCGGAACATGATGTGTCAGGACATAGGAACCTTGTGGGTGTGTTGCAGGGTGGGCGATGTCGAAGCGTCGTCTGGTTATCACCGCTGTTGTTGTCGAGGGCCGAACCCACGCCGAAGTCGCTGCCGAGTACGGCATGTCACGGTCATGGGTGACCAAGCTCGTGGCCCGCTATCGGGCCGAGGGAGACGCAGCTTTCCAACCAAGATCACGGCGGCCTAGGAGCTCTCCTACGCGAGTGCCAGATGTGGTGAACGGGCAGATCGTGAACCTGCGGGAACGGCTTGTTGCTGACGGGCTTGACGCTGGGCCGGTGACGATTCAGTGGCACTTGAAACAGCGTCATCAGATTGAAGTTTCGGTTTCGACGATCCGCCGCAAAGCGTTGAGCGTCAGGGTTTATCGGCGCGTTGCCGGGGGACATCGTTCGAGACACTTTCGACGAAACTGCTGAAGACAATGGGTTGCCAGCCTCTGTGCTCACCGATAATGGATTGGTGTACACGGTTCGTCTCGCTGGCGGGAAGGGCGGACGCAACCAACTCGAAACCCGCCTCGCTGAACTCGGCATCACCCAAAAACACACTCGGCCCGGCCACCCGACCACGACCGGCAAGGTTGAACGTTTCCAACAAACACTGAAGAAATGGATCGCAGCGAGACCCGCAGCGAGCACGATCGGCGAACTCCAACGGCTTGTTGATGAGTTCGTTCACATCTACAACAATCAGCGACCTCACACATCGCTCGGCAAGGTCACACCGGCAGTCGCGTATCGGCGACTACCCAAAGACGAACCACGCGATGACGGCGCTGGACATCACTATCGGATACGGCACGACATCGTCGACCCGACCGGGACCGTGTCACTCAGAAGGGCCGGGAAAATGCATCACATCATGGTCTCGCGGAAACATAAACGAACCCCCGTCATCCTGATCATCGACGACCTCGACATACGCGTAGTCAACAAAACCACCGGAGAGCTCCTCCGGCACCTGAAACTCAACACCGAGATCGGCTACCAACCACTCCACCCAAAAACGTAAGGAACCCCCGAACCGAGGGTTCGGAGGTTCCTATGTCCTCACACAGGACAAGAGCGGGGCTAGCGGGACGACGTTCGAACACCCACGCGTAGGTCAGGGCCTGCCTTCTAGAGCCTCGAGTGCTCTTTGGCAGAGAGACTCGCTGTCAGCGGTGAGTTGGGGCATCACTTGCTGGAAGGGCAGTTCGTTCAGCG
>CALHTB010000035.1 GCA_938038785.1 uncultured Acidimicrobiales bacterium
AACACCGACGGACTAAACACGCTCGGCGAAAACACAGACGGGCTAAACACCGACGGACTAAACACGCTCGGCGAAAACACGCTGGGGGCATACGCATCTGGGCTGAACACCGACGGGCTAAACACGCTCGGCGAAAACACACTCGGGCTAAATACCGACGGAGCGAACTCGGCGCTCAGGCGATGTAGATCCTCTTCGGGGTTCGAGAGTTCGTCGTAGGCCTGAGCAATGTCCTTAAAGACTGCAATGTCGTAGTTCTCTCCCAAACCGGTGAGGTTGATGGTGGCCTGGGCTCCCGGCTGAATCGGGAACTTGTACCAGCGAGCAACCCCGGGGCTATCGATAAAGCCCGACGTTGTTGACCCGGGGCTCACAGTGAGTGCACGAGTCCAGCTGTCGTTGTCGGGGCCAAGAACTACGCACGACGAGAGCGAACCGGTGCCAAAGCGTGCAGCGACAAATCCGTCCTGCGCGTCACTTGGAACAGCAATAGCGAAGAAGGCTTCGCCGTTCGCGTCGGTTCCAACGCCGGTTTGGGTTCCAATGACTAACGCACCTTCGTCGACGATGCCGTCACTGCACGTCTCGGCGCGGAAAACGGTGATGTCGCCAGTAGCGCTGGGGTCGCCGACGATGCTTCCGACGAGGCCGACGCTTGCCGGGTTGCCGTTGGCGGCGGGAATCGGAACGGCCTGAAGCAGAGACACCTCACCAGACGCTGCCGGGGTCGGGTTGATCGTGAAGTTCACCGAATCGGTGACACTCTGTGAGCCGTTGTTGACCTCGACGCTCACCGACGATGGAGTTTCGGGGAAACCTGGGGTGACCTCGTAGTCGAAGCTCAACGTCAACGGTTGACCGTCGTCAACCTGGCCGACATTGCGCCAGATCAGCAGTTCGCCGTCGGGCAGTGGATCTGCATCTGGCCCGCCGGGATCGGAGACCCCGGTGGCGTCCTCGACCGAAGCGGACCCTTCTACGTAGTTCAGGCCCGGCCCGATCATCACGTCAATCGAGTCGAGATCGAAAATGAACCGGTTCGACGTGACCTCGACCGTAAACGTCTCGATGGTTCCTTCCGAGACTGATCCACCCTCAGCGGGAGCTTCGGTGAAGTCCACTTCGAGCAGTGGGAAGATAGTGAAGTCGTCGAAGTCGGAGGAGAACGTGCCAGCAACGGTGCCAGTCGAGGCAGCGTCGATGGAGAACGAGCTGCCCGACCCGCTCGAGATTACTTGGAACGTCAGCGTTGACGGGACGGCACTGGTGACCGGCAAGCTAACGCCAGAAAGGTCGATGTTGTAGAAGAGGCTTCCCCCTTCAGTGAATGTCGGGTCGATCTGGCGAGTACCCAACGCATCGGTCACCGTGCCGCTTCCGGGGACGAAGGAGATGTTGCTATTGCCCGTACCGAACTCGGCAGTGACCGACGCCAGGTCAACATCGGGGCCAGAGACGAGCGAGGTTTCGATCTCGACGGTGAACGGAACGTTGTCGGTTCCCCCGGGGGGCAGCGTGATGTTGGTGGCGATTGTTGACGGCACGGGGTCGCTACCGATGGTGAATGCTCGCGTCGCAGAGCTGAAGATCGCCCCGCCGGAGTTGATCGAACCGGTGACCTCCGCTGGGCCCGGTGTCGCTCCGGCATCAACTTCGTAGTCGAAGAACAACCGCGCAGTTTGGCCAACGTTGACGGGGAATGCAGCGCCGCCGTTCGTCCACGACAGTGTCTCGGTTCCGTCGCCAGCAATGGTGATCTGCGGGTCAGCGAAGTTGCTATCCGATACGCCATCGATCTCGGTTTGTGTGCTGCCGGGGACGTAGCTGAGTCCAGGACTAAGCACGGCGATGAACTCGTCAAACTGGCCGGTTGGGCCATCGACGCGGATCTGGTCGCCGAGCTGCGACCCGGGTGGCACGTTGGCCCCGACTCCCGGGCCGCCGACGATGCTGACGTCGTAGCCATCGAGCGTGAGCGTTCCGGTAGCCGATTCCGGCCCGGTCCATGTGTTGCCGTTGATGTTGAATCCGTACTCCTCACCGGCCACCACGTTCCAGGTAATCGTGTCGGTGAGTACGAACGGACCGGACTGCACTTCGTTGTAGAAGGTGTTGAAACCATCGGAATCGATTTTGTCGAGCCGCAGCGTCGAGTCGCCGTGGTCGCCTTCGAGTACAAACGTGGACGTCAGTGTCCCTGTCGTCGCGGCCACGGCGCGGAAGCGCCATGACCCTTGGCTGGACTCTTCGTTGAACAGATCAGCCGAGGACGCGGCGTAGTTGAACACCGCCGGTCCGGATGCACCGTCAGCAACGATCGTGGCGCCTCCCGTTGCCCCGTCGATTAGCCAAGGCGAGTCTTGAACCGCCAAGGCCGGCACTGCGACAACCGTCGTCGCAATCATCAAGGTCGTCAAAACGACTGCCAACCGTCGCCAAATGGCCGAACGTTCCCGCATCTTTTTCTCCCGCTCACTTCTCTGCCTGCGAGATAGTAGAACACGAGTGATGTCAGATACCACTATTGGGGTGCGGGTCTACTTTCCAAGAAGCTCGACCGCGCTCTGTAGCGCAACCTGTAACGACATCTCATGTCCAGTAGCGCGAGCTACTGCGCCGTCACTCTTTGTCATATTTACCGCGTCGACAATACGCGAGCCCAAGATGGCATCGAGGCTGTCAGCACGCGGGGCATTGATGTCTTCCCGCATGCGATCGGCGGCCCCGAGGAGCGTCATTGCGCCAGTCCCGTTTTGGTCGAGCGCAAGCTGCGTCGCGATGTCTTCGAGCAAGAAGGCCGTGGCCCAGCTGTCAGCGTACGAAAGATATTGCTCGGCGCTCGTGCGGTAATACCGCCGGGCCTCGATGCCGTCACCGAGCTCGCGATGCGCGTTTCCTAGATTGTTGTGGCTAACCGCAACCATCCACGCGTCGCCAACTTCCTCATTCAAGCGAAGCGCCTCGGAGAAGAGGTCGCGAGCCCGTTCGAACTCGCCCGAAAGGACTTCGATCATCCCCAGGTTTGTGTTCGACACAGCAATGGCCCAACGATCGCCGACCAACTCCCGGGCTTCCAGCGCCTCCTCATGGAATGCTCGGGCGTCGTCGAGCTGATCGCTGTATTCGGCGACGACCCCAAGGTTCGACAGCAAGCTCGCAAGGCCGGGCAGGTCGTTCAAGCTCCGTCGGATTTCCAAACTCTGCTCGTAATAGGTCTTCGCGGTGTCGAGGTCCCCGCTCTGTGCCGCCAGGGTGCCTGCGAGGTGAAGCACCCGGCCCTCCCCTGCTCGATCGTCGACCGAGGCGAACATGTCGCCCGCCTCGGAGAGCTGTTCGGTGGCATCGTCATAGCGGCCCTGCTTCCGAGCAATCTCCGCGAGCCCCACAACATTCCATGCCGCGGCCGTTACATCGCCGGCCGCCTGTGTGAGCTCGAGCGCTTCGGTGAGCCTCTCCTGTGCACTCGTCCATTCGCCAACGAGCTCAAGCACTTCACCAAGGCGGCTCAGTGCAGAGCTTCGACCGTTGTCATCAACGACCGAAAGCAGCCGCTCGTAGTATTCGATCGCTGCGGCGTTCGCATACGACGCCTGCGCTGCCTCTGCCGCCCGACGCTGATACTCGATCTTCTTGTCGAGGTTGCTGCTGTGCCAGTAGTGATACGCCAACCGGTCGAGATTCGCCGCCTCGCCCTTGATCTCCAAGTAACTGCCTACGGCCTCATGCAACTGCGACCGGAGGCTGAACGGAATGCTCTCGTAGGCGACTTCCCGAGTGACGGCGTGACGAAAGAGCCACCAGTCGTCGAACACCCCATCGCGTGCAACCAGTTCGGCCGACCCGAGGTACTCCAAGAACCCAATGACATCGCGGGCGTTGCCGAGCTCGGGATAGACCGGCGGTAGCGACGACGCTTCGAACTCGCTTCCGACAACGCTGCCAACTTTCAATGCTCGCCGAGGCGATGCATCGAGTGCGTCAACTCGCTGGAGCACCATTGCTTGCAGACTGTCGGGAATGTCAACCGACTGCGCGGCTCTCGGGTCGGATATGTCGACGCCCGTGCGGTGAAAGAAGTTGATCAGTTCCTCGAGAACGAACGGGTTCCCTTCGCTCCGAGCCATCACCAGGTCGATCACCGTGGACGCAGCAACGACGTCGTCGCCGAATTGTGACTCGAGCTTCGTTGCGATGGCGCGCTGCATTTCTGCTGACGTAAGCTCAAGCAGATGGAGCTCTTCGAACGAAGGCAGATCGAGCAGGCGTTGCCTCGTCGACGCGTCGATCTCGGTTCTGTAGGCCGCCACGAAGAGCAGCGGGAGGTCTGCCGAGTCACGCACCAACACTTCGAGCAGATCGATCGAAGCCTCATCGATCCAATGGCAATCCTCAAGGACGATGACCGCCGGGCCAGCACTAACAACAGCGGCCAGCATCGACGATGCGAGGTTCTCGAGCGAGGTCTTGCGGAGCTTTGGGTCGAACAGCGACGTGACGTCGTTGTCGGCGATCTCGATACCCGTCAGACCGGACAGCAATGGCACGCGAGGGAGCAGTCGCTCATCAAGAGCCGCCACACGCTCTTCGACTGCCCGATGGTCTGCGCCTGCCTCGAGATCCAGGAGTGAGCGCCACACGTCGCGCCAAACCAGATAGCTGGTGTTCGTGCCGAACGACTCGGCCTCGCCGTACGCCAAATCGGCAGCGACCTCACCGAGCGTCTCGACGATCTCGGCAACCAACCTCGACTTTCCAATTCCGGGCTCGGCCGTAACCCCGATGACCTTTCGGTCGCCGGCTGCTGCTTGGCGCAGGCGTTCGTTGATCAGCGCAAGCTCTCGCTCTCGCCCAACGATTGGCAGGGGGAAGCGGCTGAACGTCTTTCGGCTCTCGCGATTTAGTCCTGCCAATGTGAACGCCGCGACCCGCTCGACCTTGCCTTTCAGCTGCAGCGGCGGCACCGATTCCCACGCGAACAACTGGCCCGCAGCATCAACCACGTCGCGGCTCACTAGCACCGAGCCAACGTCAGCCTTACCCATCAGCCGAGCGGCCATATTCACCGGATCGCCAAGACACGCAAAGGTACGACGTTGTGGATGTCCACAGGTGCCGCTGAGCACTCGACCGCGGGTAACTCCGATCTGCACGTCCACAACATCTCCACCAGCCACCGCCTCATGAAGTTCGTGAGCAGCGCGGATCGCTCGGGAAGAGTCGTCCTCATGAGCTCGCGGACTGCCAAAGACCGCGTACAGGTACGCACCCTTATCGCCGAGCGTGAGCTGAAGTAAGTTCCCGCCGAACCGGTCAAGAACGTCCTGTGCCACAAGGACGAACGCCTGGAGCTTCTCGGGCGCTTCTTGGTCACCGTCGAAGTCGATTCCGCCGAACCTGATGAACATCGGAAGGACGGTTCGCAGCTCGGCGAACAGCGCGCCGTCGCCACTGGACAGCCGCTCGAAAACAGTGGGCAGAAGCCACGGCCGAGCCTGTTCGATCGTGAGGTCTTCCAATCCGTGAAACGCCTCACCGGACGGCACCGGGTCGACTAACGAACGCACCACACCGAAGGCCCGGCCGTCATCACCTGTCCGCAACTCGGCGTTGTCAAGACGATCTCCCAACGACTCGATGATCGACGGAGCGACAATCGAGTCACCGGGCTCGGCGACTTGTTCGGCGCTCGCCAGGTCATCGATAAGTGAACCGGCCAGCACCTCGATGAGCTGAAGCTCAGGGTCACCAACAACAAACCGCCGGGCCGAGCCAGTTGCGACGGCGGTCTTTAGCCCAAGCTCGACCGCGCTGCCGTCGACCTCGACCTGGCCAATCGACGACATAGTCCGCTGCATGTGGAGCGCGCACGAGACGGCTGCTGCTCCGTCGTCCCCGTCTATCCAACAGGTGACCGCGTCACCACTGAAGTAGATCACCTCACCGCCGTAGCGGTGCAGGTCATCGATCAGCGCTTCCAAAATTCGATTTAGGTTGTCAACGAGTGCCTCAGCGCCTCGACGAGGTCCGAGCGTCGACGCGAGCGCTTCGGTGAGGGGCGTAAACCCCGAGATGTCAGCGAACAGGCCCGACCCATTGACCACCTCGGGAACGCTCTCGCCGCGGACAATCGCGGCCCGGCGCGTCTCGGCGATGTAACTGCGTGGGTCGTCGATCATGCGACACCCCCAGCTCTATCCCGGGATCGACAAAGGTCGGTCCCGCGTCCCGCCTGTTCCCGCATCGATGCCCCCACTCTCAACAACTGCTTGGCAGAGTATCGACCTCGTGGACAAAACGTCCACGTGCCTTCACCCGTCCCAGAGATCGACGTCACCCGCTGCGGGGGTGCTTTTGTCGAAGTCAGTTGGTCCCGCGAGTTGCGGAAGCGCCAAGGCCCCGCCAGCGATGACCGTCCCGACCATTGCCACAACCATGGCGGCGAGACTAACGAGGTCGTAGTCCCAGGCAAACGCAAGAAGCACGAGCGGGATGAACGGCCAAAGCAACCGAACGATCGGCACCGTTGCCGATCCACGAACGACGTCCTCCCCACCACCACGAAAGGCCCGGAACACGCCAATGACCGCGAAGAGGAACGCGCCCGGTATCGCAAACAGGATTGCTGCCAGCAATCCGAACCCTTCTGCCGCGGTTGCTATGAGCCCACCGGCGACCAGGACGATTCCGGCGGCGGCGATCCACGAGGCGCCTCTCCAGCGACCACGCTCGCTCGCCATCCGAGCTGCCGCCGCGACGAGAAACCAGCCGGCTGTCATAAACCCGAAGATCGCCATCGGAAACGGATGCAGGTCGGCGATCGATGGAGTGAAACTGCCGTCAACTTCGCGTACCACGGGATACCGATCGTTCATCGCAATGTACGCACGACCGTCCGCAGCCCACGCGATATCTGTGGCTTCGTAAAAGCTTGGACGGCCGGCCACTTCCAGTTGACTCGACCGCTCGGGTAGCCATGACTGGCCATCGTCGGCTTCCCACTTCGCCTCAAACGTGGCCCCACCATCGGTGGAAACTTCAACCCGGCTCGCTGGGAGTAGCCGGATGCACACTTGAGGGTCGTTGGGGTCACACGACTCTGTGGTGAGCGTCCAGTCGATGGTCTCAACTGCGGAGTTCGAATGTCGCCAATGCCCTGTCTCCTGGTTCTCGATAAACGTATCGATCTCTTGGCTCTCGCCGCCGAACGTTTCGTCACGGCCGAGTATGACCGAACCGTCAGGCGCCGCCTCCACGAAGTTGAAGCGAGCGGGGCCTTCTGTACCGGAGGCTGCACACGCAAGGCAACCGGCAGCGAACGCGACACGGGCGGCAGTTCGAGCAGCGACAATGGGCTTCGGGTTCAACACGATGGCCACCGCAGCAGGCAACGCCACGAGTGCGATGGCGTCGGTCGGGTCGACCACGATGTGCCAGTCCATTCCAACTCGCCCGAAGGCTGACTCGACCGCAGTCGCTGCACCGTGAGACAGCTTCACGGCTAGCAGCGACGTAGCGGTCATAAGTGCGCCGACAAATGCCGCTTGTCGACGCGGAACATCGACTGCCGCAAAGAGGGCACCAAGGAGCACCGTGAGCACAATCACACCGGCAAAGTCGCTGAGCTTTCCGGTGATCCAATTCCCGAACGCGGGCTTCAACAGCCAGTCGTTGACAACCAACAGCCCCAGTGCGGCCAGGAACCGACGATCGAGTGCTGCCATCACCCAATTGTACGTGACGTGCTCACTCCGTTTCCCTCGTCCGTCACGGCGCCTTTTTCGTCACATTGGGGTGCTCCGCAACGCATCGATAACGTCGCCCCGCTAACGTGCATCCATGGCAGCCTCAAGTGACCATTTTGATCCGAACAAGGCCCTCTTTGCCGGTAGCCAGGCGCTGACCTTCGACGACGTTCTCGTCGTCCCTGGGTACAGCGAAGTGCTGCCTGACCACGTCGACACGACGACAAAGCTCGGGAGCATCGAGCTTCGAGTCCCGCTGATGTCAGCGGCGATGGACACGGTTACTGAGGCTCCGCTCGCTGTGTCGATGGCACGCGAAGGCGGCATCGGTATTCTGCATCGCAACCTCTCGGCCGAAGAGCAAGCCGAACAGGTTGACCTGGTTAAGCGTTCCCAAGCGGGCATGATCTCGAACCCGATCTCGCTGACACCTGACTCCTCGCTCAACGACGCTGAAGAGCTCATGGCTCGCCACAAGATCAGCGGCGTTCCTATCTGTGAAGAGGACGGCACCCTGGTCGGCATTCTCACCAACCGAGACGTTCGCTTCTGCACCACCGATGAGTACGACAAGCCGGTCACCGACTTCATGACGAGTGACAACCTCGTCACTGCTCCCGTTGGAACCACGCTCGATGGAGCGAAGGCCATCCTGCACGAGCACCGCATCGAGAAACTGCCGCTCGTCGACGAGGCCGGAGTGTTGGCGGGTCTCATCACGGTGAAGGACATCGACAAGCGCACCGAGAAGCCAAACGCCAGCCTCGACTCGTCCGGCCGACTCCGCGTCGGAGCGGCAGTTGGTGTCACCGACGTTGCCGAACGAACCGAACTACTCGCTGCAGCGGGCGTTGACATGCTCGTTATCGACACCGCCCACGGCCACACCGCTGGTGTCATCAACGCAGTACGCACTATCAAGAAGGGCTGGCCCGAGATCGTGGTTGTGGGCGGCAACGTCGTCACCGGCGAAGGCGTTGACGCCCTCGTCGAGGCCGGGGCCGACGTGGTGAAGGTCGGTGTTGGCGCTGGTTCTATCTGCACCACTCGCATCGTCGCTGGCGCAGGAATGCCGCAGATGAGCGCCATCTACGAGTGTGCACAGGCGGCCAAGGCCCACGACATCCCAATCATCGCTGACGGCGGCGTTGTCACCTCGGGCGACATCGTGAAGTGTTTTGCTGCCGGAGCCAACGCGGTCATGGTGGGCAACTTGCTGGCCGGAACCGACGAGGCACCAGGCGACCTCGAACTGGTCGACGGTGCCATGTGGAAGACCTACCGAGGCATGGGCTCGGCCGGAGCAATGCGCGGCCGCGC
The DNA here is from genome assembly GCA_938038785.1 of uncultured Acidimicrobiales bacterium. Lineage (GTDB taxonomy): Bacteria > Actinomycetota > Acidimicrobiia > Acidimicrobiales > SHLQ01 > SHLQ01. Next base: position 9,063 of record CALHTB010000035.1, read on the forward strand.
CGCTGACCGCTACGGCTCGGGACAAGCGCCGGGCAAGCACGTCGCCGAAGGCGTAGAGGCTCGCGTTCGCTACGCCGGATCGATCTCCGACCTCATTGGCCAAATGGCTGGCGGCCTGCGTTCGGGCATGGGCTACGCCGGAGCCGCAGACATCACCGACCTGCGCACCCGCAGCCGCCTCGTACGCATCACCCAATCAGGCCTACGCGAAAGCCACCCCCACGACGTAGCGGTAATGCGCGACGAGTGAACCTCTAGCGACAACTTGCGATGCCCGCGGACAGCGTCGTAAACATCTTCTCTGCTGCCTCGAGATCCCCACCGAGACTAAGTATCTCAAGGTAGAAGTCGCCGCACAGGCTCCAAACACCGGCACCGTTCGCTCGTTCGATCGGTGAGTACAACTGGCTGTCGCCAACGGGGTTTGTCCAAACACCTGCCGGTTCGGATTGCCTCACCGCTCCGGTGATCTCGAACTGCGGTAGTCCAGGCTGTCCGATTGAGAAGGTTTCTGAAGTACCTGTACGCGCCGTGAGCGGGAAGTCGATGTACTCAATCATCCGGATCTGGTCGATAAGCGCCACCATCGAGTTCAGGAACAATTGACTCTGCCGTACTGCCTTCGAGCCCAGGAGTGTTGCGCCGCCGGTCGTCGTGATTCGCCGACCGCCGAGAGGTTGCTCGAGCTCAACGACGAACTCGGTCTGATACCGGTCGCGACATACCTGCGCCGGCTGCTTAGCTACCCAGAATTCGATATGGACGCTCGTTTCCTTCTCCCGAACGATCGGGCCTCGAAGACGGTCACCCATCGCCTCACCGGCGGCGCACTCCATCTCGGTGAGAACGAGTGATACCGATTGGCTTTGTGGAGTTGGGAAATCGTCTGGATCTACCTGGACAACCACACGCCGGAGCTCTTCGTCGTCATTGCGGCGAAGCTCAGCGGGTCCATTGTTGGCCAAGGTGATGTGACAAACCCAGTGAGGCAATGCTGCGATGGCCTCGGCCACTTCATCAGCTGGGTCATCGCCGAAGACCGCCACAACGCTGTTCATCTGAATGGATGTGCTCACGCTCTTCAAGCCAGACCACAGGCCGATTTCGCTCCGCAGGTCGGTCGTGGAGACCACGAGACGCCTTTCGGAATTCTCAACCTGGACAACCTCTAGCGCATCCGGTGGGTCATCGCCCAAAAGCTGATCGAGTGCGGCCTGATGAATCGCAATGTCATCGGTGAAGGCAACAACAAAGGTTCCCTGGTTGCGGTCGATCCATTGACCACCAAAGCTGTCCACAAATTCCGCGGTGTAGCTGTTGACGATCGAGCGAGTTTTGTTCCGCAGGTTCCGGAATGTCGGAATATTTCCGCTACGGGTTGCATTGATGGTTCCTACTTCACTGCATAACGGAGACGTGAACTCGGGCGGGCTGGCAATTGTCGTCGAAGAGGTGGATGTCGAGCTAGACGACGAAAATGAACTCGACGTTGATGTCGTGCTGATGGAGCTTGGCGTCGGCGCTGTACTTGACGAGACCAGACCAACGGCGGAGGCACCGTCATCTCCGTCCGCGATGTCGCTGCTACACGCACTCAGCAAGAGAATGGCGACAATGGCCGCAGGGGCGGCTGACAGAGTAGCGAATCGCATAACAACGTGGGCTGAACCACCAACATGTTGACAGAACAAACCAGCCAGCTACGCGCGGCCCCTCACCTCAGGCGCCGATGCCTCCGATCATCGGAGACGAAAGTCGACTAGAGCGCGAAGCGAACGGCGCTGAGGGCTTAGGCTATTTGTCGTGATTAACCTGCGAAATCTCGACGATCAGGCCTACCGCGATGGCGCCATTTTGAAGGGTGCTACCGCCGAACAACTCGATGCGCTTAGTGCTGCCGAGGCGTCCCGGAAATCGATGATGTCCGAGGTCGAGGAACTGCGTGGACGGTGCAACGCCGTGTCCAAGGAGATCGGCAAGGCCTCTCCTGAAGAACGCCCCACCAAGATCGAAGCGGCCAACGAACTCAAACAGGAACTCAAGGTCAAGGAAGCCGAGCACGCCGAGCTCAACGCTTCGGTCACCGCACTTGTTCTCGAGGTACCAAACCCGGCGCACCCGTCGGTACCCGGCGGCGGCGAAGAGGACTTCGAACTCGTAAGCACCATGGGCGAGCCAGTCCCCGCACCCCCGATGGACCATGGCGAATTCGGTGCCGCTATGGGGTGGGTGAACTCCGACAAGGGTGCTGACGTCAGCGGCTCGCGCTTTGCCTACTTGCAACGCGAAGCCGTCATGCTCGAATTCGCGCTCGTGCAATGGGTCATGCAAAAACTCGTAGCCCGAGAGTTCATTCCAACCGTTCCCCCGGTGCTCGTCCGCGAGCAAATGATGATCGACGCTGGCTTCTTCCCCACGGACAGGAACCAGGTCTACGCAATCCCCGAAGACGACCTGTACCTCGTTGGCACGTCCGAAATCCCACTCGCCGGCCTTCACCGGGGCGATCGGCTCGATGCCGCCGACCTGCCGCTGCGTTACGCCGGCTTCTCGTCGTGCTTCCGCCGTGAAGCTGGAACCTATGGCAAGGACACCACCGGCATCTTCCGGGTGCATCAGTTCGACAAGGTCGAGATGTTCATCTGGAGTGACCCCGCGAAGTCGTGGGACGAGCACGAGCTGCTCTTGGAAATCGAAGAAGAAATCCTGTGCGAGCTTCAGTTGCCGTATCGCGTGATCAACGTCGCTGCGGGCGACCTTGGCAACCCGGCGGCTAAGAAGTACGACTGCGAAGTTTGGCTTCCCTCAGAGGGCGCCTACCGCGAGCTCACCTCGTGCTCGAACTACACCGACTACTCGGCCCGGCGTCTCGGCACCCGAGCCAAGGGTGACGACGGCACCGACTACGTGCACACCCTCAACGGCACGGCGTGCGCTGTGGGTCGAACGTTGTTGTTCCTGATGGAGCACTACCAGCAGAGTGACGGCTCGTTCGCGGTGCCCGATGTGCTGCAGCCCTTCACTGGTTTCACCACGGTCAACGCTCCCTAACACGCCAGCGCGATGGACAACACCGGAGGTATGACCTTCACCGATCTGCTTGCCCAGCCCGGTGTGAGCGAAGAGGTCGAGCTCCGGAGCACCTTCGGTTTCCTCGCCTTCCATGGCGGGCCGGTCGAACGAGTGACGTCTCTGATCGCCCGCAAAGCCGCCGAGGCTTCGGGCGCCAGCTTCTACTCGATCGACCAGCCAGCGGCCCGACCACTTCATATTCCATCGACTCGGTTCAGGCCTGAGGAGAGCCCCGCGTTTGCGTCGGTTCTGGAACACTGCGAGGTGGTGTGCACGGTCCATGGCTACGGGCGAGAAATGGACAAACAGCATCTGCTGCTCGGCGGGCAGAACCGCGACCTGGCAGCGGCGCTAGGCCGCGAGCTAGCCGACCGACTGCCCGAGAAGTACCAAGTCATCACCGAGCTCGACGACATCCCCAAAGAGCTTCGAGGTGTGCACGCACGCAACCCGGTCAACCTGCCGCGCCAACAGGGCGTGCAGCTCGAACTACCACCGGGAGTTCGCTGGAACTGGGACGCGCGCAGTTGGGCCGATGCTGAAGGCCTCGAGCCAACGCCTCTGGTCGACTCGGTCATCGAAGCCCTCGCCAGCGCCGCCCGCGACTGGGTTAGTTCTTAACGCTGGCGCAGTTTGGCCCGGAACCGCTTTGCGTTGTGCCGAGCTGACGACCGGACCTGGAACGCAGTTCGCGTCACCGGGCCGCTGAGACGAGCTGAGCCCTCGTTCCACCAGTGACGGTGCGGAGCTGAATGTACAACGTCTCGTATGGTGCGGCGCTCGGCGATCGGGTGGCGCACCGACTGTTCACCCCAACCGTCTTCAAACGGATAGCCACCCCACACGGCGGCTTCTTCTCGGGTTGGCGAATTCCAGAACAGGCTGAACACGTCGAGTACCGCAGGCCGAAGATCGACCGATGACACGCCAACGAGGGTCGAGTCGGTGACAAGCTCTTGAGCGACTCGACACACGGTCTTGCGCACGATGGGAAGCCCCCAGTCGACCACAGCATCGTTGCCGTCGGCTGCAAAGATTGGCTTCGTCGTTCCGTCGACATCCTCGTAGCCAATGACACTGCCGTGGTCTGCGGTGCAAGCGAGCTCGACCATGGTGAGGAGTCCAGGTGTGCGCAAGTAGCCGAGGCGGTCGTCTTCGCTTCGCACATAGGTCAACGGACGCCCAAAGCCGCTGTCGGGGATGCTTGACCGGAGTCCGAAGTAGAAGCCCCGAGGAGGCCGTTGCCCAACGGTCTCGAGGATCGAACTGAGCGCGTTGAACAGCGTGGCCCCCGTCCCAAGGTCGACAAACCCGATTGGTTCGGAGGTGATTGCACCAACTGAATCGAGGTAGCTGAGGATTCGCTCGCGCGACAGCTTCGCCTGGTGGAGGAGATGCTGAAAGATGAAGTCATCACTGAGCACGACCTGACGAAGCTTGGTCGCGTTTGCGGCATCTAGCGGCTGCTCCCAGGTCGTGGCTGGAAAGCCGTTGAGGCTGAGTGAGTCGGCAATGGCTTCGGGTTCAACTTCGAGGCGAGCAAGGGTGTCTCGCAGGCTGACGGTGAGATCGTCACCAACCGAGATGATGGACTCAACCGCAAGGGTGTGCGAATCGGTGATACTGGCGAGCGCCCAAGCCTGGCGGCTGCCGTAGGTATAGATGAGCTCACCCTCATAACCCACCTTCGGAGCCAAGCGCTGGGCGATGTCATGGAGAAGCTGGCCGTCTCGGGCCACGAAGAACAACCTGGTGAGCCCTTCGCGCTTGGCGACGTCGAGCGTCCAGAGAAGGTTGCCCAGCACGAACGGCGCAACCACGCCCGCAGCGACGTCGGCGAGAACCTGTTCAGCGGAAGTGAACGGCGCGAGGCGCGCGAGCCGACTTGCGCCAGCGATAGCTGACGACAACCCGTCGGTCTCGCTGTGATGGGTTTCAAGGCTCTGTTCGTAGCGGTTCAGGTTGTACGACGAGACAACTTCGGTGGACAGTCCAGCCCGGCTGGCCATTCGGCCGTCGCTTACCCCATCGTTACCGATGTGATGCACTTGTGACGGGTAGGCGCCGATGGCGCTGAGCACGGGTGTCCAAATGCGGCCGGTCGCCTTCGATAGCTGCAACTCGTTGGAGACAAACAGCTGGTCCCCGGTCTCAAAGATGTCGAAGCGTCGGAGTTGTTCTTCGATGAATGCCGACGACAAATACATGTCGGATACGAAGATGACGCGCTTGCCGGCTCGTCGGGCGCTGCGGACACGTTCGACGCCCACCTCGATGGGCGCGAGCAGTTCGGTTTCGACCTGCATCTCGAGTTCGACAAGACGAGCCTCGTCGGCTTCGCAAAGGTGAGCTCCGTGGGCCACCTCTCGGTAGATGTCGGCGAGAGAGACCGATGAGTCGAGTCCGCCAGCATTCTGGAAGGCTCGGACCTCGGCTGCGTGTCGTACTTTCGCGAACGCATTCGCCGAACAGTTGATCAGACCTGACGCGGCAGCCCTACGGCCAACCAGCAAGAAGGCAGCCCGCGGGTTACCCACTCGCCGTGTTAGTACCGTGTCGAAGACGTCAAAGGAGACGATCTTGACCTCGGAATGCGGCCGCCTTAGCGCCCTGCGTGGTTCGCGTCTTTCCGCCTGCATGTTCCCGCTCATAGGCGCTTTCTAGCAAAGAACCTCGGAGCGTGGCAATCTTAAATTCAACTACTGCGTTGGGTCATCTGTATCGTGCAAGCCGTCGTAGCGAGGGTCAACCTCGCCCGGTTCCAGGGCAATCATGTTGAGGTCGATCGCGCTCCACAGCGTTTTGGAAAGCGGGAAGCAGATTGCGCTCACGAGCAGGATGAAGAAGGTGTTAATCGCAAAGACTTTTGGGACCGAGAAGTTGGGGCCCGCGACGCCAACCGTCACCACAACAGCGGCAAGTGCAGCAGCGAACGTGACGATGGTATTCATGCCGACCGCACCGATGAAGTGACCTTCCTTGCGCTCGATGGCAAAGTCGCATCGGTCGCACCGTGGCCCGTCGATCTTCCACGGAGCGGTAAGCCGGAACTTGCCGCACACCGCACATCGGCCAGTGAATCCCCACACGAGGCGCTTGAACTTTCCTGGTGCCTGGAACCCCGAGGCGCTCACTAGCGCTCGCTCACCGCCGGGCCTGCCTTCTCGAACTCTTCGGTGACCGTGTCGTACGTAAGGGGGCGAACCACGCGCTTTTGCATGTCAGCTGCGCGTTCCTTGGTGGCCCACGCAAAGAAGCGCACCGCGATGAGGCCCCACAAGAAGAAGCCGCCAACAACCTTCATGACAAAGCCAGCCGCTTGTTGATCTTGAACGACGCCGATGCCCCACAAGCGCTCAGCGGTGTCGTACGCGGGGTAGACCGGATTGTCAGCAAAGGTGAGCCAACCAGCGGGGACCGTTGGAATGATCGACATGAGGAACAGGTAGATCATCTGCGCAGGCGGGGAAAGGCGAAGCTCGGGCAACGGGCCCAGAACCGGTAGCCACATGAGCAGCGCCGAGCTGAACATGACCAGGTGGATGCCGTAGTGGAACGGGCCCGAGTCAGCTGACAGCTGCACGATGCCGTTCCAGTGGGTAATAGCGGCGAGCATGTTGAAGATCACGCCAGCAACTACTGGCTTGGCCAGCTTGCCGAGCCACGTACGTTCTTGATCGCCACCACCGAGCAGGAGACGAGCGAGCCATTCGGGGGTTGCCTGCAAGAACAAAATCGGGATGAAGAACGTGATCAGCAGATGCTGGAACATGTGCACGGCATAGAGGTGCTCCTCAGCAATGTCGTGCATAGGCCAGTCAGCCGCAATCCACAGCGTGACAACACCTGCGGTGAAGAAGCGCTTCTGACGCGTCGTGGCAGCAGCTTCGCTGCTACCGACCACCTTGGGGCCGATGACCCTGGTGGCGTAGAAGCCGAGGCCGACAATGCCCGCGAGAAGGAGCCAGACCTCAGGATGTGGCCGGAACGCCCAAGGGTCGATGGCCCCAAGAATCAAGAGGATTGATCCTCGATACGTTGCTCAAACTCGACTTGGCCGTCCCAGAATCCGGTGTCTTCGTAGCCGTCGTTCCAGAACGAGAACTCGAAGGCGGACAGCATGATCCAATACACACCAACAGCCAACACCAAACCAGCAAGGAACAGTTTGGTGAGGATGTTGTCATCGAACTTGAGGTGCATGAAGTAGCCACCAACGATGATGAACTTGACGATCATAAGGGCGATAAGGCCGATCTTGTTGAAGGCACCCGGAAGGTCGTCTTCGAAGATGAACATGACGATCTCGATGGCGGTCAAGAAGCCGAGAAGCAGCGCGATCATGACGTAGCTGCGGTCGCTTGGATGACCGTGGTCGTCGTGAGCGTGGTCGTGCCCGTGGTCCTGAATGTTGTCGGTTGCAGTCATAGTTCCTAACCGATCGGAATGAGGTAGATGACGGTGAAGATAATCACCCAGACAATGTCGACGAAGTGCCAGTACAAACCAACGAGCTCGACGGTTTCGCTCTTCTCTTTGCCCATGCCGCTGTTGCGGGTTCCAAAGACCGTGCCGAGCAACATCAAGATGCCAACGCTGACGTGCACGCCGTGAAAGCCGGTGAGGGTGTAGAACGCGGAGGTCCAGGTGTTGGTGGTGTAGCCGAGGCCCTTGCCTGCGAACTCGGTGAACTCGAACACCTGACCACCGATAAACAGCATGCCGAGGAAGGCCGTGCAAAGCATCCAGATGCGACCGGACCGCTCGTCATCGCGGTTCACCGCTGACAACGCAAGCACCATGGTGAGCGAGCTCATCAACAAGATGAACGAGGAGAGCGAGGTGAAGGGAATGTCGAAGACTTCGCCGGGCCCTTCGAACTCGGTGCCGTCGGAGATGTTCGTGCGGTAGAGCAAGAACGACGAGATCAACGCTCCGAACAGCAGGCAGTCCGACGACAAGAACAGCCACATGGCCAGCTTGTTGTTCGAGATGCCGGTGTTCGTTTCGGCGTGCCCGTGGTCATCGTGACCTGCATGCTCGTCGACAACTGCGGTAGCGCTAGCCATTGTCGGACTCCATTTCTGCGCCAGCGGCGACAAGTTCTTCTTCAGCTTCGGCAACAACTTCGTCGACATCGACGTCTTCGGCGCCAGCCTCTACGGCCTCAGGGTCGTCGCTGTCGCCGTGGTCATCGTGGTGATCGTGGGCTGCGTTGGGGTCGTCTGGATGCTCGAAGATCCAACCGACAAATCCGTAGATGATGAGCGCGGCACCTGGGATGCACAGCCACAGGCTGTAGATGAGGCCGTAGGACACGATCGGCAGGCCGAGGGCAAGCACGATTGGGAAGTACGACGGCGACGGCAAGTGCACGTTGTGGTTCGAACCGTCCTGGGCGACCTCTTCGGCCGTGGCGATACGAACGACGTTGTTGTTCTCGTCGTAGCCGTACTTGCGATGCCAGAACTCGTCCTGGCTCTCGACGATGATCTCTTCGTCGAAGTTGTGCTCGGGCGTTGGCGAGGCGGTCATCCATTCGAGGCTTCGGGCGTCCCATGGGTCGGGCCCTGGGTTTGGCATACCAGCCTTCTTCCACTCCTTGCGGCTGTAGGCCACGTTGTAGAAGAAGATCGCAATACCTGCAGCGATGATGAACGAGCCGATGGTGGCAACAAGGTTCCAGAATTCGAAGCCGAAGTCTTCGTCGTAGGTGTCGATACGACGGCTCATGCCTTGGAGGCCAAGGATGTGCATTGGACCGAAGGTCACGTTGAAGCCAACGATCTGGAGCCAGAAGTTCCACTTACCAATGCGCTCGTTGAGCATGTAACCAAACATCTTTGGCCACCAGAAGTAGAAGCCCGAGAAGATACCGAGAAGCGCTCCACCGAAGATCACGTAATGGAAGTGAGCAACGATGTAGTAGGTGTCGGTCTGCTGAGTATCAGCTGGTGCGATCGAGTGGGTAACGCCCGAGAGGCCACCGATGGTGAACATCGAAACAACGCCGACTGCGAACAACATGGCGGTGGTGAACCGAAGTCGGCCACCCCAAATCGTCGCCAGCCAGTTGAGGATCTTCACACCGGTCGGAACCGCGATGAACATCGTCGAGAACGAGAAGGCCGCAACCGAGATTGGGCCGATGCCCGACACGAACATGTGATGAGCCCACACGCCCCAGCCCATGAAACCAATGGCAATGCCAGAGAACACCATGAAGCTGTAACCGAAGATTGGCTTACGGCTAAACGTGGGGATGACCTCGGAGATAATGCCGAAGCTTGGAAGGATGAGGATGTACACCTCTGGGTGACCGAAGATCCAGAAGAGGTGCTGCCACAGCAGTGGGTCGGCGCCCTTCTCGGTGTTGAAGAAGTTGGCGTCGAAGAGACGGTCGAAGGTGAGCTCGAACAGCGCTACCGAGATAACCGGAACCGCAAAGAGCAGCAGGAACTGCACGACGAGGTTCATCCACGTGAAGATCGGCATTCGGAACAGCGACATGCCCTTGGGGCGCATGTTCAACACCGTGGTGATGAGGTTGATGGCCGACACGAGCGACGCAATACCGGTGATCTGCAGGCCGAGCGCATAGAAGTCGATGCCGTGGCTTGGCGAGAACGTGACCGAGCTGTTTGGCGAGTAGTTGAACCAACCACCGTCAGCGCCACCACCGAGGAGCCATGACGAGTTCAGGAAGAGCCCACCGAAGAGGAACACCCAGAAGCTGAGTGCATTCAGGCGGGGGAACGCCACGTCTCGAGCACCGATCTGCAACGGAAGCAGGTAGTTCGCGAACGCTGCAGCGAGCGGCATGATGACCAAGAAGATCATCGTGACGCCGTGCATCGTGAAGACCTGGTTGTAGACCTCGGGCGAAAGAAGCGTGCCGTTCGGGGTTGCGAGCTGCAAACGGATAAGCAGCGCTTCAGCACCACCGATGACGAAGAAGAACATGGCGGCAACGCCGTACATGATGCCGATCTTCTTGTGATCGACGGTGATGAGCCAGTCGCGCCAGCTCTCCGAGTTCTTCGGCCGGGTCAGGTCGCCCAGGGGACGGTCTGCGGTGGCCGCAGCTTCGTCTCCGGCGCCGATTGCGAGTGGACGGTCAATGATTGCCACTACGACTCTCCTTGTGCGTTCTCTTCGGTCGGAGCTTCCACTCCGGTCGCTTCGATGACTTCTGGTGACGGCTTGGGGCCGGTGATCTCGAGGAGACCAATGAGGTCATCAACTTCTTGGGTGGTGAGTTCGAGGTTTGGCATGCCACGCAGACGGCCTCGTTCGTCGAGCTCGGTGAAGTTGGCTTTGATCGACGCTGGGTCACGAAGCCATTGCGCTAGATCGTTCTGGTTGAACTCACCAGTCTTTGGGTCCCACACGTTTCGAATGCCGCCAGCAAAGGTTGTGCGGCTTGAGAAGTGTGTGAGGTTCGGCGCAGCGCCAGCGACAAGCTTCTGTGCAACCGACTCCTCAGACCACAGATCGTCGGCAACGCCTTCCATCAGGTGGCACGACGCACACTTGCCTCGGAACGTGGCAATCGCACGCTGCTGAGAGTTCTCGGGCGCAGCGGTGTCGCCAGCGACGAGCGCATCGACGTATGCCGCGGTGTCAGCGTCGAGTGGCACGCCTTGCATCTGGGCTTCGATCCACGCATCGAACTCGGGCTTTTCGAGAGCGACGACCTGCATGCGCATACGAGAGTGCGAGAGACCGCAGAACTCGGTGCACTGACCGAAGTAGACGCCTGGGCGATCAGCTTCGATCTTCCATGGAGCGGACTGGCGACCGGGAACAGCGTCACGCTTACCGTTAAGCGATGGGATCCAGTGCGAGTGGATGACGTCGCGGCTGGTGATCTCAAGCTCGATCTCTTGGCCGACCGGAATCACCATCTGGGTAGCGGTGGTGATGTCTGGGGTGGGCAACGTTTGGACGCGCTCTTGGTCGACGTCGACATCGCCGAAGTGGTACTGGTATTCCCACCACCACTGCTGGCCAACCACGACAACCTGCGGTTCCCACGACACGGACTCGCCGTTGACGACGACGTTGATCGGGTTCGTATCTTCGCTGTTCAAGCTGTTGTGCACCGTGAGGGTGAACAAGCCAATGGCGAACAGGAGAATGGCCGGGAGGGCTGTCCATGCGTACTCGAGCTTGTCGTTTCCGTGGATCTGCTCGGGCCAATCGTCTTCTTCGTAGTCGTCCCCGTCGATACCGAAGTTCTTCCAGGCGTAGATGGTGACGCCAAGAACGCCGGCGAACACGGCGTAACAGATCCACAAGATCCACTGCAGGAAGTTGTCGATCTGACGGGCTTCAGGGCCAGCAAGATCGTCACCCAAGGTGGTGAGCTCGGGGTCTTGGGTACAAGCCGCAAGTACGAGCGATGCCGCAACAACCGCGAGGAGCCGAAGCGCCTTGCGGGTGGAGGGAGTGCTGGTCATTCGAGATCCTTTGTTCACGAGGCAACCTCTAGAAGTGCGCCCATAGCTTCTTCGTCGCTGTGATCGACGTCTTCGCTGTGGTCGTCACCATGGTCTTCATCATGTTCGATTTGAGTGAGCGAGAAGAGACCGAACACCAACACAGCTGCAACGATGCTGCCGGCAATGGCGGTCATGATGTTCTTCGACATGTCGGGTTGGCTCACCATAAGCCATGCGGCCGCAAGGATGATGACCGATACGACGCCACCGATGATCACGGCGCCTGTGCCGTGGTACGCAATGAAAATGCGCGATACGGCCATGACGAACACCGCTCCGCCGAGAAGCCCGAGGAGTGGAACTTCGAATGGCCCCATGAGCTGGTTGCGCAGGGCAACGTTGGTAGCCGGGTCGCCGGTAGCACGGTCGGCCCAGGCGGTCATTGTCCACTCGAACGCCACGATGGCGAGCACGACCAGGCCAACACCGAACAGGAAGGTGTTGATGGCCATGCCGACGATCATCAGCGTCAGGCCGATGCCAGCCACGATTGGCCAGATCGATGCAGCCACGGGGCGCTGACCCACAGGGGCAACGTCGGTTCCCATGGCTTGGGCGACGGCTTCGGGGTCGGCGTCACGGAAGACGGTGAGCAAGGTGCCAACGATGATCGACACGAAGGCCACACCGACGAGCACGACATAGGAAACGTGGTCGCCAACGCCGCCCTTATAGCCAGCGCTGATGGGGCCGACACCAAAGCCAGCACCGCTGGTGTAACCGCCGACTGCTGCGGCGGTGAGTGCGGCAAAGGCAATGCCGGCGTAGAGCTTAAAACCAGTAGGGATCATTCGAGGCTCACTTCGTGATCGTGATCAGGTACCAGACGGGCAGGTACACGATGACGGTTGCGTACCAGTAGATCGCTGCGGCCTGGATACCGTCAGCGTTCTTCGAGTTGAACTGTCCGGCCATGGCCCGGATGAACATGAGCAGCACGAAGACCATGGCGGCTGCCAGGAAGACGATGTAGCTGCTGTAGATGACGTGCAGCATGAGCGACGGCGTTGACTCGTCGACCGAGCGGCCAAAGTCGAGAATGCCGAAGACCATTTGGTTGATGACCGCTGCGCCCATGAGCAAGGTGAGGAACAGTGCGGCGTAGGCGTTGCGACGGTCGTCGTTGCGGATTGCTTGAACGGCCCAAGAGATAGTGAACGCCGAGATCCAAGTGGTGAACATCATCATGGTGCCCGGTGCAATCTGCACGGCACCTTCGGGGAACCAGAGCCGGCCACCGTCGAGGCCGTTCTCTACAAGGAACTCGTTGTTCTGACGGATGGCGATGTAGACCGAGAAGAGGCCGACGAACACCATGATCGAGGCCACGGCGGCGAATGCTGTGCCCACAACGAGCGTGCGGTTACGGGAGAGCTCGGCGGCTGGTGGGGCGACGACTGCGGTAGTTGTTGCCATTAGCTGACCTCCTCGAATTCATCGAGCAATGGTTCGGACGAGAGAACTGGTTCGAGCGGCTCTACGAAGTTGCCGACCGGCGGTGGTGATGGTGTGGCCCACTCGAGGGTGTGGCCTTCCCAAGGGTCGTCGGGCAGAACTTCCTTGCTGACGGCTGCGGGAATGATGGCGCCGAGGATCGACACGCCTCCGAGGATCAGCAATGCCGAGCCCGCAATGGAGAGGACGTTCATGGTGTCGACGAGGTCGCTACCGGTTGAGGCAACTGCGATGTCGGGCTGACCATCGAGGGCGGCGAGCAGGTTGGCAACTCCGAGGATGCCACCGCCTGCGAGGAAGGCCATGATGCCGCCCATGGCAGGGGCGCCACCGGCGTATCCGCCGAACAGCTTTGGCGACCAGTGCACGATGCCGCCAAGCGCTGCGGCCAACGAGGCAGCGATAACCAAGCCGAGCTGAGCGGTGATCGATGACAGCAGCACGTGATCGGTGTGGAGTGCGTCGAGGAATGGCAGAACTCGAATCTCACCGACGATGACCGCTCCGAGAAGGAGGAGTGCACCGACCACGCCACCGAGCAACGCGGGGTTTGGCTTTGGTGCGGTGCCCCGCCGGATGGTGTCGAGCACACCGCCGATGGCGCCGAGAACTGGAAGCGCGATGGCGAAGGCGAATGCGGCGTAGAGGAACTCTTCGTAGATGAAGTTGCCGTTCTGGGCGTCGTCGGCTGACTGTTGGAACGACGGGTGCGAACCACGAGAGAACGACGACTGGGCCCAGGCGCCGAAGCTCAGCAGGCCGAACACGCCAATGAGCGACAAGAGGACCGGGCGGTTGGCCTGGCGATGACGAGACATAACCGGGACGATGTCGCCGAAGATGCCGAGTACGGGGATGGCATAGGCGAAGATCTGAGGTGCCGAGAAGGCCCATTCGAGGCGGCTCCACATGACGTCGGCGTTGCCGAACTCGACAGCGGTCTCACCGAACTTGAGGTCGACGTAGCTGAAGATCAGGTTGCCAATGAGCACTGGCAACGAGAACAGCCATACCGAGGTGGCGACGAGCATCGACCACGAGAAGGTGGGCACTCGAAGCAAGTTCATGCCCGTCGGGCGAAGCGCCACGACGGTGGTGGCAATGCACACCGAGGCGGCGAGCACCGCGATGATCATTGCACCAAACGTGGTGATCGACAGCAGCGTCGATGAGGAGCGAGAGTTCGCAGCGAAACCGAAGCCGCCATCTGCAGCGAAGGAAACCGCGTGGGCAATCGAGCTGAACAGCCATGCCCAGAACGCAGCCGCTGCCAGACGTGGGAACGCAATGGCGGCCGAACCAACCTGCAACGGAACGATTGCGGTGGCCAGGCCGATGAACATCGGCACGACGACCATGAAGATCATTCCGGTGCGGAACAGTGTCCAGCCCTGGAAGTAGCTGGAGGCTCCGGTGAAGATGCTGAATGCACCTTGGTCGGCGCGTTCGATGTCGTTCACCACGCCGAGCACGGCGAGGAGAAGAAGGAAGAGGAGGCTTGCGCCGATCCACAGTCGACCAACCATCTTGTGGTCGTTTGAAGCGATCAATCGGTACAGGCCATCACCTTGCGGCGGAGCGTGTACGTCGAGCTCCTCGACGTGGGTTTCTGTGTGCGTTTCAGTCGCTGTCATCTAAACGTCGTCACCCTTGGACATGTGTGGTCGCGCCAGCGCGAACCGGACCCCCCGAGGTTAGGCGGATTCAGCCCATTTCTGGCGCATTACAAGCAATCGAAACACTAGTTCTCGCGCGGCCACAGACCCAAGACCAACACGACGACGGAAGTCACAGCCGTCCGGTTCGTTCACCACATGAATTTTGGGAGCGAAGACTCGAAACCTCGAGCTTCGTCAAGTTGTCCAAATCGATGCCCCATGGCTGGCCGCTGCACCTCCTTTTTGCCCAAGAAATTGTTCTGACTTTCTATCATTTTGAGTTGATATAGGAACATATGTTCGATATACTGGCCCTATGACTTCGGCGGACTTTGCGCAAGGACAAAGGGCACTCAACACCCTCCATTTGTCCCTCGACGCACTCGCGAACGAGTTCCTGCCCACCATGGGAACCGCCGAACTCGGCGAGCGATGCCTGTCGCTACAAAACGCACGGCAACGCCTCGACGGCCTAATCGCCGTCGGTATCGCTGAAGCCGAACGCGCTGGTGTCGCCGCCAACGCCGGTGTGCGCACGATGGCCCAATACATCGCGTCACGAACCCATGCCTCCCCCGACGCGTTGCGTGCCGATCAACGAGTCGGTGTGTGGGTTGGCCAGTTCGCCCAACTCGAACACGCAATGCTCAACGGCACGCTCTCTCGACAGCACGTCGACCTGTTGCGGCGCACCGACAACATTCGGGTGTTCGCCGCCATGCAACGCGACCAAGCCCTGTTCATCACACTCGCTGGCGACCTCGAATGGAAGTCGTTCAAGAACTGCATCAAGTACTGGCTTCTTGTTAACGACCCGGACGGCCCAAACCCCGAAGACCACGAAACCGACAACACGTGCACAATCACCACCGACACGGCAACGGGACGGGTGAAACTGACGCTCGACCTCGACCCGCTGTCGGGTGGAAAGCTCAAACAAGCACTCGCCGACGAAGAAAACGCTCTGTTCCAGCAAGACCAAGAAAACGGAACCATCCGCACCGCCTCAAACCGGCGAGCCGAAGCCGCCGCCAACCTCGTAGAACGCGGCGCCGGACGATCCGAAACCAACGCCAAACCACTCATTCACGTCGTTATGTCATTGAAAGTCTTGCTTCATGCGTTGGCCCAGATGGCCAAAGACCCATCCGAGCAAGACTTCGTATCGGTACTCGACCCAAACGATGTCGACGGCCGATGTGAACTAATGGACGGCACCCCAATCCACCCCAAATACGCACTCGTATTACTCATGCAGGCCCGGGTTCGACGCCAGGTGCTGTCAGCGAAGTCCAAAACCCTCAATGCGAGTGTGCGAACCCGTTTGTTCCCGCAATGGATGAAAGACATCAAACTCGTCGAAACCCGAGGCCAATGCGAAACCGCCGGATGCGACGCACTCGTCCACTGGCTCCAAGGCGACCACAGGACGCCCTACTCGGCGACCCAAGAAACAACCCTGGCCGAACTCGACATGCTCTGCCGCCCAGACAACCTCGCCAAAAGCGACGGCCCACCCCTACGCCCACGGCCAGAGTCGAGTCGTCAGCCTCGTGGTTTACAGAACGAGTTGGTCGACGGCCATCGCGATGAACAGTACTGAGAGGTACGTGATCGAGAAGGTGAACATCGTCATGGCCCGCTTCGGGTTTGGATCACGCAGCAGGGCAACTGCGTAGTAGGTAAACAGCGCGCCGGCCACAAAGGCGACGGCGGTATAGATCCATCCCATTCCGGCGATTGGCGTGAACGCCATCGACACGGCCCACACGGCCAGTGTGTAGGCGAGGATCTGGCGGGCGGTGGTTTCGAGCGACGCGACCGAGGGCAGCATTGGCACGTCGGCGGCCGAGTAGTCCTCGCGGTATTTGACTGCGAGCGCCCAGAAATGTGGGGGCGTCCACAAGAAGATGATGGAGAACAGCACGATCGGTTCCCAACCGACGCTGTTTGTGACCGCAGCCCAACCCACCAATACCGGCATGCAGCCAGCCGCACCGCCGATGACGATGTTTTGGGTGGAGGTGCGCTTGAGCCAAAGCGTGTACACGAAGATGTAGAACGCCGCGGCCGACAATGCGAATACGGCCGACAGCAGGTTGACGAACCCGGTAAGCCAGGCAAAGGCTGCGATGAGCAGTGCGACAGAGAAGATCAGTGCGTTGCGAGGCTCGATTTCGCCGGTGGCCAGAGGGCGGCCCTTGGTGCGGTTCATGATCTTGTCGATGTCTCGGTCGACGTACATGTTCACCGCGTTTGCGCCGCCTGCGGCCAACGTTCCGCCGATAACGGTTGCGACGACAAGCCACAGCGATGGCCAGCCACGTTCGGCCACGATCATGGTGGGCACGGTAGTGATGAGAAGCAGCTCGATGATGCGAGGCTTCGTCAACGCCACATAGGCCGCAAGTGTCGATCGGGTCGGGGTGGCCTCAGGCGCAACAGTTGTCACGTCCCACATGGTACGGCTTCGAGGATCGTTTCTGCCAAGAGCAACGGGCGTATCGTTGTCACATGCCTTTGCCGCCGATTCAGACATCGGTTTCCGTGACCGAGCATCCACGTCATTGGAGTCAGTCCCTGACGACGTGGACACGAGTGACGCTGCTGTGGCTTATGGCAATCACTGTTACCGGCGCGGCGGTTCGGCTGACCGGTTCGGGATTGGGCTGCACCGACTGGCCGACATGCACCGTCAACACCGAGCTCGACGCCCCGGGCTTCCACTCAGCAGTCGAATTCGGCAATCGGGTGATCTCGGGCTTGGCCATCATCCCGGTCATCGCCGGATGGCTGGCTGCGCGCAAAGCACAGCGCCGCGACCTCTCCCCCTGGTTCGCGCTGATGACGACAGGTTTCCTCGGCCAGGTGATTCTCGGCATGCTCGTCACCCGCACCGAGCTCGACCCGCGGATGGTGCTCGGCCATTTCCTGTTGTCGATCGTGCTGATCTTCATTGGCGTGGTGCTCGACTACAAAGCTCGCTTTGCCGTCAAAGCGCAGACACCAACCGCGCAGCAGGCCCGGTTCAACACCGGTCGACGCATTCGGGCTCGCATGCTGTGGGCGTCGTGCACCTTGGTGATCTTCGTCGGCACGCTCGTTACCGGCTCGGGGCCGCACACCGGTAGCGAAACATCGGGCGAACCGATCGCTCGGTTGGGCTTCGACATTCGCGAGATCAGCCGCGCGCATTCGTTGCTCGGTTGGTTGCTGGTAGCGATCATCGTGCTCGGACTGTTCCAGAGCCGTCCACAAGATGCTGATGTGCCGTGGATCGACGTCGACCGTCGTTGGTTCCTCCGCATCGGAGCGATTGCCCTCATCCAAGGTGGCATTGGCTACCTGCAATATTCGCTGGGTGTTCCCGTCGGCTTGGTCGCAGTTCACATCATCGGGTCCGTGCTTCTGTGGACCGCGGTGTGCTGGTATGGAATGGTGGCGACCTATCCCGAGGTCGAGCACGCCGAACGATCTGCAAGCGAGCTGGTGTCATGAGCGACAACCTCACGATGATGACCCAACCGTTGGAGGTGGCCGACCCCGACCTGGGCCTCGATGTTGCCAGCGATACTCCGTGGATCGTGTTGGTGTGGAACGACCCGATCAACCTGATGTCGTACGTGACCTTCGTGTTCCAGAAGGTGTTTGGCTACTCGAAGGAGAAGGCCACCGAGCTCATGCTCGACGTGCACGAGAAGGGCCGAGCCGTGGTTTCGAACGGCACAAAGGAGAAGGCCGAGGCTGACGTCGCCCGCCTTCACGAGCACGGCTTGTGGGCCACCATGCAGAAAGACAAGTGATGTTCAACCGCCTCTTCAGCGTGAAGAACGGCGAGATGGTCGTCCGCCTCGACGACAACGTTCGTGTGCTCATTCGCAAGGTCAGCGAAGAGCTGCGCGAGGTGCTGCTGGTGAACGACCCCGAGGCAACCCGCCGCCTCTACCCCACCGCGTATCCCGACGACGACGAGATGAACGCCGAGTACCAAGAGATGGTGCACGACCAGCTACTGATGCAACGCCTCGATGGCATCGACG
>CALHTB010000036.1 GCA_938038785.1 uncultured Acidimicrobiales bacterium
GGTCACGACGACGGTTCGGCCAGCGCTGGTCTCAGCGTCGACGACATCGAGAATGATCGCTCGCGACGTCACGTCAAGACCGTTCACCGGCTCGTCTAGCAGCAGCACATCAGCTTCTTGCGCCAGGCCTTGAGCCACGAGCACGCGCTGGCGTTGGCCGCCGGATAGCTCGTGGAAGAGGTGGCCTTCGAGGTCTTCGACCGACAAGCGCTTCAACGCTCCATTCACGGCGTCGCGATCCTTCGAGCTGAAGCGTCCAAAGAGTCCGAGGGTGGGGTAGCGGGCCAGCGAAACGGTGTCTCGAACGGTGATGGAAAGGCTGCGGTCGACGTTGGTGGACTGCAACACAAATGCGGGCCCTGGCTTGGCGACCTCGGCGGTGCCGTTACTTGGCTCGAGCGTGCCGGCAAGCGCTCCTAACAGGGTGGACTTGCCCGACCCGTTTGGGCCGATGACCGCCAGCGATGTTCCGGCCGGAATATCGAGGTCGACGTCGGCGAGAGCGATGGAGTCGCCAAAGCGGACCTCGAGGCCTTGGGTGCGGATCGCTGATGTCACGATTGCAGGGTATGCGATTTTGGGAACGGAAACGATTCTCATTTGGGGTTGCTGCCCGGCGACGTAGGTCGTAGGTTGAATCAGTAATGATAGTGATTCTCACTTTGGAGCAAGCGAAATGAAGAAGTTGGCTCATCCAATCGTCGCAATCATGGTCGGGCTCATGCTCGTCGCAGCTTCATGTGGGAGCAGTGAGACCACCAGCAGCAATGGGGCAGCGGGCCAGGCCGACGCCGACCGGCCGACAGTCGCGGTCACTACCAACATCTTGGGTGACGTGGTTGCGAACTTGGTGGGGGACGAGATGAACGTGCTCACCATCATGCCGGTCGGAGCAGATCCACATGACTTTCAGGCGTCGGCCCAGCAAGTCGCTTCGCTTGGCGAGGCGGACGCTCTGGTGGCGAACGGTGGCGACTTCGAAGAAGGACTTCTCGATGTGATCAAGTCCTCTGAGGGCGACGGGATGGCGGTCTTTGAAGCATTGAATGCAGTGCAGGCAATTGACTTTGGCGAAAAGGGTCATGACGACCATGACGACGAGGAACATGGCGACGAAGAGCATGACGACCATGGCGACGAGGAACACGGCGACGAAGACCATGACGAGCATGGACACGATGGCGTCGACCCTCACTTCTTCACCGACCCGGCACGAATGGCAGTGGCTGCTGACGCCATTGCCGACTTCCTTGTCGCCAACGTCGAGGGTGTTGACGCCACTGCGCTGACAGAAAACGCTGCTGCGTACGTGGCCGAACTCGAAGCGCTCGATGCCGAGGTAGAGCAAACGCTCGCGGCAATCGATTCCGAAGTTCGAGTCCTGGTGACCAACCACGAAGTGTTCGGCTACTTCGCTGACCGATATGACTTCGAAGTGGTCGGCACCGTTATCCCCGCTGGCAGCACCGCTGATGGCACCAGTGCCCAGGCCCTCACCGAACTCGCTGAGGTCATCGAGCACGAAGGCGTTGGGGCGGTCTTTGCCGACACATCTTCTTCCGATGAACTCGCCGAGACGCTTGCGGCCGAGGTTGGCGACATTGGGGTGGTCGAGCTGTTCTCCGAGTCACTCGGCGAGGACGGCTCAGACGGCTCGACCTACATCGCAATGGTTCGCACCAACGCCGAGCGAATCGTCGGCGCTCTCGCCCCCTAGGGCATACTGATCGCAATGGACTTCATCGTTGACGCCTTCGAGCCCGCCTTTATGCAGCGGGCACTTATCGGAAGCCTCATTGCTGTCGTTGCCACATCGTTCGTGGGGACATGGGTTGTCCTTCGTGGCCTTGCCTTTCTCGGTGATGCGCTCGCACATGGCGTCATTCCCGGAATTGCACTCGCAGTGCTTTGGGGCTTCAGCCCGATCATCGGTGCCTTTGTGGCCGCGCTGGTGATGAGCGGTCTCGTAAGCGTGGTATCCAACAGGACAATCGTCCGCGAGGACACGGCCATTGGGTTGCTCTTCGTTGGGATGCTGTCGCTTGGCATCGTCATCGTCTCACAAGCACGGTCGTTCTCGACCGAAGTAACCGCGCTGCTCTTTGGTGACGTCCTCGGAGTTACCAGCGACGACATTCGCAACCAGCTCGTGGCCACATCCATCGTCATTGTCGCCACGGTCGTGCTCTACCGGCCATTCCTCGCGCTCACCTTCAACCGCGACAAGGCCCAAACGCTGGGGATGCAGCCACAACTGGCCCAAGCGGCGCTATTGGGGTTGTTGGCGCTCAGTATCGTGGCCAGCTTTCAAGCCATAGGCACGCTGTTGGTCTTTGGCCTGCTGGTCGGGCCGCCAGCCACCGCTGCGCTGCTGGTGAATCGAGTGCCTGTCATCATGGCGGTGTCGACACTGCTCGGCTCGGTCTCGGTAGTTGCTGGCCTGTTGGTGAGCTTCCACTACGGCACTGCGGGCGGGGCCACTATCGCCGGCCTCAGCGTGCTGCAGTTTTTCATCGTGCTAGCAGGCCGCGAAATCTTGATAGCGCTCCGCAGGACAGGCCGTACCGCCAGCATTGCCTAGGCTTGCATAGTGACCCAATCCGACGCAGTGGAGGCCGGCTTTGAGACCTTGGTTCTCGAAGCGACTGGTGCCCGGGCGATCGTTGATACACACGTCGTTCAGAGCCTGTGGAGTGGCTACGGGCAGATCGTCCGATGTCACCTAAACGGTGGGTCGCAGCCGAGCGTCATTGTGAAGCACGTTCGTTGGCCCGACGAGCGCCACCACCCGCGCGGTTGGAGTACCGACCGCTCCCACGAGCGCAAGCTCGCCTCGTACCGTGTCGAGACGCAGTGGTACGACCGGTACGCGCAACGTTGCTCTGAACGGTGCCGTGTGCCGAAGCGTTTGGCGATCGACACCAAAGACGATGAGGTCGTCATCGTGCTCGAAGACCTCGATGCCTCAGGCTTTGCTGGGCGACGGCACCGGGTCACCGCCGCTGAGCTCGATGCCTGCATGCAGTGGCTGGCGAACTTCCACGCCACCTTCATGGGCGAGCGCCCCGCCGGCCTTTGGGCCACTGGCACCTACTGGCATCTCGCCACCCGGCCCGACGAACTCGATGCGCTCGACGAGGGACCTCTCAAAGATGCCGCCGCGCTCATCGATAGCCGTCTTGCCGAGACCCCGTTCCAAACGTTCGTCCACGGCGATGCCAAGCTCGCTAACTTCTGCTTCGACGCGCATGGCCAACGTGCGGCCGCCGTCGACTTTCAATACGTCGGAGGCGGATGTGGCATGAAAGACCTCGCGTACTTCATCAGCAGCTGCCTCGACGAAGACGAAAGCGAGGCGCAGGAGAAGGACCTTCTCGACCGATACTTCGCCTTGCTACGCGATGCTTTGGACGCCTCCGGCAGGCAGCTGGACTTCGCCGCGCTGGAACGAGACTGGCGGGCCTTGTACCCGGTGGCGTGGACCGACTTCTATCGCTTCTTGCAGGGGTGGAGCCCCGGTCACTGGAAACTGCATCGCTACAGCGAACGGCTTGCCCGCGAAGTGCTCGAGGCGCTGTGAAACTCTCGACCGCACAGCTCAGTGAGCTCGCCGACGTCGCCATCGAAGCCGCCACGGCCGCCGGCGAGATGATCGCTGGGTCACGGCCACAGAATGTGCAGCACAAAGCGGGTGGGGAGAGCCTCGCATCGCAGGTCGTCACCGAAGTCGACAGACGGAGCGAAGACATCATCCTCGCTGCGCTCATGCCAACCCTCGAACGATTTGAAGTCGGGCTGCTTACCGAAGAACAAGCCGACGATGGCAGCCGCCTGACCGCCGGCTACTTCTGGTGCATCGACCCACTTGATGGCACGCTGCCGTTTATTGAGGGGTCTGCCGGCTATGCGGTATCGATCGCACTCGTTGGGCGAGACGGAGTTCCGCACATCGGCGTCGTCTACGACCCGGTCGAAGCCACGTTGCTGCATGCGATTGCGGGTGGCGGCGTGTTTCGCAACGGCGAACCGTGGGCACCCCAGTGGAACGAAGCGGGTTCTGAC
Organism: uncultured Acidimicrobiales bacterium; assembly: GCA_938038785.1. Lineage (GTDB taxonomy): Bacteria > Actinomycetota > Acidimicrobiia > Acidimicrobiales > SHLQ01 > SHLQ01. The sequence continues at coordinate 4,063 of CALHTB010000036.1, forward strand.
CTGTCGGTCTTCGCTGATCGCAGCTTCCTCGAACAGGATGACTACCACGAACAGATGCAAGCGCTTGAACAGGTCGCAGTAGAACTTGGGCTGTCTGGCGTGCGCATCGACGCGACCGGTGGGGCCGTCATGAACGCGTGCCGGGTGCTCGCAAACCCGCCGTCGTGTTACGTCAAGCTCCCCAAGTCGGCGGGAGGCGGCAGTGTCTGGGACTTCGCCGCCACTGCGTTGCTATTCGCAGAAGCTGGTGCCGTCGCCACCGACATCTACGGCGGACCCCTCGACCTCAACCGTGCGGACTCGACGTTTATGAACCACCGCGGCGTGTTATTCGCCACCGATGAAGCACTTGCGCAGCGGCTGCGAACGCCTGGTAAGGCTGTTGGTCGTGTTTGAGCCTGACCAGTATCAGTTGATCGACTTTGGTGGCGGTCGCAAGCTCGAACGGTTCGGCGCCGAGTTGTTGGATCGCCCGAGCCCGGCGGCTGTTGGCATCGAGGTTGCCCAGCCTCAGGTTTGGACCGGTGCCACGGCTCGCTTCGAGCTCGCCAAGGGCGGCAAGGGGGAGTGGAGCAACGATCCGCCGTCAGGGTCTGCCGACGCCGGCCCCTGGTCGGTTGTCCACGGCGAGAGTCGGCTCTTGATGCAGCTCAGCGCGTCGGGCAACGTGGGGCTCTTCCCAGAACAAGCCAGCAACTGGGACTGGATTGCCGACCGGGTGCGCCAAGCACGCAACAACCTGCCCGATCGACCTCCACGGGTCCTGAACTTGTTTGCCTACACCGGCGGAGCCAGCCTCGCTGCTGCAGCCGCTGGTGCCGAGGTCACCCACGTCGACTCGTCAGGCCCAACCGTCGCGTGGGCAAAGCGAAACGCCGAAACGTCCAACATGGCCGACCTACCAATCCGTTGGCTGGTCGAGGATGCCCTAAAGTTCGTCGCTCGAGAGTGTCGTCGCGGAAACACCTACGACGGCATCATTGCTGACCCGCCAACCTACGGACACGGCCCGAAGGGTCGTGCGTTCAAGTTCGAGCAACATGTTGGCGAGCTGTTAGCGCAGTGCGCCGCGTTGGTGGCCGCGCCCGATGCCGCCAACCAATTTCTGTTATTCAGCTGCCACGCGCCGGGCTTCGGGCCCAATGACGCAGTAGCTGCGGTAACCAGTGCCTTGCCCGCCGACCGAGCTCGGGTTACCAGCCGACCCTTGGTGCTCGAAACCCCCGAAGGCCGTGCGCTGGCAGCGGGCGTGTCGGCGCGGTGGATGCGTCGGCTGTGAACTGACGCTACGCCTTGATGTACTCGGCTGGGATCTTCTCGACCAGCGTTTCATGCAGCTCAGGAAGTTTCGACCAGTGCATGCCTTGCCGATAGTGGTGGGCAGTGTGATAGCCGAGGTTGCCGGTGAGCAAGTTGCGCCACCGGTAGGTGTAGTTGTGTGAGGCTTCCATGTGGTCGTCAGTGTCAAGGCCCGTGTGGTGGTGGTAGGTCGCCGCGATTGTGATGACGAGGGAGATGAGCGGGGCGATTCCGAAGATGAACAGTCCGTTCAGCGGCTTGTACGCGATGAGTGTGGCGATGATGGCCAGGGTCAGTAGCCCGTACCCCACGAATGCTCGCCGGATGCGCGGATGGTTTCGACCCACTGCAAACGCACGTGGGTAGGCAGTAAGTGCGGTGATTGCGGCGTAGTGGATGTAGCCGTATTGCACCCCCGAGCGCCTGCGCCAACGGCTCTCGTCTTTGTCTTGGTCGAGGTAGTTCTTGTGGTGGCCGTGAACGTGGTGAAGAGTCCAGGCATGCGTCGTGGCCCCGGTATGGAGTGCGAACGACATCTCGAGCAGCCGGTTCAGACGCTTGGAATAGAACATCGGCACGTGCTGATGGTGATGATTCCAGGCGCTAATGAAGGCCCGCACCGGCACCATTGCGGCGAAGTAAGCAAGGATGACCCAGGTGGTATCAACCGTGAAATAGACGGTGAAGTCGAGGATGGTAAAGGCGAAGAAGACAGCGACTGGAATGCGATCTGCCTTGTACTTGAGAAGCTGCAACGGCTGTCCTTGGGCGTCATGAACGAAGATCTGAGCCTAGCGACGGTCAGAGCTCAACCTAAAGATCATTCGGCGGGATTTTTGCTGTCCAAATTGCACGTTTGTGGTTCGACGGTGATTGGCGCCTCCAAGAAGTGCCCGGGTATCCCTTTCTGGCAACGCGCATTCGGTAATGTGTGTTTCGGAGTAGGGGTCAGTGTCATATCTGTCCCTTAAGGAGTGACCCCCCATGTCCCTACTCGAAACTATGCATGCACCGGAGAACCGTGTTGCACGCATGTGCTTTACGGCAGTTGCAGGAGCGATGTTCCTCACTGCCATCACCGTCGCTGGTCCGCTAGCGGCGCAGTCGGAGTGCAGCTTTGAACTTGCGTTCGAAGATGTACACCTGCTGAACAACGGTGTCGACGACACTGCCGGCCCGTTTGACGTTGCCATTGAAGCTGGTACCTACACGATCGTGATCGAGTCGTTCGACGACCACGACGCCCAGGTCGGCATCGGTACCCAGGCCGAAGAACAATTCCACCTCGTTCTCGATTCGGGCTACCGCTCGCCAGCAACGAACGACATTGCTGACGATGCAAACACGGTCACCACCACATTCACCGGCCAGGTCATCGCAGATAGCTCGAGTCTTGTTCTCGAGCACGCTCGGATCGGCAATGTGAATTCCGTCTTTGCGACGTCGGTGTGCTTCATCGAGGAGTCAGACGACTCGCCGGAGGCCGCCGAGGCAATCGACTGCAACGACGCAGCCGCCAACGTTGGCGAAGATGATGCAGCTGCCGCTGCGGGCGACGCCAATGCAGGTGAGGACGATGCAGGTGAGGAAGATGCAGCTGAAGATGCAGCTGAAGATGCTGCAGTTGGAGATGGCGCTGATGCCGCCAGCGAAGAAGCGGGGGATTGCGCGGGCAATGACGCCGCTGCCGAGGCAGATTGCGACGCAGCTGGAGCAGATGGGGACGCTCCAGCAGACGTAGATGCCGATGCTGCTGATGCCGATGATGCAGACATGGCTGGCGAAGATGATGCAGTAGACGCTGGGGACGTTGCTGCTGCTGATTGCGCCGAAGATGAAGCCGCTGACGCCGGTGATGATGATGCCGCAGAGGAAACCGATTGCACTGCGACCGGAGAAAACGGGGACGACGCTCCCGCTGCCGATGCTGCAGCTGACGCCGCCGCCGACGCAGGCGCAGGCGCTGATGGGGCTGCAGCTGACAACGCTGATGCTGAACTAGACGGCGCTGCTGATGATGCTGCCGAAGGTGACGATGCTGCGGCGAACGCAGAGGCCGTTGCAGTCGAGTGCCCCGACGATGCCGCTGAGGAACCCGCCGCTGCGGCTGATTGCAATGCGGTTGATGCTGACGATGCGGACCCAACTGCCGATGCAGCCGACGCTGAGGCTGCTGCCGGAGATGACGCTGCTGACGCCGACGCTGCTGTTGCCGATGCCGATGCCGCTGATGCTGACGCAGGGGATGCTGACGCTGCGGCTGACGAAGATGAAGATGAGGCTGCGAACGCTGATGCTGCCGCAGTTGAGTGCCCTGATGATGCAGCTGCGGAAGCCGCTGAGGCGGTTGTCGAAAACGCAGACTGCACCACTGAAGCAGTGGCTGATGCCGCTGACGCTGACGCAGGGGATGCTGAAGCTGCCGCTGACGAAGATGATGCTGATGCTGGTGAAGAGGCTGATGCTGCGAACGCCGATGCCGCTGTAGCTGATTGCCCTGATGACGCAGTTGACGATGACGCTGACGCTGCCGCTGATGAGGTCGTTGCTGAACAAGCCGACTGTGCTGCTGTCGTTGACGGTGATGCTGATGATGCCGCCGACGTCGGCGAAGATGCGGGAGAGGCTGCCGACGCACACAACGCGGACAACGCTGTTGCCGCCGATGGGGCCGGAGAAGACGGGTGCGCTACTGACGGTCAAGACGCAGCTGCCGAGGCGCCGGTCGAGATCCCGGTTGAAGAAGTTGTTTGTGATGCTGATGCTGATGCTGATGCTGATGTCGATGCTGACGCCGCATCAGCATCAGCCGGCGATGATGCAACTGCTGAGAACGCAGTTGCCGCTGACAGCTGCGACGCAGCGGTGGCCGACGACGCCGACAACTGCGACGCTCCCGCAGCAGATGGCGTAGACGCCGCAGCGGACGCAGACAACGCTGCCGAAGGTGCAGACGCCGACGGCTGCTCAGAGAAGGAAGATGCCGACGCCGCTGATGGCGCTGACGGTGCTGACGGCAACGATGGTGCTGATGGTGCTGATGGCGTTGCAGGTGCTGATGGAGCTGACGGCAACGATGGCGCTGACGGTGCTGATGGCGTTGCAGGTGCTGATGGTGCTGATGGCCGTGACGGACTTCCTGGTGCTGATGGCGCTGATGGCCGTGACGGTGCAGATGGCGTTGCAGGTGCTGATGGCCGTGACGGACTTCCTGGTGCTGATGGCGCTGATGGCCGCGACGGTGCAGATGGCGTTGCAGGTGCTGATGCCCCGATCGTTGTTGCTCCAGCTGAAGAGGTCGTCGTTGCTGACACCGTCGACGATGCCCCAATCGTTGTGGCCCCCGCTGAAGAGGTCATCGTTGTTGAGGAGGTCGTTGTTGAAGCAGCAGCGCCCGTGAACGATGCCCCAGCTGACGTTGTCACCACCGAGGTCGAGGGAATTGTCGAGGTTGTAACCGAGGTCGCAGTCGAGACGGAGGCGCACGATGCAGCCGACGCAAACACTGCGGCTCCCGTCGCTGCCGCTGACGACACAATCGAAGCCGAGGTTGCTGGCATCGTGGTCGTGGCAGCTCAGGTTGACGACAACGGCGTTGCAGCTGCCCAGGCAGCTCAGGTTGACGATGGCCAAGCTGCGGGCCCGAACCTCGCAATCACCGGCCCATCTGAGCTCTGGAAGATCCTCGTGCAGATGGCGTTTGTGCTCATGGCACTCGGCGTGTTGTGCACCCGCTGGGTCCGCATCGACTAAGCAATCGACGAAAGCGCAAGCTTTTGCACGCTAAGTGAATCGAATCCCCCGCCACCTGGCGGGGGATTCTTCGTTTTTGCGCGTATTGGGGTGTTTCGCTGTGGTAGCGCCCCGTTGGCTCAATGTTCAGGGCTTTTAGTCGAACTACCTAGAAGGAGTAGGCCATTCGGCCTACTGCCTAACGAAGGAAGATCGACTGATGACAGTTCCAAAGCAAGGAACGCGCGCCTCGCACCAAAGCTTGGCCGCTCTACTTGCAATGTCACTTTTGGCGGCACTTATCGGACTTGCGGTTACGACAGTTGGCGTCTCCGAGGCCGGGGCTGCGGTGCCTGGCGCGGCGCCAGCGAACCCGACCGTTCCGTGTACCTGGAACTGGCATCGCTGGTCGCAGCCCGGTGCGTTCACCTTCCCCTATACCGACAGCTCCTATGACCCCACGCAGGCAGTCTTCTCACAGGCCCCAAGCGCCCTAGGCGCCAACGGCTGGTACGAGGCTTCCAGCGCGCCGCAGTTCAGCTACAACGGCCTGGCCGGGGGAGTGGGCCCTGGAGAGGCAACGACGGGCGCCAACGATTCTGAGTGGAGCTACGGCGTTGGCTACTACGTGATGGAACCTGGCACCCGCCAGACGATCACCATCAGCGATAGCGGCCGGCAAGAGTCGCATGCTTTTGCCTTCTATAACTCGGCGGGCAACCAGTTCGATCGTTATCCCAAGATGGCCGACGTCAGCAGGGGAGTGCATTACGTTGCTTCCGAAGAAGAGGCAAAGAGCAACCCCGCGCTGGCGGGCGGAATCGCTAAGCCAAACGCGTGGTCGACGACCGTTACGATCCTCGCCCCGTCCGATGGAATTGTCTACATCCACTACCTCAACTACGACGAGCGAATTCGCACCCAGTTTGCGTCGTTCGGGGGTGCGTGTGGCCCAGCTACCTTCGATGACACGTCCGTAGACAACACCCCAGCCCAGCCAGCAACCGTTGACGTTGCTGCCAACGACAGCAACGTCAACCCGGCGTCGGTAGCAATTGTTGGCGCTGACCCGATCGCTGGCGACCTCGTCGTTCCGGGTGAAGGCCGCTGGAACGTAACTGGTGCGGGCAAAGTGACGTTTACCCCCGAGCAGGGTTTCGTTGGTGACCCAGCACCCATTCGCTACAACGCCGCCGACGCCCAGGGAAAGTTCGGTCGGCCAGCGCTCGTATCTGTCGACTACCTTCCGGTCTTCTCCGAGCCTGACTTGTCCTTCGGCAACCCCACCGGTGAGACCGTGGCCATCGCTGTCACCGAGAACGACAGCCAAGTGAACCGCCGAACCGTCGCACTATCGAGTGGCGACCCTCGGCGAATCGTCGAGGCAGGTCGGGGCGTCTGGACCGTCGATTCGTCCGGAGTGATTACCTACGTACCCGAAGAAGGTGTCGAAGCCGACCCAACTCCGATCAGCTACACGGTGCAAGACGTGGGCGGAAACCTGCTTCCGCCCGTAGCTGTCCGAGTGTCGTACGCTCCCGAGCTCCAGGACGATGAGTCCCTTGGCAACATCCCGGGCGACACGGTGACAATCGATGTCGCCGAGAACGACCCAACCTTCGACATCGACCCGACCACGATCGCAATCGTCGGTGCGAACAGCGGCTCCGACCTGTCTGTCACCGGCGAAGGTTTATGGTCGATCGACCCCGAGACCGCCGAGATGGTATTCACCCCTGAACCCTCATTTGCTGGGGACCCAGCTCCGATCTCCTACACGCTCTCCGATTTCGACGGAAACGCTGCGAAGCCCGCCGAGGTTGTCGTCGACTACCTTCCCGTAACCCGAGACGACGAGTCTCTCGGCCATCCGGTGGGTGGCATCGTCACCATCGACGTCCTCGAGAACGACCCATCAAACGACCTCGATGCCACGTCGGTTTCTATCGACGATGCCCGATACGACAAAGCAACCCGATCGCTCACGATCCCAGGCGTTGGCACATGGTCGGTTGACCCAGTCAACGGCTCGATCACGATCACTCCGCTCCCCGGTGTCCGCAGCCCAGAAGAACCAGTGACCTACACGGTTCTCGACGACGACGGCAATGTTTCTGAAGGCGCCCAGCTCGTGATTGGTCGCCTTCCGCTTCCCGTTGCACGAGCAGACGAGTCAGACGACAACGAGCTTGGCACCTCGGTGACGATTGACGTACTTGCCAACGACCCGACCGACAACATCGACCCAAGCACCGTGAAAATCATCGGCGCCGACTTGTTGACCGGCGAGTTGAGCATCGGCGACGAAGGCGACTGGAGCGTCGACCATACGACCGGTGCCATCACGTTCAAGCCAAGGCCAAGGTTCGACGAGAACCCGACCCCCATCAGCTACATCGCGACAGACGAACTGGGAGTTGAGACGTCACCAGCGATGGTCACGGTTACGTACTTTGGTGTTATCCCCGAGTCCCTTGCTTTTGCCGAGCCGATGGATATCGATTGGTTCTCTTTTGCCTGGCAGGCCGCGCTTGCGTTTCTGCTGCTCATCGGAAGTGGTGTGCTTGCCTACGCTGGATCCCGTCAACCAGCCTGGTTGAAACGAGCATGACCGGACGTCTGAGCGAGTCAGTTCAAACGCTTGCCCTCATCCTTTTTCTTGGTGGGTTTCTTGTGCTCGCCACCGAAACCACCGCGCTCGACGCCATGGCCGATGACAGCACCGTGGCTGAGGCCAGCGCGGTCGATGAGGCAGTCGCCCAAGACTCCCAGCCTCAGGCCCGCCCTAAGGCCACCCTTCGAGTCCACATCGACGTTGTAAACGACAACGGCGGCACGGCCACGCCGACCGACCTTGACGTGTTCGTGAACTCCAGCGGGTTCCTCACCGATGGCGACGTGGCCTGGCTACGGCCAGGTGAACGCACCATCACCGAATGGAACCGTATTGGCTACGACGTCACCGCCATGAGCTGTGTCCGGACCGCCGACGGGCACGTGATCGCCGAACGTTTCTCCACCGTCGATGTGCAAGGACATCCGTTTGGCCAGCTTCCCGTGCAGCTCAACAACGGCGCTGACATCACCTGCACGTTCACCTTCGACGACCAACAGGTCGGGTTCCACGTAACACCAGTGGCCGCCGATGGGACAGCCATCGAAGATCTCGTCACTCTGGTAGGCGACCAAGCGCTCGTGGGCGAAGATTCCGCAGTCGTCGATTCGGGAACCTACGACTTCGCGTCGGACACCTCGGGATACACCATCGATCGAATGGTCTGCACCCAACATCACCAGTGGGCTCAACCGAACCTCGAATACATCGACACCGTCGACATCATCCTCAACGGATTCGACACCGGCTGCCTCGCGTACTTCGAGAAACTCCCCGATGCTCCCAACGGGGTCACCTGCACTCGCTCGGGTTCGCTGGTGTCGTGGACTGCGCCAGATCGAGTCCGCGTCTTTGTTCGGTCATCCGCGCAAGGCTGGCAGGGTAGTTATACCGGTTCGGGTTCTCATGACGCCGATGGCGTCGAGGGTGACCTGTTCGTGCGTATCTGGGTGAAGGGCGCCAAAGTCGACACGGCCTGCGAGCTCTAGCTCGTCGGGTCTACGTATTCCGGTGGCCGCTTCTCGAAGAACGCGGTGACACTCTCAACCTGATTCGGTGACCCAATTAGCGCGCCGATTTCGTCACGTTCGTGGGCAAAGCCAGCTTCGAAGTCTTCGGCGTACGCGGCCTCCACCAGGCGCTTGCCAGCGCGGATGGCGTCGGGGCTCTTCGAGGCGATCGTCCGTGCGAGCTCCATCGCGTCGCCGTGTGGGTTCTCGCTGGCCCGTGTGGCCAGGCCCAGGCGAAGTGCTTCGTCGCCGCCGACCTCACGGCCGGTCCAGATGAGCTCCTTGGCCACATCGGCGCCCACGATGCCGGGAAGTAGGCGGGTGCAGGTCATGTCGGGAGTGATACCCCAACGAATCTCGAGCACCGACATGCGAACCTCGGGGTGCACGATGCGAATGTCGCACCCGACCGCAAGCTGGAACCCGGCACCGAACGCCACGCCATGCACGGCAGCGATGACGGGCACCGGCAGTTCGCGCCAACCCCACACCGCTTGCTGGGCTCGATGCGTGATGCGGCCTTCCTCGATCGCCCCGATGGAACCAGTGCTCGTCGAACCGTCGCCGCCCACGCCACCGGCCATTGCTTCAAAGCCCGAAAAGTCGAGCCCGGCACACCATGACGGCCCGTTGCCCGACAGCACCACGGCACGAAGGCCCGGCGTTGTTGCCAGCTCCTCGGCGGTGTCGATGAGGGCGGCGAACATGCGCCCGTCCATCGCGTTCATCTTGTCGCCCCGGTCAAGGCGCACATCGGCAATGCCATCGACGAGTTCCACGGTGATGCGTTCGGTCATTTCAGCTCCTCGGTCGTGAAATGACTCTCCCACACCAATGCACGACCCACAGAGCCAGACAGCTACTCTTCGACCCATATGCGCACCGCGTTTGATGGCTTCGCCCGACCAAAGGGCATCTATCTGCTTAACCACTCGGTTGGCGTTCCGCCAGCAACGCTGTCTTCTCACGTGAGCGACACGCTC
>CALHTB010000037.1 GCA_938038785.1 uncultured Acidimicrobiales bacterium
CGCGCGATCATGAGCCACGCGGCGATCCCGAAGCCCATCTCACGAACGAGGAAGTCCGAGCCAAGTTCCACCGATTCGCTGATCCAGTCCTGGGCTCAACGAGGGCTAGCGCTCTCGAAGCTGCGATCGATGAGCTCACCACCGTCGACACGATCGACCACCTCACCTCGCTGATCTACGCGCCACCGACGATCTTCTGAGCACGGTGCACGGTATGCGTGCACGAAACTCAGAAAAACGTGAGTTCGCCGTAGATTGTGGGTTCGCACTACACGGAGGACCAATGGGTTTCCACGACATTCAGATGGAGTCGATTAGCGGTGACGCTGTCGACTTTTCACAGTTCGAAGGGCAGTACGCACTCTGCGTCAACCTCGCCAGTAAATGAGGCGCTACGCCTCAGTACGCAGGTCTGCGTACTCTCCACAACGATGTTGACGGCCTTCAGGTTCTCGGTTTCCCGTGCAACCAGTTCGGCAACCAGGAACCTGGCACGAACGCAGAAATCGCCGAGTTCGCCACATCGAATTACGACGTGAACTTTCCGATGTTCGCAAAGATCGACGTGAACGGCGAGAACGCCGCCGAGCTGTACCAGCAGCTGCGTTCCGAGCAGCCCGGCGACGGCGATACCTCGGACGTGAAGTGGAACTTTGAGAAGTTCCTCGTCAACCCTGCTGGCCAAACGGTCGCTCGTTGGGACACCGGCACAACGCCAGAGGACATCGCAGCCCAGCTGCCCAACTTGATGGCCTAACCCTCCAAAGTCGTCATCCCTGGACGTTCGTTCAGTTCACACGTATCCTGCGCCGATGGCGATGATCGACGCGATGACCGAACGGGAGCTCCCGTCGCTGACGCACCTGCAAGGGTCGTTGATCATCCTGCTCACAGGAATTGGCTTCAGCTTCGGCGGGCTCGCCTTTCGATCGGTGGACATTGGGTCGTGGGAATACCTGTTCTTTCGGGGCCTGGGCATGGGCGGTGTAGCCGTCGCAGTTCTCGGGTTTCGCTATCGCGGCCGCCTCGCCGACCTGACCAACCGGGTTGAACAAAGCCACGTTGTGGCCGGGCTACTGCTCGGCGGAATGAACATGCTGTTCATCGTCTCGCTGTCGTTCGCTTCGGTGGCCTTTGTCCTCATCCTTCAAACATTGGCCCCGCTGACAGCGGCTTACTTCAGCTGGTTGATCCTGAAAGAGCGGCCGTCGGCGTCCGTGCTCATCGCCACCAGCATCAGCCTCGTCGGGGTCGTTGTGATGGTTGGTGGCAGCATCGCCCAGGACTTCTCTCCCTATGGCCTCATGGCAATCCTGATCCCGATCGGGTTTGGTCTCTACACCACGCTCATCCGGTCAACTCAGCGGATAGACGCCATGGTTCCGCTTGCGGTGGCAGCGCTCTCGCTGCTCCTCATCGGCGTCGTCTCGGTGTTGCTTGCCGGTGGGTTTGACGCAACGGTGCAAGACGCGGCGATCGGCATCTTCGCTGGCAGCGTTCTTCTCGCAGTGCCCCTCTCCGCGTTCAACATCGCCCAGCGGGTCGTGCCTGCATCTGAGAGCTCGCTGCTCATCATGACCGAAGTGGTCTTGGCGCCCCTGTGGGTGTGGCTCTTCGTGGGAGAGACCGCAAGCTCAACGACGATCCTTGGCGGAGCGATCATTATGGCCGCCGTGGTTTGGGTCACCTTGACCCGAGTTCCAAGGAAGGGCCGGCGGCCAATCACCACGAGGGGCTGATTCGACCCTTTGCAGCGCGCGGTTGGGTCGACCCTCCAACTAGCGTTGCGTCGTGGCTACGAAAGGAACGCTCACCAAAATCTCCGCAGGGCTGCTTCTGGCCGTGACGCTGCTCGTTGTCATTCCGGAGGGGTTCGTAACGGCAAACTCGCTCGCTGGAGGCTGGTTCAACTACGAAGGTTCAGACCTGGTCGATGGGGTGACCCACGATCGCGATATCACCGAGATCGCCTTTGAACCAGCGATCGATCCGCTCGTGCTCGGCGCAGCCGTATTGGCCGGATTTGTTGTTCTGTTGGCCGCTGGAAAGCTCGGCTTGGACAAGATCCCAACAACCCTCCATGGTGTGGCTGCCGGCATGGCGATCGGATCTATGGCACTTGTTGCGGGCACGGTCATGACCGTCCTGGTAGCAATCGCTGTTCTTCTGACGCTCGTCGCGAGCCCTGAGCCAACTGGTGAAGCGACTTTGCAGCCAGTGCCTATCGCTGTCGCGGCGGTAGCGGCGGTTGCCTCATACGTTCTCCTCCGCAACCTCAACGTCGAGGCCGCCGCCCTAGCGCTCTTGTTCGCAGCGGGGACGTTCCTCTACACCTCGACCGTCTCGATCCTGTCGCCGTAACCTGGCGGCATGAGCGCACAGATTGTTGACTGGGGATCTACCGAGCTGAAGTTGACCGATCAGGTCAGCATCTTGCAAGGCGAGGGATTGGGCGCCTATCCCAGCGGCAACTCAGTCCTCGTGCGTGGCAGCGGCGAATCGATTCTCATCGACCCGTCGGTCACGGTTGTGGCGAAGGGCGGAGCCCCGGTCGATGTAGATGCCGTGGTCAACTCACACGGACACGAGGACCACCTGCCCGGCAACGGCCTCTTTACCGACGCACGAGTCCACATCCACGAAGCTGATCTTCCGGCTGCCCAGAGCCTCGATGGCCTGCTCGACATCTTCGGGTTTTCCGATGAGGTCAGGGCCGAGCAGGCCGTGAGCTTTGTCGAGGAGCTGCACTACGCGCCACGTCCCGACGCACAGGGCTTCACCGATGGCCACGTGTTCGACCTCGGCGACGTGAACGTCACCGCAATGCACCTACCGGGACACACCCGCGGCCACAGCGGATTCCACATCGACGGCGGAGTCTTTTTTCTGTCCGACATCGACCTCAGCGGGTTTGGTCCCTACTACGGCGACGTCTGGAGCGACCTCGACCAATTCGAGGAGAGCCTTCGCGTTGTTCGCGACGTCGAGGCTGAGTACTACGTGACCTTCCATCAAAAGGGTGTGATCAAAGGTCGAGAGACGTTCCTGACGATGCTCGACAAGTTCCATTCGGTAATCGGTCGCCGTCACGGCGAAATGCTCGACTTCTTGGCAGAACCGCAGAGCCTCGAGGAGATGGCGGAAAAGCGTTTCGTCTACCGACCCCACGTCGACATTCCGTTCGTCGAAACAGTGGAACGGCGCACCGCCGAACTGCATGTTCAACGGATGCTTACCAACGGCGAAGCTGCCGAGGTCGAGCCAGGCCGCTTCCAGCGGGTGTAGCGAATGCGAAATTGGGGCGGCAACGTCACCTACACCGCCAGCGAAGTCGTTCGTCCTGAGTCGATAAGCCAGCTCGCTTCAGTGATCGGGTCGGCACCGAACGTCCGGGCGCTTGGATCACGGCATTCGTTTACCGATATTGCCGACGCAACCACGATTATCGACACGTCGGGTCTGCCCGAGTTTCTCGAGCTCTCGATGGAGCGAGATGCGATCACGGTGAACGGTTCCATGACCTATGGCCGGCTAGTCGAGCTACTCGCCCCGTTCGGGTTTGCCGTGCACAACCTCGCGTCGCTGCCGCACATCTCGATCGCTGGGGCGATCTCCACCGGCACCCATGGCTCGGGAGACCGGAACGGCAACCTTGCCACCGCGGTTCGGGCCCTGCAGATCATGACCCCCGAAGGCGAGGTCCTCTCGCTCCAGCGCGGCGACCACGATTTCGATGGAGCGGTCGTGTCGCTTGGGGCGCTCGGCGTCGTCACCTCGGTCACCCTCGATGTCGAGCCGGCGTTTTCAGTCGAGCAACGGGTCTACGACGGTCCGACACTCACCCAAATCGGCGACTCATTCGACGACGTGTTTGGTGCGGGTTACAGCGTGAGCGTCTTCACCAGTTGGCAAGGTCAGGCCGACCAGGTGTGGGTGAAGCGCCGCGTCGATGAGGACGCTCGACCAATGGACTTTGTTGAGGCCGTGGAGAAGCGGCATCCGATCTTGGGTGTCGACGCCGAGGCATGCACCGAGCAGTTCGGCGTTGCCGGTTCGTGGGCCGACCGACTTCCGCACTTCAAGATGGAGTTCACGCCGAGTGTTGGTGAGGAAATTCAGTCGGAGTTCTTCGTCGATCGCAACGATGCCGCCGCGGCTATCGCCGCCGTCGATGCGGTGGGATCCGAAATTGCCGAGGCCCTGTGGATTGGCGAGCTTCGCACCGTGGCCGGCGATGACCTATGGATGAGCCCCCACGTCGGCCGGGACTCGCTGGCCTTTCACTTCACGTGGGGACCTGACCAAGCCCTCGCTGAAGCAGCCGCGCAGACAGTCGCTCGAGCGCTGGCCGACCTTTCACCTCGGGCGCATTGGGGCAAGGTGTTCGACCCGACGCAATTCGACTTCAAGCAATACGAGAGGCTCGGCGACTTCATGGCGTTCGTCGAGCGGGTCGATCCGAACCGTCGGTTCGAGAACGACTGGCACCGTCGAGTGCTCAGTCGATGAAGCTCACGAGGATCGCTGCGTTTGCGATGACCATGCCATCGTCACCTGACGGCGCTTCGACGTCGAGCCCACCGAGCTGAGCAACGACGGTTGGGGTGCCGTAGGGAATCTCCTCAGCCACGGCGGCGGTGTCGACCTCGCCGGGCTTTTGCACACCGATGCGCACCTCGACCAGCATGTCGTGTTTGGTCTTGCCTGCAGCGTTGAAGAAGTTGAGGCTGCTGTGGCGAAGTGCGTCGGACACGGCCCGACGAGCGGCCTTGGTGTAGTCGTTGCCATGGACGTCAACGCCCATGCCCATCTCGGTTATCCAGCGAGTCGAAGTCATGGGACCACCGTATCTCTACGAGATCTCTCCAAGCTGCAACGTCGCCCGGTCAAAGCGCTTTGCGGGAGCGGAGCTCGCGTAGCGAACTTGGAAGCTTCCGCGGATCTCGGCGGAAGTCCGAGCGAAACAGGGAGCTTGCGTAGCGACGTCCGCGGATCTGGACCGGGTATCGACTCAGCCCTGGCGGGCTTCCCCGAACTCGAGTTTGTTGCTGACGCCCCAAACGTCGCTTGTTCCAAGCCCTTTGGGGGGAGCGGACCTCACAACAGATCTAGGGCGGTCGTGTCGGTGATGGTGCGGATGGCAAAGCTGCTTCGGACCTGCGTTACGCCGGGCAAAAGCGCGATGTACTCGCGGTGGATCATCTCGTAGTCAGCAACGTCGGTGCAGGTGACGTGCACCAAGTAGTCGGCGTTTCCGGCCATGAGGTGACAGCTCTGCACATGAGGCACGTTGCTTACCGAGGCTTCAAATGCGTCGAGCACATCTTCTCGCTGGCTCTCGAGTGAGATCTCGACGAAGACCGACACTCCGCGCCCAACGAGCTGCCGGTTGACCAGCGCGGTGTATTGCTCGATAACTCCGTCGGATTCGAGGCGTCGTACCCGCCGGTGACATGCCGACGCGCTGAGGCCAACCTTGTCGGCCAGCTCGGCATTGGTCATACGGCCGTCGTCTTGCAGCGCATCGAGGATCGCATGATCTAAGTCATCAAGATGAATCATTCGAAGATTCTACGAAAGAATAGCCAAAAAGAGAAGACCACGGCGCGACTAACCCCTCACAGACACACAAACTTGCACACACCTCCCGCGGTATCGAGCGTAACGTTGGTCACATAACGACTTGGACGTTACCCGTCCGGACGAAATCGACGAGGAGGTCGGAATATGAAGGTTGGACTGCCCAAGGAAATCAAGAACCACGAGCAGAGGGTTGGCCTCACTCCGGCCAGCGTTTCCGAGCTCACCCGCCGCGGCCATTCCGTCTTGGTCGAGACAAACGCAGGCGTTGGAATCGGCGCAACCGACGCGGACTACACCGCTGCAGGTGCAGACATTGCCCCCGAAGCATCAGCAGTATTCGAAGCCAGCGAGATGATCGTCAAGGTCAAGGAGCCGCAGGCTGTCGAGCGGGCCATGCTCCGCGAGAACCAAACCCTCTTCACCTATTTGCATCTTGCACCCGACGCCCATCAAACCTCTGACCTCGTCAAGAGTGGTGCAACGTGTATTGCGTACGAGACCGTGACCGACGACAACGGAGGCCTACCCCTCTTGGCCCCGATGTCGAAGGTTGCTGGCCGCATGTCTATTCAGGCGGCGGCCAATTACTTGCAACAGCCCAACGGTGGTGCTGGCCTGCTCATCGGCGGCGTGCCAGGCGTGCCCCCAGCAAAGGTCGTAATCATCGGTGGCGGCGTTGTTGGCCAACACGCAGCCGAGATGGCCATTGGCCTTGGCGGAAACGTCAGCATTCTCGATCGTAACAATGCGGTCCTCGATTACTGCGAGTCGCGATGGGGTGCTGCGGTCACGACCGTCTACTCGACCAGCGATGCCCTCGAAGAGCTCGTCACCGATGCCGATGTGGTTATCGGCGCCGTGCTCGTTAAGGGTGACACCGCCCCGAAGCTCGTGTCGGCCGAGATGATTCGCAACATGCGTGCCGGTTCTGTCGTGGTCGATGTGGCCATCGACCAAGGCGGTGCGTTCGAAACGTCGCACGCCACCACCCACCAAGACCCGGTGTACATGGTTGACGATGTCGTGCACTACGCCGTGGCGAACATGCCTGGTGCAGTTCCTCGCACCTCGACCTTCGCGCTGAACAACGCCACGCTTCCGTTCACCCTTGCCCTGGCCGATATGGGACCGAAGGCCGCAATGATGGCAATGCCTCATCTGCGCAACGGTCTGAATGTGAGCGCTGGAAAGGTCACGGAGCCACACGTGGCCGATGCTCTCGGCTACGACTTCGTCGCAGCTGATGACGCGATCGCGAAACTAGTCGCCTAATTTCGTCAGAACTCCTGGGCCTGATGCGTATCCCGCCATGCATCAGGCTCGGGAACCCTCGACAGCTAGTCGAGCACCTCGGCCACACGAGCGCGTAGCGCTGGCAACGTTTCGTCGACAAACCATGGGTTCTTCGTGAGCCAGTGTTGATTGCGAGGCGATGGGTGCGGCATCACAATCTGCCTCGGCAGATAGTTGCGCCATTGCGCCACGGTTTCGGTCAGGGTTGGCTGACGGCTCTCGATGTATCGCTTCTGTGCGTACATGCCGATAATGATTTCGAGACGGTCGACTGGAAGTTCGGCGAGCAGCTTCTCGTGCCACAACGGCGCACATTCGGGACGCGGCGGCTTGTCGCCGGACTTCGCTGAGCCTGGAAAGCAGAAGCCCATCGGGATGAGCGCGACGGTGTTCGGGTCGTAGAACTGTTCGTCCGTGAGTCCGAGCCATGTCCGAAGCGTTCGGCCGCTTGGGTCGTCCCAGGGGATGCCCGATTCGTGGACTCGCCGACCCGGTGCTTGGCCGATGATGACGATCCGAGCCGAGTTCCCCAACTGCACGATCGGACGTGGCTCGTGGTCAAAGTGATCAGCACATACCGTGCACCCCGAAACGCTACTGAGCAGAGCGTTTAGTGACTTGCCCACGCTTAGACGTTCACCTTCATCGAGAGCTTGAAGTGGAAGAACGCCGACACCAACAGCAGGCCTGCGGCGGTCATACCGATGAACGACAGTGTGTGAAATCCCGACATCGAAAGGACAAGCCCCGACACAAGCGCGCCAGACCCGCTGGCAACATTGGTGGCCATATCGGCCGCACCTTGGACAGCAACTCGATCGCCGACTTCAACCGATTCGGTAAGCAGAGCTGACCCGGCAACGATCGTGAAGCTCCACCCCAGGCCGAGCAAGAACAGACCCGGGAACATCAACGCTTCAGGCGCTTCGCCAGCCAGTGCGGTCAGCGCCGTTGCCAGCACCAAGGTGAGGCCACCCAATGCGATTGTTGGCACGCGGCCACGGTTGTCGGAGATCCACCCGGCAATGGGGGCGAGTGCGAACATGCCAGCGGTGTGCGCTGAAATCACCGCCCCGATGATGCCGTTGCCATGCCCGTGAGCCTCCATGTGCAGCGGCGTCATGGCCATCACCCCAACCATCACTGCTTGGCCAATGACCAGGGCGAAGAAGGCCAGCCGCGCCAGCGGACGATTCATTGCTATTGACACGGCCTCGAGGAATGGTGTGGCGTTCTTTCTCGTGGCCTCTGGGTCAACTCCGCCAGCTACTACCAACGGGTCGGGGCGCATGAAGAACCAAATCGCCGCAGCCGCGAGGCCGGCAAGAACGATCGACATGGCAAAGCCGCCTGCGTTCTCGTCGAGAGACACCGCCTCGGCAATGTCGCCGGCGAACCCAAGGAAGAGTGGGAAGATAACCGCGCCGAAGGTCGACGCGAAGATGACGGTGCTGATCTCTCGGGAGCGTCGCTCTTCGCTTGCAAGGTCGGCTGCTGCGTAACGCGAGAGGTTCGCTGCCCCAGAGCCGACGCCAATCAGCACCATTGCAATGAGAAATATCGGCAGTGACGACACCTGAATCGCGAGAATCGCAATCGCGCCGCCGAGAGCCGCGGACGCAAAGCCGCGGGTCAAACCCGGTGCACGGCCGCGTCGTTGCATGTACGTGGCGAGCCATGCTGCGCACAGCGCTGAACCGATAGTGCTGAAGCCGGTGCTAAGGCCGGCCCAAGTTGAGGACCCGAGAATTTCCTTGATGGCGAGCACCGAAACCGGGAACATCGAGGAGAACGCACCTCGGCTGAGCACCGCCGAAGCCCACAACACCCGGAGCGTACGCCGGTGCACGTCCTCGCGGTTGTGGATGGTCTCGGTCACTTGGCCACGCTACGCCCGAAGCAGCATCAAGCCCCTATCGAGTTATCCCAGCGCGTTGCGCAGGGTGGTTGCACCGATACGCCTGAGCGTGGGCTCGTCGGCGGAATTGGCGAGATAGGCCAGTGCCAATGCAAGTGCCCAGGCGCGTGCTCGCCTCCAGGTATGCACATCGACGCTATGTCCATCGATCGTGAGGAGCTTGCGGAATGCAAGCCGGTCGGGTTCGGTATCGAAGACCATCCAGGCGATTGCGATGTCGGTGGCGGGGTCACCAGCGCATACATCGCCGAAGTCGATGACTGCGCTGAGCTCTCCACTGCGCGTCAAGATGTTGAGCGGATGTAGGTCGCCGTGAAGCCACATCGGTTCGGCACCGAAGGCCGGAGCATCGATCAGATCGATCCACAGGTCCTTGACCTGCTGTGTCGAAATGTCGAGTTTCTCAAACTCACTGGCGCAGACCTCGATGTACTCGATGACCGCTTCAGCCTTGTCGACGAGCGGAACTCCGCGATACGGGTTGCGGGGTGCGCCGGCGGGAGCTGGAACATGGAGTGTGTTCAAAAAGCTGGCGAGCTGGGTCATCAGGGTCTCGGCATCGAACGCCGGAGCGTGTGCAAGGGGGATGCCAGGTAGCCAGGGCACTACCGACCATGGCCAGGGAAACCCGAACGCAGGCTTGCCCGCATACGTTGGGGTCGGAATAGGTAGGGGCAACAGCGGGGCGAGCTCGGGCAGCCATTCGTGCTCGTGCTCCACCAGCTTTGCTGCGGCCTCTCGGCGCGGCAGTCGCACGGCATGATGCTCGCCGACCCGGTGGATCTCGTTGTCCCAACCGGCCTGGTGGTACTCGACGGGCTGTCCTGTGAGCTCGGGGTAGAACTCGTTGATCAGCGTCTCGATGAGATCGTGATTGATCGACACTTCGGCCGCTGGTTTCTTACCGGTCATGATCCACGAATCTAGTGCATCCAAATCGTCACATTGAGACGTACATCTATCAAGAACAAACACACCGGGTGACTCTCGACAGTTGCCCTCGAACGCGATACCGATGGAGCTATGACGTCTCAACACCCGCTCGTTCACGGGATTCACTCACGTGTGATCGGTCGAGTCACACTCGATGAGTCTCGTCTGGCAGACGACATCTCAACGTTGCTGAAGTTTCCATTCAACAGCGGTTACTCCGACTATGCCCGCGGAAATCCGGGATGGAGGAACTGCGTATTGATGAACCACACCGGTGATCCGGGAGACATTGAGTTCGGCGGGCATGATGGTCCTGCCTTGGCCACCCCACTACTCGAACAGCTTCCGTATCTCCACGAGCTCCTGACCTCGACGTGGAACATGGACCATGTGTTGTGGGCACGGATCTTCATGTGTGAAGACGGCATGTTGATTCCCCATCGCGATTATCTCGACCTTCCCGAGGACGAATTCACTCGTGTGCATATTCCGATTCAGTTGGGTCCGTCCTCATTGCATTCTGAGGAAGCCATGGTGTATCGGATGCGCAAGGGCGAAGTGTGGTTCATCGACGGCACTGTCAACCACGCGGCGTACAGCTACGACGGCCGACCCCGCATCTATCTCACGGCCGACCTTCGTTCTGGCATTGACTTCGCCGACCTCTTTGCTGACCCCGCTCTCGCTGCCGATGATGTGCGCCCCGATATTGTCGAGCTTCCTGCGCTTCCCGCCGACTTTGACGTCACGCTCGAGGGCATGTCAAAGGTGCTTGGACACGACACGATCGATGAGATCGTAGGCGTGCTCTCCAAGGTGCACTTCAACCATCAGGCGCAGTGCGGAGAAATCTACGAATGGCTGATCGATGTAGCTGACCGCTCAGGCGACGATTCACTTGTTGCCGCGGCGAAAGCTAAGCGGAAGTTCTTCCTCGGCGTGTAGACCTGGCTGGTCTACACGACCTGAATCTGCGGATCGCCGGCAAGGACTTGCCCAACAATCGATGCCCGGTCGCCCCGAGCTCGTAGCTCAGCGACCACGTCGCCCGCCGTGTTGGCCGGGACCGCCGCAAGAAAGCCGCCCGCGGTTTGCGGGTCGTACACGATTGGTGCCCGGGTCGTCACGGTTCGTTCCACTACCGGCACTGCTTGAGCGTTGCTTGCGTGAAGGTGCGATCGGAGTCCGTTCTGCGAAAGCTCAAGGGCGCCGTCGAACACCTCGATGCCATCAAGAATGATGTCTGCCCGAACGTTGGACTCACGACATATGCCGTACAGATGGCCGGCCAAACCAAAGCCGGTCACATCGGTCATGGCGGTCGCGCCAGCGTTCGCTAACAGTCGGGCCGACTCGCCCTGCGGGCGTTCGAGCTCGTCGAGGAGCGCAGCAATATCGGCCCCCCTGGCCTTTCGCTGCATCTCGCCAGCGAACAAAATGCCCGAGCCGAGCGGTCGGGTGAGTATGAGTGTCTGACCAGGCTCGGCGCCAGCGAGCGTGATTGCTGGGCGGTCGAGCAGTCCGGTGATCGAGTAACCGATCGTCAGCTCGGCCCCCATCGAGGTGTGTCCACCAACGACCTCGCCACCAGTACCGTCAAGCGCCTTGCTCGTGCCTGCCATGATCTCGCGCAGCCACTCCTCTTGCAGCTTCGACGACATGTGGGGCAGCGTGATCGTCACTAGGACTGCCTGGGGATCAGCTCCCATTGCCCAGATATCGCCAAGTGCGTGCAGGGTCGCGATGGTGGCCATGCGAAACGGATCGGCAGTGAACGTCCGAAGTTGGTCGGTGGTGAGGACCTGCTTAGTGACACCCATGTCGAGCAGCGCCGCATCGTCTCCCGGGAGGCGAATGACGTCAGAGCGGTGCGATGCGGGCAGCTCGCCGAGCGGTCCCGCCAGCACGTCGACGCCAACTTTGGCTCCACACCCTCCGCACAACGGTGGCTCGTTTGCGATGAGGTCTTTCAGCCCGCTCACGGCTGGGTTGGGGAGTGGCTGAGCTTCCATCTCGGGCAAGTCACCAAGCTTGTCCATGAAGTCGCGGTCGATCTTGTCCTTTAGCCTCCAGAGCTTGGGGCTCTGCGCAAAGCGTTTGAACTTGTCTGCTGCGGCCGACTTGCCACCGAGTGAGATCAGCTTCAAATAGTCGCTTTGCGGATCGAAAGACTTGAGGGAGCCGCCCGTGAGCACTGCTTGAATGTTGTGGGTGAGTACGGGTGCCTGCCGTACGGCGAACACGCCGGCCTTTGGCCGAGGGTCAAAGGCCATGTGCGCACAGTCGCCGACTGCAAAGATCGACCGATCGTTGCGACACCGAAGGGTGTCGTCGATAACGAGGAAGCCATCGTGGTGGTCAAGGCCAAGCGTCGAAAGCCACGGGTACGGTCGGGCGCCAGCAGCACCAACGACGAGGTCGGCCTCAACCGTGCGATCAGCGAGCTGCACCCCATCCTCGGTGATGGCAGTGACCTCGGTGTGCTCGATGATCGTGATGCCTTGCGCAGCCACGGTCTTGCGTAGCTCCACCTGGCCGTTCGGACCAACATCGTCTGCGACCAGGCTGCGATCGACGATGGTGACGTTTGGAGAGATGCCTAGGCCGCGGAGGCGATGGTTCATCGCCATGGCCAGCTCGCAGCCACCGATGCCGCCCCCGACGACAGCCACCGATGTGGCCTTCGAGCCCGTTGCCAAATGATGGTCGATGAACGACACCCAGCTGTCGGCAAAGTTGCCGAGCGGCTTTGCAGCAAGGCCATGTGTGGCGAAGCCGGGCAGATCGGGCATCTCGGAGGTGATGCCGACATCGATCGAACACAGGTCGTAAGGGATGGGGGGTCGACCAGCCACCGTGATCGTCTTGGCGTCTCGGTCGATGTTGGTTGCGGTGCCGATCACTAGGCGGGCGCCGGCGAAGCGTGCCAAGCGCACCAGATCGATATCGAGCTCGTCGCGCTCGTAGTGGCCAGCGACGAAACCTGGCAGCATGCCGGTGTATGGAGCGGTCGGGCCTGGATTGATGAGGGTCAGTTGGGCGCCCGCCACCGGCTTCATGGCCCATCGTCGCAAGAGCAACGCATGCGCGTGGCCCCCGCCGACCAGCACGACGTTCTTTAACAGCGGCAGTGGAAGTTGCATCTCGCCGCAGCTTAGAGAATCAGTGGCTCTCGACCACGTCGCGCTACCGTCAAGAAATGCATGGTTTCGCGAAACAACGTTTGCTTCTTTCCGTCGGATTAGCTCTCTCGGTCTTGGCGGCGGCCTGTGGCTCCGACGCGACTGCGTCATTGCCGCCGGTTGACACAACTCCTGAAGCTGTCGAATCCGAGGCCCCCGACGAGACCGAGGACCCAGTCGAGGATCCAGCAGACGAAGAAGCGGTCGAGGCAGATCACGACACCGAGGACCAGCCGATTGCTGAACCCGATGCTGATGAGGCACGCCAGCTACTAATCGACGACCTCACCGTCGCCCTGTCGGACTGGCAAGACGTCGGCGGAATTCCGGGAGCGTCACTTTCGGTTCGCCTTCCGGGCCAGGAGCCCATCAACATCGCCTCGGGCGTGCGGGACCTGATCACCGAAGAGCCTGTCGCCACCGACGACTTCTTCCGAATCGGAAGCATCACGAAGCCCATGACCGCGGCGATCGTGCTTCAGCTCATCGACGAGGGCGTGATCGAGCTCGATGAACCGGTCGAGACGTATCTTCCTGGCTGGCTTGACGGCTATGAATATGCCGAGGAAATCACGATCCGTCAACTAATGGATCACACCAACGGTCTCGTCGAGTATGCGCTCTCACCAGCGTTCTACGCGCTTGCGGGGCAGCGGTCCGATGTTGCCATTTCGTCCGACGAAATTCGAGAGTGGTTGGCTGCCCAGCCCCCACTGTTTGCACCCGGCACCAGCTACCAATACGAGACGGGTGGCTTCCTGACCCTTGGCGATGTCATCGAGAAGGTCACTGGCAATTCGGCAGCGGCGGAAATGCGGTCCCGGATCTTTGAACCCGCCGGAGCTGAGAACATCTACCTCGCTCCCGAGGAGTTCCCCCCGACGCCCACGATCAACGCCTACGGGCGAGACGCTATGTACATCGCAGGAACACTCCTCGTCGGTCGAGAAGACACCGATCAGCTCACGATCAATGGTGAGCCGGTTATTGATATCTACGGCCAAGCCCAAGAGGTATTGCAGTCGGCGGGATGGACCGGCGGAGGAAATGAGGCGCAACTTGAAAGTGTCTCGGCCATTATCAAGGCTCTCTTCGACGGCACGATTCTTAACGACGAGCAGATAGCGCAGATGACCACGACGGTGCTCGACGAGGACTACGGCCTTGGTATCGATAGCTCCGAGGTCGACGGCGTACGCGTCTACTCCCACGGCGGTGGGGTTCCTGGCTTTCGCAGTCAGGCAAACTACTTGCCGGACCACGACATCAGCTGGGCGGTGTCGGTCAACCTGATTCCCCTGCCGGAAGGGGCGACGGTTGACGATCTTCGGCTGAGTATCCAGCCGATTCTTGTCGACGCAGTGAGGTGACCGCTCTAGCTAGTGGAGGCCGGGCCAACGTTGTAGACGAAGCTGCGACCACCGGTCTGCACTTCCATCTCTCGCTGCAGAACCACGGACTGGCCGGAGCGAAGCTTGGTCCGAGTTTGACGCTCGCCGCGCAGCATCGTGAAGGTCCCGTTCTCAGAGTTCATGTCGACGATTTCGACGTTCCAGCCCGAAAGACGAACTTCGAGCTGAATGTCGGACACGCCACCGACACCATCATCGAGGCGGACGATCGTGGCCGGTTCGCCATCGATGATGTAGCCCGATGGAACATTCGCACCGATTGCAGCTGGACGGTCGATCTGTAGAACTGCGCCATCGTCGAAGGTGATGCTGCCCAGTATCGGACGGTCGCCAGTGGCGGTCTTGGCGCCTGCTGAGACTTCCTCGCCGCACGTGCGACAGCTGGTCTCGAGAGGTGCGGTGAGGTGACCTGCTTCGCACAGGACACCCTTTAGTTGAGGCCGTGCTGGTGCCAGGGTTTGGGCTCCAGCGAGATCATGGCCCGCGTCACCTTGTGGAGCGGGGATGTCGGGGGTTGGAGGTGTGGCTCGTTGTGTGAACGGCGATTCGGAGAAGAGTTCTTCTGACGTTTGTTCGTTCTCTTCACGAAGCGCACGACCAATAAGTCCCACTTCTTCGATGCGAGCGAACATGCTGCGAGCGGTTGGAGCTGGTACTGGTTCGCTTGGCGCGACGTCCTCGGCGGGTTCCATTGGAGAAACGGCTGCGGCGGCAGCTTCGACGGGCAGAGGTTCAGAGGCAGGTTTGGGAGCGGCCGGGGCTGTTTGTTCGTCTACCGGGGTTGGGTTCAGCTCGGCAACGGGAGCTGTTTGGGCTGGAACTGGGACAGCGTCGGCTGCGTTTTCAGGGGCAGCAGGCGTTGCGGTATCTGCTTCCGATGGAGCCATGACTTCGGACCAGCGTTCGGCAGCCGGGATCGGGCCGGAGGTATCGAGGAGGAAGCCACCCGCAGGAATGACGCCATCACGAAGCACGCCTACGACCGTTGATGCTGATTGTTCGCCTGCGTGTACCCGTTCGACAGTGCCGTGCAATGCAACATCGATCCATGTGCTCGAATCGCGTCCATCGAGAAGCGTCTCGGCCCCATCGATAGTTACCGAGAGGGATGCGTCACCAAATACGAGAGCAGCGACCTTGTCGTTCTCTACTGCCACACATGCCAATGCTGGATGATTGTCGTAGCCCGCCTCCGAAATGCCCGCGGTGAGCGTACGAACGATCTCTTGCCATGGTTCGCCCGCGAGCGCGTTGAGGCGAACGAGTAGCTCGTTCAATCCCGCTTCGTCACCCCGAGCGTGCGCGGTGAGGTTTGCGACGTGGGCGACAATCCCGTCGCCAGCAGAGATGTGTACTCCGCGGGTGCCGTGTTCCATGACGAACTCCTTGAATGACGTTCGTTTGAACTATCGGCTGGCAGGTCCCCAAAACTAAGGAGTTATGAGAATTACTAGGTGTGCACTATTGCACCTGCAAGATGGTGTCGCCGACGCGGATTTGATCGCCTGCCGACAGTGCTTCGGCAGCATCAGCGGTCACTCGAACCGACTCTCCTGACGCACGAATGACCCAGCTACCGTTGTGCGATCCTCGATCGGCCAACGCGATTCCTTGCTCGGTGGGCAGTACGAGAGCATGAAGCCGAGAGACCGCCGGGTCGCCAAGGATTAGCGGCTCGAGCGTCTCATCGAAGTCAGGGTGTGAATACGGCCAACGCCCGATGACCAGACCGTTGCCAATCATGATGCTCTGGCCGTCGAGCTCGAGGTGTAGCTCGCTGTTCGGAAGGCCGATGTCGGTGTCTCGCGGGCCAGCGGTTCCCCACCCTCGATGCATATGGAGGCGAAGCCCGCTCGCACGCACGACGCCTTCGACCAACATGCCCGACGCATCCTCAGCATCATCGTTCACCACAAGACTCGAGATCATCCCCACCGTCACCGTCTCGCTCGTGGTGCCGAGGTCGAGCCGATGCGTTGCATCGTTCGCCGCTTCGGTGACGTCGAGACCGGCAAGGTCGTGGCTCATGAGTCGAACTGACGATTCGAGGCTGACGAGCAACATTGCTGGCAGAGGTCGCCCGGAGTGGATCCACTCGCGAAACGTCGCAAAGCTCTCGTCGATATCGCGTGGGATGAGCAGGGGCTCGATTACGTCATGGGCGATATCGATCGACTCGGCATTGGGCAAGAAAACGATCCGGTCGTTCTCGCGAGCGAGCCATCCCGTGCCTGCGGTCATCTCCACTAGAACATCCATCGTCCGCGAGTATCGCACAGGCAGACTCTTGAGATGAAGACAATTGGATTGCTGGGTGGAATGAGCTGGGAATCGTCGGTGCTGTACGAGGAGCTAATCAACACCTCGGTTCGGCATCGACTTGGTGGGGTGCACTCGGCCGACCTCATCATTCGAAGCTATGACTTTGCCTCGATCGAGAAATTGCAGGCTGAAGGTGACTGGGACGCAGCTGGCGAATTGCTGGCGACCGACGCTGCTCGACTCGTCGCCGCAGGTTCAGAGCTGATCGTGTTGTGCACGAACACCATGCACCGAGTTGCTGATGCCATCGAAGCCGCAATCGATGTTCCGTTCATTCACCTCGCTGACGCCACCGCGGCCGCGGTGAAGGCCGCCGGACTGACAACAGTTGGGCTCTTGGGCACACGATTCACCATGAGCGAAAAGTTCTACCGAGACCGCTTGGAATCACATGGGCTCACCGTGCTTGTGCCGAACGAGGACGAGCAGACCATCGTGCACGACATCATCTATGACGAGCTCGTTAAAGGCGAACTCAACCGCTCTTCACGCGAGGAGTACCTCGACATCATCGATCGATTGGGTAGTCGCGGTGCCGAAGGCGTTATCGCCGGATGCACCGAGATCGAGCTCCTCGTCACCGCCGACGATGTCTTTGTCCCCTTCTTTGCCACCACTCAGATCCACGCGGAGGCGGCGGTCGAAGCCGCGATGTAGCGCCGCGGTTACCAGTTCGTTGCGATGTATTGCGTTTCGCAGAACTCGTAGATGCCCTCGCTAGCGCCCTCGCGACCAAGACCCGACTGCTTCATTCCTCCGAAGGGAGCAGCTGGGTCAGAAACGACACCACGGTTCAGGCCAACCATGCCAGCCTCGATCTGCTCGCTGACCCGTAATCCCCGTGCGAGGTCTTGTGTAAAGACGTAGCCCATGAGACCCATCTCGGTGTCGTTGGCCATGGCGATAGCTTCGTCCTCGTCGGTGAAGGGGATTAGCGGTGCAACCGGGCCGAAGATCTCCTCACTGCACACCTTGGCGGTGGCTGACACGTTGGTGAGAACGGTCGGTGGGTAGAAGAAACCGGGGCCATCGAGGGGCGCCCCGCCAGTGATGGCGGTCGCTCCATCAGCAACGGCACTCTGCACCAGCGCGTCGACGCTGTCGCGCGCTTCTTCGTTGATGAGAGGCCCGACCTGGGAGTCGGGGTTGGTTCCCTCGCCGACGTGCATGGCGGACATAGCGGCGGCCAGCTTCTCACCGAAGGCATCCATCACCGATTCTTCGACGATGAACCGGTTCGCCGCCGTACAGGTTTCGGCCGAGTGACGCATCTTGGCCGCGATCGCTCCCTCGACTGCAAGGTCGAGGTCAGCGTCGGCAAACACGACGAACGGTGCGTTGCCACCGAGTTCCATCGCTACCTTCAGCACCCGATCGGCAGCTTGACGCAGCAGGATCTGACCCACCGGTGTGGAACCGGTGAAGGACACCATGCGGACCGCCTTGTGGTTCATCGCAGCTTGCACCGGCGCTGATGCCGACTTGGTCGTGACCATGTTGACGAGGCCTTTGGGCAGGCCCACCTCGTTCTCGAAGAGGTCGGCGAGCGCCAAAGCGGTGAGCGGTGTTTCCTTTGCGGGCTTGATGACGACCGCGTTGCCCGCGCCAAGCGCTGGGGCCATCTTGCGGGTGATCATGGCAGCCGGAAAGTTCCATGGCGTGACCATCAGCACCACGCCGATCGGCGGGTGGTGAACAATCATCTTGGCGGTGCCAGCAGGGTTGGTGCCGACGGTTCCATGCAGACGCACAGTCTCTTCACTGTTCCAACGGAAGAACTCGGCGGCATAGCCAATCTCACCGAGGGCATCGGCCTTGGGCTTGCCATGCTCGGCAACGATCAGGTCGGCCAGCATTTCCTTGTTGTCGATCATCACCTGGTAGCAGGAGCGGAGGAGCTCGGCTCGTTGGCGAGGAGCGACCTTGGCCCACTCCTTTTGTGCAGCTGCGGCCGCGTCGCACGCCGCAACCATGTCATCGGGCGAACCGCACGCGACAGTGGCAACGACCTCGCCATTGGCGGGGTTGAGAACATCGACGGTGTCGCCGTCAGATCCGCCACGTCGTTCACCGTTGATCACCAGTTGGGTCTGCATCACATTCTCCGAGATTCGTTCGTAACCAAACGAATTGTAGTGGCGGCCCACCGCTCGACACGCAGTGAAACACCCCAAGCCCGTAGTGTCGTGGGATGAAGATCTCGATGACCATTACCTATAGCGACGACCCGTTGAAGGCCGTCGCCCACGCTCAGGCCATGGAGAAGGCCGGGGTCGATCAAGCATGGGTTGCCGAGGCGTACAGCTTCGACGCAGTGTCGACTTTGGGTTTCCTTGCCGCCAGTACCGAAACCATGGAGCTCGTGTCGGGAATTCTGCCGGTGTACAGCCGCACTCCGACGCTGATCGCGATGACCGCGGCGACGCTCGACTCGCTGTCGGGTGGACGGTTCGCCCTCGGGCTCGGAGCTTCTGGTCCTCAGGTCATCGAAGGATGGCACGGCGTTGCTTACAACCGTCCGCTTGGGCGCACGCGCGAGGTCATTGAGGTTTGTCGCAAAGTCTGGGCTCGCGAACGGCTTGAGCACGATGGCCGCAACTACCAGATGCCCTACATGGGCGAGGGTTCGACCGGCTTGGGCAAGCCGCTGAAGCTGATCAACACTCCGATCCGCCAAGACATCCCGGTGTATATCGCGGCCATCGGCGAGAAGAACGTCGAGATGACCGCCGAGATCGCCACTGGATGGATTCCCGTCTTCTTCCACCCCGAGAAGGCCTACGACGCTTGGGGCGCCTCGCTCGACTCGGGCAAGGCCAAGCGCGACGCTGCGCTCGGCGAACTGCAGATTATCGCCGGCGGAATGGCAGCGATCACCAACACCGAGGAGGAGGCCGTCGAGATGCGACACTTCGCCCGCCCAAACGCTGCCCTGTACATCGGGGGCATGGGGGCCAAGTCAAAGAACTTCTACAACACGCTGTTCCGTCGCTACGGTTACGAAGAAGAAGCCGAGCTTGTCCAGGATCTCTACCTGGCTGGCAAGAAGGACGAGGCTGCGGCTGCAATTCCAGACGAGTTCCTTGCCGCCACCAACCTCGTTGGTACCGAAGGCTTCATCAAGGATCGCCTCGCTGCCTTCAAGGAAGCTGGTGTCACGAGCCTCACGCTGCACCCTGCCGGGCAAGATCCGCTGGCGATCGTCTCGCAGATCAAGGAATGGGCGAGCTAGACGGTCACAGGATCGAGTCTCTGAGGGCTGAGGCTACGGTGACCGGATCTTGCAGAGGTCCGAAGTGCGTCAGCATCGAGAACGTTTGAAGTGATCCGTTCGGTAGATGTTCGGCAACCGCGTCAGCTAGCTGGGCGGGGAGACCCCCATCGCCGCTCACCGCTACCGTTACCTCAAGTTCGATCTCCTTGAGTAATCCGAGATGAATGCTGCCCGCGTGCGAGAACGTGCTGGCCTCACTTTCCGGGGTGCACTTCAAGGTGATCTCATCGCCCAGGTCAGCAAAGCCGTGGGTCACGTAGTCATGGAGCACGTCAGCGCGGAACAGCCCGAGCGGAGGCTTTGACGCGTATCGCTGAAGCGCTTCGGCGCTACTCGGAAACGATCGAAGTCGTCCGCGGGCGGCGTTCACGATAGGAGAGCTACCTTCTTTGAAGCTGCCGGGCGGCACGATTGGCTCGAATACCATCGCTGATAGAAACGTACCCGGGCGTTGGCGTTCTGCTTCGAGCAAGGCCGCGCCACCCATCGAGTGTCCGAATCCGTGCAGCTGGGGAAGTGCGAGATGGTCAACCACCCTCAACAGGTCGTTGGTCAGTCCCGTCCAAGCGAACCCGGTCGCGTCATCGGGAGCGTCGCTGTCACCGTGGCCCCGGAAGTCGAAGGCCACAACGTTGAAGGCATCGCGCAGCTCTGTCGCAAGGGCTCGGTAGACCCGCCCGAGGAAGCCGGTGGCGTGGCACACCAGCAAGGTCGGCTTGTCGCCCGTGTTAGTTTCGAGGTGATGGACTGCGATCTTCCCGGCCTCGCCGTCGATGAACTCGGTGGTGGTCATAGGCGTTCGTACATCCAATCCTTTGGCTGGTCTCCGTCGTAGGGCATGGTGCCGTGAAACGCCCGTGCATCATCGTCGAAGACCAACGGCACGAAGTAACGATCGCCAGCCCACATCGGAAGGTCGGCGGCCTCGCGAACGGCGACGTCCTCGTCGCATGCCTGAAGAAGGCGTGTGCGCTCGATCCACTCGAGTGAGCCTTCGTCGTTGCCTGTCGGTGGAGTGCCTGTCCATTTGGTCACGAGAAAGATGAAGCCCATCCAGTCTTCATTCTTTGGTCCAAAGTTGGTCCAGGTGATCGTGCCGCGCAGTGCAAGCTCGTCGAGGGTGATGTGGGCTTCCTCGTCGAGCTCTCGTCGCACACTGGCAAGCACGCTTTCGTCAGCTTCGAGCTTCCCGCCGAGTCCGTTGACCTTGCCGAAGTGGTCGTCGTCAGGACGAGCATCGCGTC
This sequence comes from uncultured Acidimicrobiales bacterium, assembly GCA_938038785.1. Lineage (GTDB taxonomy): Bacteria > Actinomycetota > Acidimicrobiia > Acidimicrobiales > SHLQ01 > SHLQ01. The sequence goes on from CALHTB010000037.1 coordinate 21,162, forward strand.
GGATCATCAATACCCGATCGGTCTCGCGATCCCAGACGTAGGCAAGGGTCCCAACGATCGGCAAGAACGGCATCGAGCCAACCTACCGGCCGTCTCGTACCACGTTCCTATCCGCCAAAACGAACCTGGTACCTATTCGCAAAAAGGTACCAGGTTCCTTTTTGGTGAAAGGTGCCTGGTACCTCCTTGTCACACCCGCTCGTTAGGTTTCGTTTGTCGGGTATCCGACAGTCACTTCCCCCTATCGCAATCTCCGAATGGAAAATGACTGTGCCCAGACCACTCCGAATCCAGTACCCAGGCGCGTGGTATCACGTCGTCAATCGAGGGGCGAGCAAGTGCTTAATCTTCCTCGACACAAATGACCGAGTTGTATTCCTCGAAATTCTCGCAATGGCATCACAACGCTGCGGAGCCGAGGTCCACGCGTATTGCTTGATGGGAAATCACTACCACCTGCTCATCCATACCCCTCGCGGGAACCTAAGTCAGATGATGCACCTTGTAGGGCTGCACTACTCCCGCTATTTCAACGACAAATACCGAAAGGATGGTCGACTTTGCAAGGACCGGTACTACCCGATCCTCATTGACTCCGATCGCTACCTTCTCGCTGTTTCTCGCTATATCCACCGCAACCCGACTGCCTTTGGGGTCGACTCACTGGCTGGCTACTTCTGGTCGAGCTACGGCGCGTACCTCGGTCTTCGACGACCTCAAGACTGGTTACATACGGACTTCACGCTTGAGGTCAGTGGTGGCGTACTTGAATACGAACGACTCGTGGAAAGCGTGCTCCCATCAGAAGTCGATAGCTGGTACGAAGCCGGCCGTCTGCCGTTGGTGCTTGGATCGCCTGACTTCAGGCAGGCCGCAGTCCTGCGTGCCGACGTCGAAAATGCGGCTAGCTGACGAAAGGAACCTGGTACCTTCGGCGCGAAAGGTACCAGGTTCCTTTGTGGGGAAAGGAGCGTGGTACCTCGGTTAGTTGACGTGGATGTCGGCGGTCATGCCGGCTGGTGCGACGCCTGGGACCTTTGACTCGCGGGCGAAGAATTCGTTCATCATTGGGATGAAGTCTTCGATGGGCAACGTCGCGTAATCGGGGTCGAAGCAGTTCTGGTCGTAGTTGTGGCAGAACTGCACACACGACTCGTAGTACGGATGATCTTTGTAGATGTCGCGGCCATGCGGATCGCCGCCGACATGGTGGAAGTAGTAGTAGCCCTGAAAGAGGCCATGATGCTTGATAACCCAATGCGTCTCTTCGTCGAGGTACGGGGCAAGCAGTGCTGCAGCTGTGGCGCTGTGGTTCTCGGGGGCGAACGAATCGCCAACGTCGTGTAGCAACGCACCGATGACCATGTCGAGCGACTCGTCAGCTCGAAGCGCCCGGGTCGCAGATTGCAGCGAGTGTTGGTATCGGTCGATCTGGTAGCCGAGCTTAGGGCCCTCCATCAGCTTCAACAGCGTGACCAGGTTCGCGACCATCTCGTTTTGGGTGTGCTCGGTATAGAGGCGGCCGAGCATTTCGTAGTCCTGTTGAGTGCCGTCAGCCATCTGGGTCCATGAAACCTGTTCCATGACTGAACGATCGACCAAAACTGGGTTCAGGTCAAGCCGCAGTTACAGGACGCTCGATCGATCAGCCCGATCAACCACGAGCAGCACAATCGTCGTGACGACCATCAAGACGACGCTCAGCGCCATGGCTTGACCCCGGATGGACTGGCCGGGTTGGCCGAGCAATCGGGCGATGGCGAGCGGCACGGTCATGTGGTCGGGTCGCCGTCCGACAAACGATGTGGCACCGAACTCGCCGAGTGAGATGGCGAAGGCAAAGCCGGCACCCACGACGAGGGCCCGCCGAGCGATCGGCAGGTCGATATCGCGCCAGATCTTCGAAGGTGAGGCCCCCATGCTCGCAGCAGCGTCCCGAAGGCTCGGGTCGATCGAACGCAGCACGGGCACAACCGCACGCGTCACGAACGGAATACCGATGAGCGCTTGCGCAAGCGGAATGATGAACCACGATTGGCGAAGATCGAGCCACCCCGAGTCAAACGTGATCAAGATGCCGAAGCCCAACGTCACCGCTGAGGTTCCCAGCGGCATCAGGTAGGCAATGTCGAGAAGTGTTGCCGCCTTGGATCTGCCGTACACGATCGCAAGTGAGGCCCATCCTCCAAACACCGTCGCGATCGTGGATGCGACCAGGGCGAAACCGAGCGAGTTGATAATGGCCCGCTGCGGTGTGACCGTGAGAAAGGGCGGACGCTCGGTGAGCGCTTGGTAGTTGGCTAGGCCCACTCCATCGCCGGTGCGAAGCGATTGCTCGATGAGGATCACGATTGGCACGAACAGCAAGGCGAGGGTTGCGAGAACCGTGAACGGTGCAACCAACCGGACCCACCCCGACGCCGGGAGCAGCCGGTCGCCGAGCCGATCGGACTGATCGAGGCGGCCGCGGAGCCGAAGGTTGAACCACACCAACGTCACCACGGCCAGCAGCTGCAGGATCGACAGGGCGGCCGCGGTCGCGAAGTCGGTGCGGCTGATCGCATAGCGGAAGATCTCGGTCTCGATCGTTCGCTGTCGGGCGCCACCGAGGATCAACACCACCCCGAACGACGTGAACGTGAACAGGAACACGATCGAAGTAGCCGCCAGAATCGATGGACGGAGCCGGCGCAGGGTGATGCGCGAGAAACTCTGCCATGGCGAGCTACCAAGCGTTCGTGCTGCGTGTTCGTCATCGCGCGACAGTTGGCGCCAATACCCGCCGACCGTCCGCACGACCACCGCTACGTTGAAGAATACGTGGGCAGCCAGAATCGCAAAGACCGACTTGTTCAACGCGAACGGCCCCTCTGTCAGGTTCAGCCTGTCGCCGGTAGCAAGAAAGGCGCCAGCGACCACAACCGTTGGCAACACGAAGGGGATGGTGACCAGCGCGTTGACCAGGCGCCGACCCCGGAAGGAGACGTTGGCGACCACTGCGGTAAGCGGCAGCGCAACGACGAGCGTGAGGGCGGTCGACAAAACCGCCTGCCACAGCGTGAACCACAGCACGTTTCGAAGCGACGATGATGTGGCAATGTCGGTGAGGGCTCCGGGATCGTCGCCCAAGCCACGCCATAGAAGCTGCAGAACCGGCCAGCCGAAGAAGACCGCGAGAAAGACCGCCGGACCGACAAGAAAGCCGGTCCGGCGAAATCGACTGTTTCCTAGCTGGTCACGATGGCGTTCCACCGCTCGGTCCAGTCATCGCGGTGCGCCTCGATTGTGGCTGGGTCGATGGTGAGCGCGTCGTCGACCAATGGCCCCCATTCAACAAACGCCTCGGGCAGTTCAGCGTCGCCGTTGGCGGGATACACGAACATATTGAGCGGCACGTCTTCCTGGAAGGTCGTGTCGAGCATGAAGTCGATGAGCTGGGCTGCGGCACCGGTGTTCTCGGATCCAGCGAGGATGCCCGCAAACTCGATTTGCCGGAAGCAACTGTCCTTCAACACGCCGGTTGGTGGGGCGTCCACAGGCGGATCGGCGAACAGGAATTCAGCAGGTGGGCTTGAGGCGTACGAGGTCACGATCGAACGTTCACCACCGCCGGCGGTGAATTCGCCATAGTACGCATCGCTCCAGCCAGCGGTGACCGACGCGCCGTTGGCCATGAGGGAGGTCCAGTAGTCCTCCCAGCCGTCTTCGCCGTACTTCGCGATTGTTGCGAGCAGGAACGCAAAGCCAGGTGATGAGGTCTCGGGGTTCATCGTGACGAACTGGCCGGCGTTGGCCGGGTCGATGAGGTCATCGAGCGATGCCGGAGCGTCGCCGGGAAGCGCTTCGCTCCAGTAGTTCACGCACACGTCGCCGAAGTCGATAGGCGTTGCGCGGTTGTGAGGGTCGAGGCGCAGGGCAGTATCGACCGTGGCCAACATTGGCGACTCGTAGGGAACGAAGAGCCCAGCTTCTAAGCCGCGGCACAGGAACGAGTTGTCGATGCCAAACAGTACGTCCGCGGTGGGGTTGTCCTTGGTGAGGATCGACTGGCTGACGAGTTGGCCGGCGTCGCCGACCGCAACCTGCTCAACCGTGATGCCTGTGGCTTCGGTGAACTCGGCCAGCGTTGTGTCGCTCAGTGCGAACGAGTCGTGGGTAGCAAGTGTGATCGTTGTGCCCGATGCATCGACGGTTGAATCGACGAGAGGGGAATCGGCCGGTGCGTCGAAGCAGGTTGACGCGTCGCCCATGGCGCCGTCATCTTCCATGGCGCTGTCGTCCTCCATTGCCTCATCTTCCATGGCGTCGTCGGCCATTGCTTCGGCCTCGGCCGTTGAGCTGGCGATGGTCTCGGAGACGTCGTCTCCGCACGCTGCCGCGATCAGGCTGAGCGCGAGCGCGACTGCGAAAAGCCGCACAATGGGCAGCACGTTCCGTGAGTGTTTCATGACTTCCTCCGCTGGAATTACCCAGTTCAGGTTGGCGGGTCGGCAACGCTCGTTGCCCTCTCAGCCCGGCCAATGCCCGAGCTCCCCGGTTGGTTGTGCATCACAGGCGGTGCCCGTGATGTTCATAGTTTAAGAGCGTCACCTTGCATCTGCACGTCGTGGCGCCGATAGTGCAGGGCGGACTCGATGTAGCTGAAAGGTGCCGTGCATGAAAGTGGTATTTGCCTCTGCCGAGGCGGCTCCGATCGCTCGCGTAGGCGGACTTGCTGAAGCGTCGGCTGGCCTCATCCGTTCTCTGCAAGCTGGCGACGACGTCGAGCTGGTCGTTGTACTGCCCGACTACGGCGATGCCGTCCTGACAGCGGAGACGACAAGGCCTCTTTCGGTGCCCAATTGGGTGGGTGAGGCCGCAGTGCGCACGGGTATCGCTCCTGAGCTCGGCGAAGTGCATCTCGTGTCGGTCCCGGGCATGGCTCGCCCCCATCCGTACGTCGATGCTTCGGGCAACGGATGGGAAGACAACCACCGTCGGTTCTTCGGTTTTTCGGCCGCGGTTGCGGCGATTGCCGACGAGGTTTCGCCCGATGTGATCCACCTGAATGACTGGCACACCGCAATGACCCTCGCGTACACCGACACGCCATCGGTCTATACAATTCACACGCTTGGGTACCAAGGTCACGGCGACCTCTCGTGGCTCACCACAATCGACACCGACCGTGCAACAGCGTTCGATCGATTTGGTGAGCTCAACCCGGCGTCGGGTGCTATCCGGCTGGCCGACCGCATCGTTGCGGTCAGCCCGAACTACGCCACCGAGATTCTCGACCCAAGTCGGGGTGCTGGACTGCACACGTTGCTCGGAGGTCGGGGAACCGACCTGGTTGGCGTTCGAAACGGGATCGATACAACACTCTGGAACCCGACGACCGATCCGCATATCGCAGCTCCGTACGACCGTATGAGCCTTGCTGAAAAGTCGCATTCGACGGCCGCCCTTGCGGCGGTCGCAGGTTGGGAAGTCGATGACGGACCAATCATCGGTGTGGTCACCCGATTGGTCGAGCAGAAGGGCATCGACATGCTCCTCGGCTTGGTTCCCTACCTCTCGCACATGGGTGCTCGTTTGTTCTTGCTCGGCAGCGGTGAAGAGCGGCTGTCGCTTTGGGCGCGCGAGCTCGCCACGACACACCCAGAACTCCTGCACTTTGTCGATGGCTACAACCTCGAGCTGGCCCACCAGATCTTCGCCGGAGCCGACCTCTTCTGTATGCCGAGCCGATTCGAGCCATGCGGGCTCGCCCAGATGCAAGCCATGGCGTACGGCACCATCCCCGTCGTCACACCTGTGGGTGGTCTTGTCGACACTGTCGTTGACGCTGACGCGGCGCCAAAGTCGGGCACCGGCTTTGTGGCGTTGACTGTTGACGGGTTGGGAATGCTCGATGCGCTTCATCGCGCTACAGCTGCCTGGCGCTCGAAGCGTCGACGCGTCTCTATCCAAAAGCGCGGAATGGCAATCGATTGGAGCTGGGATGAACCAACTCAGCGCCACCTCGAGCTGTATCGGTCGGTCCAACAAGCCCACAGGTAGAGCTGTCAGGCCGCTGATGGTTTAGTCAGCGAAGGGTACCGCAGCGTTCTTTCCAACGACCACTATGCCGCCGTCGCTGACGGTGTGATGTTGACGGTCGGCGTCGAGGTTGACACCGAGATGAACGTTGGCGGGGACGATGACGTTTTTGTCGATGACACAGTTTCGGAGGACCGTGTCGGGCCCGACCGTGACGTCGTCGAGCAACACGACGTTTTCGAGATCGGCACCATGGTGGATGTGGCATCCAACCGAGAGCACCGAGTTCGAAACCCGCGCACCGGACACAATGCAACCGGTGCTGACAATTGAATTGATGACCTCGGGGTTGCCCGACCGCCAATCAGCGACGAACTTCGCGGCGGGTAGGTTGCGGCTGTAGCTAAAGATCGGCCAGCTCGGGTTGTACAGGTTGAAGATCGGCTCGGGCTGAACCAGATCCATGTTGGCTGCGAAGTACGAGTCGAGTGTTCCGACGTCTCGCCAGTAGTGCTCATGGCGAGAGGTTTCGCCGGGCACCACGTTGGACGTGAAGTCATAGACGTTCGCTTCACCCTTAGCGACGAGCCCGGGGATGAGGTCTCCACCGATGTCGTGAGCTGACCCTTCGTTGGTGGCATCGTCGGATGCGAGGTCCATCAACATTTCGGTCGAGAAGATGTAGTTGCCCATCGATGCCAGAACCTCGTCGGGCGAGTCGGGCAAGCCATCGGGGTTCTCGGGCTTTTCGTCGAAGCGGAGGATCTTGTTCGAGTCGGGCCCAATCGTTATGACCCCGAACTGGTTGGCCTCGGCGCGGGGCACTCGGATGCCCGCAACGGTAGCTCCGCGACCGCCGGACAGATGTGCGTCGAGCATCTGGCGGGCGTCGATTCGGTAGATGTGATCAGCGCCGAACACGATGATGTTCTCGGGGCGCTCGTCATCGATGAGGTTGAAGTTCTGGTAGATCGCATCGAGCGAGCCGGTGAACCACTGCGGCCCGCGACGCATCTGTGCGGGAACGGTGGTGACGTAGTTGCCGAGCTCGGGTGAGAGTTTCCATGTCCGCGAGATATGAACATCGAGGCTGTGCGACTTGTACTGGGTAAGAACCACGATCTTTCGGTAGCCCGAGTTCACCAGATTGGAGATCGCAAAGTCGATCAATCGATAGCGGCCGCCGAATGGTACCGCTGGCTTGGCCCGTTGGGCGGTGAGTGGCATAAGACGCTTGCCCTCCCCACCAGCAAGCACCATGCAAAGCACGTTTGGACGTTGACCCGACGAAAGCATGGACACAGCCTATGTTCAGGACACCGTCAATTCTGAGATGCCAGGGATTCCTGCGCTGACGACGAATGTGGCTGTGGGGGTTAGCGCCGAGTCTTCGTTGGTGACGTCGTCGAGCACGTGCAAAGTTGTGGTCCATGTGGCTGCGTCAACCTCACACGTCATAAAGCCGTTACGTGGGTCGAAGTGGCGAATCTGGGGGTTTACGCCGAGAACGAACGGGGCGAGGTCGACCAGTACGGCCGGGAAGACCGAACTGATCGCCGGAGCCATGAACTCGGTTGCGACGACCGGCGCATCGAGTGCAAACGGATCTGGACGAAGCTCGCCCACGCTCGACGAATGGAAGTCGCCGGTTAGCACGATCAGGTTGTCTGTCGACGATGAGAGCTCGGTTAGCAGCTCTTGCCGCTCGCCGAAGTAGCCGTCCCACGAGTCGGGGTTGATCGCAGGTGCATCTCCCGGAAGGGCGCTAAGGCCGTGCATATAGACCTGGTTGCCGAGCACGTTCCACTTGGCCGATGACGCAGCGACCTGGCCTTCCAACCACTCCCGTTGTTCCAGCCCGAGCAGCGACTGTTGTGGATCGAGCGCGGTTGGGCCGAGGCGCTGCACGTCAAAGCTCCCAGCGGGGAGCTGGACAGGTTCGCCGTCGGTCGGTTGCGCCGCCCGATATTGGCGGCCATCGAGCATGTGCAGGTCGACCAACGTCCCCCACCTCAGGGTGCGATAGATCCGTAGTCGATCGTCGGGTGGGTCGAGACGAACGGGCATGTGTTCCCACCACGCTTGATGGGCCACGCGCCGTCGTTGATCAAAGGCATCTTGGTCCTGGCGGTCCTCGGTGTTTAAGGCCGCATAGTTGTTGTCGACTTCGTGGTCATCCCAGGTGATGATCCATGGGCGCGCTGCGTGATGGGCCTGCAAATGTGGATCCGAGCGATACTGCGCGTACCGGGCTCGGTAGGCATCGAGATCTTCGATCTCGGGTGAGCCATGCACGCGGGGTCCGGCGGGAGTCGCTACGCCCTGATCTCGAGGGCCGTATTCGTAGATGTAGTCGCCCAACCAGATGAACAGATCGAGCTCAGCATCGGCGAGGTGTCGGTGCGCGCCGTACGCTCCGCTTTCCCAGTTCTGACATGACGAGAAGCCGAACCGCAGCGGGGTCTGGTCGCCGACGGGCATCGTCCGCGTCCGGCCCACGACCGACGCTGATTCGCCGGCCCGAAAGCGGTACCAGTACCAGGTGTCGGGTTCCAGCCCGGTCGCTAATGCATGCACGCTGTGTCCGAATCGAGAGGGTGCATCGATTGGCCTCGAGCTCACGAGGTCGGCGAAATTAGCATCGTGAGCAATGTCGACAGCGAGGGTGTAGTCGGCATCGGCCAGGTCGTCGTGAACCAGTCGAGTCCACAACACGACGGAAGTGTCGTCGGGGTCGCCTGACGCAACGCCGAGTGCGAACGGGTTGCTTGGGCCGTCGTACCCGGGCGCCTCGATTGGCGTTAGGACTGTGGTTGTTGGCGCGATCGTGGTTGTTGGATCGGGCACCGACGATGTTGCGGAGGAGTTCTCGGGTGAATCAGCCGAGGTGGTACACGCTGCGGCGCCCACGCTAAGGCCAGCTAGGAGTAGTTCACGTCGGGTGATCCGCATCCCACGTTGTTAGCAGGGACAGAGAGTTAGGCGGCGTCGTCCCAGTGATCTTCACCCGGGAGCATCAGTGCTTCACCGCGGAAGGCAACTGCGCTGGATTTGCTCGCTCCCTTGCCCTTTGGCACCCACGAGTTTGGATCGTAGGGGTTATCTCCATAGGGGGTGTACGCCGACTTGTTGTCCGGCTCAGCCGAGGACAGTGCGACCTGCACAAGCTGGCCAAGGACTGGGATTGGCGCGAGGTAGGCAACAAAGTTGCCGATGCTCAGCTGTTTGATGCGGCGCATGCAGTTGATGATTGCGAGGCCGGAGTAGATGGCAAACACGAACGCCATGAGCGGCAGCTCGCCAGCGGCGTAAGACACCGTCCGTTCAGAGATGAGGACCTCGAGCTTGAAGACCTTGAACGCGACGACAAAGAGAATTGCGTTCAAAAAGAGTGCGACCGCGAAGAATTCACCCTTGCCCGCTGGTGTCATGGTCGTAAGGAATCGCATACCCCTGCATCGCCACAATTGGCATGCGGGTTGAGGCGCCCAACAGAATTTGGGCCTTCTGACCTAGAACTCGCTGATTCGGAAGAGGGCTGAGGCCAGATCATCGTAGAGCGTGGTCGCAAACAGCAGACCCACGATTCCGAACAGCAGCGCACCTCCAGTAACGACCCCGCGATGCTGAAGTTTCTCGCTGAGGTTCGGGAACAACACCCCGATGGCTGCGACCAGGATGAATGGCAGAAGCAGCCCAAGGAAGAATCCGATCGTGCCGCCGATTTGGGCGAATGGTTCACGACGTGAGTTGTTGAGAATCTCGGCGAGCTCGGGACCTACACACGGGATCCAGGCCCATACGGCGATGACTCCAGCAACCGCAGCGGCGAGTACATCGGTTGCGCCGCGATCGAACTTCCACGCCAGCGCAGCCGTCGTCATGATGACCACGCCGAGCGCAATTTGGATTGCGCCACTCGGGGTCTCGAACCACCAACCAGCAAAGCGAACCCACGCAATCGTCGTGGCAACGGCAACGAAGACCGAAACCACCAGCGCCGTACGTCTACGACCGAAGAGGGTGATGGCTGCTGCTGGCATCAGCAACACCCAGCTGCACGGGAGCCGGAGACTCTCGACCCCTTCGAGGAGGGCGTTGATCACGACGTGATGGCAGGCGGGTTATCGACCAAGAACTGCACCGTGTCGGCGAGTTCTTGGTAGCGGCCTTCGCCAATGTGGTCGTAGCGAACGTCGCCGTTCTGATCGATGACGTAGGTGCGTGGCCAGAAGCGGCGGCCACCTTCTTGCCAGCTACGGAAGTTGGTCTTCTCGGTGTCGAGCGCGACAGGCCATGTTACTTCCAAGCGTTCGACAGCTTCCTCGATGTTCGGTATCTCGGCTTCGTGGGAAAACTCGGGTGCGTGCACGCCGATGATCTCAAAGTCGTCACGGCTGTGAGAGGCATACAAGGCTTGGGTGTGCGGGATTCGAGCCCGGCAGTTGTGGCACCCGAAGGTCCACATCTCGACGACCAGTACCTTGCCGTCAAATTCGTCGAGTGAAGCGGCATCGGTGTTGAGCCATCCGTCGAGACCAACCAGGTCTTTGCGTGGACCGTAGTTGTCGGGCTCTTCGATTGGTTCGGCGGTGGTTGTTGGTGCAGGCGCCTCGTCAGCGTCAGCACTCTCGGCGGTGGTTTCTTGTGCCTGGTCGGGCGCGTCTGTTTGTGCAGGCGCAGCGCTAGCGGTTTCTACGGGGTCCGGGTCATCGGATCCACCCAACCCAACAGCGGCGAGGGCAAACACCCCAGCGATAAGAACAAATCCAGCAATCAGTCGACTAGCCATATACCGAGCGTAAACAGCGCGGGCTGTGTTGTGCATTCCATTGGCTGTTCATTCCCAAAGTGTTCAGATGCGTGTGCCGCCGCTAACGTCGCCTCGTGATCTTGAGCGACCGAACCATTCGCGAACATCTCGAGGCGGGGACCATCGCCATCGATCCAATCGATGACAGTGCGGTGCAACCTTCTTCAGTCGATGTTCGTCTCGACCATCGCTTCCTCGTTTTCCGCAATCACACCCGCGGTCTCATCGACGTTAAGCAGGACCTCTCCGACCTGACCGAGCCTGTTGAAGCATCAGACGAAGATCCCTTTATCTTGCACCCCGGTGAGTTCGTCCTCGGGTCGACGCTCGAGCGCATTGCCCTGCCCGACGATCTCGTCGCCCGCCTTGAAGGCAAGTCGAGCTTGGGTCGGCTCGGTCTTCTCATCCACTCGACCGCCGGCTTTGTCGATGCGGGCTGGGATGGTCAGATCACACTCGAACTCTCGAACGTGGCGAGCTTGCCGATAACGCTCTACCCCGGGATGCGCGTCGGACAGGTCAGCTTCATGCAGATGACGACTACGGCGGACAACCCCTACGGTTCGGGCATTATCGGTTCGAAGTACCAAGGCCAGGTTGGTCCTCGGCCAAGTCAGTACTGGAAGAACTTCACGCAATGACGCCTGAGCGGTCTCGAACCGACCCGGCTCGATTGTTCGTCCGGGGGTTCGGGGCCGCCGAGGGCATCGAATGGGGTTTCTGGCTTGTCCTGATGGTGTTCTGGGTCGTCGAGCTCGAACTTGGCGCGCTCGAACTTATGGTGCTCGGCATCGTGCTCGAAGCAACGGTGTTGCTGGCCGAAACACCAACCGGGGTTGTGGCCGACCTGAAGTCGCGGAAGCGTTCGGTGCTCATTGCTCAAGTCCTGATGGGCATCAGTTACATCTGGAGCATGGCCAGCCTGAACTTCTGGATGATCCTGCCCGCCCAAGCGTTGCTCGGTGTGGGCTGGACCTTTCGAAGCGGGGCCGACACGGCATGGGTCACCGACGAGCTCAAGGGTGCGGGCACCTTCGACGACGACGACATCGACCGGTTGATTTTGCACCGGCATCGGTTTTCGATCCTGGTCGCGTTGCTCACGGTGCCACTCACGATCGCCATCGCATTGGTCAGCTCGGTCAGAATCGCCGGGTTCTCGATGGGCTTTGCGTATTTGGCGATGGCGCTCTGGTTCCATCGCGACATGGTCGAGGAGCACTTCACGCCAGGCGAGCAATCAGGAAACTCTTTTCGGGACACCTTCGAGGCCGGGGTGAACGTGGTGCGCAGCAAGCCTCGACTCCGCGTGCTTGTCGCCGTCATTGCCTTGTCGTACTTCGGTGGTGAGGCGTTCGACCGGCTTGGCGCGAAGTACTTCCTCGATATCGCCGCCGAAGACGGGTTCACTGCTGATCAAGAGTCGATCGTCGTTCTCGGTGTCATGTTCTTCATCATGGCCTTGGCCGGCCTGGCGGTGAACGCGGCGATTGGCCACTATCTCGACAAGGGAAGCGGCGTGGTTCGTCTGGCAGTGGCTCTGCTGGCGGTTGGCTTTGTTGGTGGGCTACTCGGTGCCGCAACAAGTGTGGTGCTGGTCATTGCGATCGGCTTCACGATGCAAGACGGCGTTCGCGAAGCACTGTGGCCGGTGCTCGAAGCCTGGGCCAACCGAGACGCGCCAAGCGAGGTGCGCGCGACCGTCAATTCGCTTATGGGTCAGACAACATCGCTGGGCGAGCTTGGTGGAGCACTCATCCTTGGAGCGGTCGCCGAGCTTGCATCGATCCAAGCAGCGTTAATCGTGGGCGCGCTGTTCTTTGCCGTAGCTAGTGCGGTGTCGGTGCGCGCAATTGACCGTTAGGCCGTTGCCAGCCAGTCGCGCAGCGCTTAGTCCTGGGCTGTGGCGTTCTCGGGTGTGTCGTCTGGGATTGGAGGCAATACGGAGGTCTTCTCTGGCCGCGTGCTCGTGAGCTCGGCGGCCTGGCCAACCCAGTTGTCGCGCTCGATACGACCCGAGAAGGACAAGAAGTCGTCGAGCTCTTCGATGTAGCTAGGTGTGAACGACGAAATCTGTTCATAGGTGCGAACGCCGATCTCATGGAGCAACGATTCGAGCTTGGGACCAATACCGCTGATGACTTTGAGGTCGTCGGGTTCGACCGTACGCCATGGAGCGTCGTCGCCCGCATCGACTCCGCCATCGGTAGCAACGGCGTCGGAGGGTGCGGCTGCTGTCACTGGGGTGGAATCGGATTCTGGCTCAGAGTCAGCAATGACCTCTATATCGGACTCGGCTGGGTCGGCGACGATCTCGATGTCGGACTCGGCTGGGTCGGCCACGACCTCGATGTCGGACTCGGCCGGTTCCGTCGTGGTTGGAGCGTCGGCCACAGCGGTGGCGGAACTGGCCACGGTCGAAGCAGCCGCCGCAGTGGAACCGCCGATGCCGACCGGGGACTCGACGTAGGCGAAACTTGGCGACAGGGCAGCCTGATGGGCGAGCTCATCGCCATTCTCGAGCGCTTCGAGCATGTGGATGGCAATGTCGGCGACCTTCACCTCGTCTTCATCGACGCCTTGACCCTTCACACCGTCGTCGATCATGACGTAGCAGAACGGACATGCCGTGGCGATGCGGTCAGCGCCGGTTGCCAACAGCTGTTGTGACCGGTCGACGTTGATGTCTTTGCCAGTGGTCTCTTCGAGCCAGAAGCGTCCTCCGCCGGCACCGCAGCACATCGACTTGGTGCCGTTCTTCTCGGCCTCGAGGACCTGGACTCCGCCGAGCGATCCAACGACCTTTCGTGGGGCCATGTAGATGTCGTTGTGACGGCCGAGGTAGCAGGCGTCGTGATAGACGATGCGCTCGTGCAGTGATGCGTTGCTCATGTCGAGCGAACCATCTTCGATGAGTTGTTCGAGGAACTCGCTGTGGTGGATGACCTCGTAGTGGCCGCCGAGCTGCGGGTATTCGTTCGCCAGCGTGTTGAAGCAATGCGGGCATTGGGTGATGATCTTCTTGACGCCCATGCCGTTGAGGGTTTCGATGTTTTGCATCGCGAGCATCTGGAAGATGTACTCGTTGCCGGTACGGCGGGCCGAGTCGCCGGTGCAGTTCTCGGCGGGGCCGAGGATGGCGTAGCTAACCCCAGCGCGGTTCATCAGCTTGGACAGCGCCTGGCTAACCTTCTTGTTCTTGTCGTCGAACGAACCAGCGCAGCCGACCCAGTAGAGGTACTCGGCTTCGAGTGGTTCGTCACCAGCGAGCACCGTGACCGAATCGTCGACTACCCAATCAGCACGATCGCCCTGGCTGAGTGCCCATGGGTTCATCTGGTTTTCCATGCCGCGGTATGCATTGCCGAGCTCGGTCGGGAAGTCCGACTCCATGAGCGACAAGTACCGGCGCATGTCGAGGATCTTGTCGAGGATTTCGATGTTGACCGGGCAGATCTCATCGCATGCGCGACATGACGTGCACGCCCAGAGTTCTTCCGACGACACCCGGTCGAACATCCAGTTCGATGGAACGGTGATCTCGTCGTCGACGGAAATGGGTGGCGATACCTGCGGGGTGCCGGTGCGGGCCATGACCTCGCCGGTCTTCAGCACGATCTCACGTGGGTCGAGCGGCTTGCCGGTTGCGTGCGCTGGGCAGACGCTGGTGCAGCGGCCGCACATCGTGCACGAGTCGGTGTCGAGCAGTTGCTTCCAGGTGAAGTCCTCGATGGTCGACACACCGAACGATTCGAGTTCGGTCTCCATGAGGTTTGGCATGGGCTTCATTGCGCCCTTTGGCCGTTCCTTGTCCTTGAGATACATGTTGAGCGGCGACGTGAAGATGTGACGCAGCATCGTGATCGGCAACAGGATGAGGAACCCGACGAACGTGAGCACGTGGCCGATCCACCAGGCTTGATGCCATCCGGCCAGCGACTCGTTGTTCTCGACCAGGGTGGCAAGCGGGTAGCCAATGAAGCTCCACTTTTCGTATTCGGGCATGCCATCGAGGGCGATGCGGAACACCTCGGCGCCGAAACCGGTGACCGCTATGCCGAGGAACGTGGCCAAGATGACCGCGTGCTCTGGCTTGCTCTTGATGCGAATGCGGTAGGGACGCATGGCCCGCGGGCCGTAGCGGCGCAGGATGGCCCACACGATCGAGATCGTGAAGATAAGACCGGCGAGGTCGCCGACCATGGCGTAACCCTTGTAGGTACCCCCGTGTAGGAACTTGAGCGCGGTTGGCAGCTGATGATCGATCTCGAGCACCGTGGTAACGCCGAGCAGTACGACGAAGCTGAAGTACATCATCGAGTGCATGAGGCCCGCGCCGGGCTCACGCATCAACGTACGCATGTAGAGGCCCGAGCGAAGGTCTGCCAGGCGGGTCTTCGCGTTCTTCGATGTGGTCGCACGGTTATCGGGGCCGCCACGTTCCCAGTTCTTGATGCGTAGCGAGAACACCCACGCTCCGTACACGATCATGACGGGAATCAACGTGTAGAACGCCAGGCGAATGGCGTCGGGGATGTTGGCGAACACCGTGCGATGAATCTCGCTTTCGCTTTTGAATGCGAACACTTCAGCCGCTACTCCCGAGAGTGCGGTGAACACGGCGACAGCAATGCCGATCCCAAGGACCAGGCGTTGTGGAGAAACGCGAGTTTTCATGGCGCCAATGTACTTCCTACCGGGTGGTAGGACGCACTTCGCCGGTCGCTTCTCTCGTTACTTGAGCGTCTTCGTTACCTGCTCCTGCATGGTCGCCCACGCTTCGGCTGGGGTCTGACCGCCGCTCTCAACCCGGTTGAGTGCTTCCATCGTCGCATCGATAACGATTCGGCGTTGGGGTGTGGCCAGAGCGGACGGCCGATCAAGAGCCGATTTGCTGTAGGCGTTTGCGAAAGCGGAGTCGACAAAGAAGTCATCGACAGCCAGGTCGACGACACCATCTACGTGCGGACGGGTAGATGCGGGAAGTGGTCCGTAGCCGTTCGAGAAGGAGACCTCCTGGACCGTTGGGTTGGCCAAGGTGAGTAGCAAATCGTATGCCAGGTCGAAGTTCTCTGAATCGAGATGAAGCCCTACGTGCAGCCCGCCATCACTCGACGATCCGGCAGCTGGATTTGGGGAATCGATCGGGAGATCGAGCGTGACCCACTTGCCAGCGGTTTCGGGCGCCGCGTTAGAGATCCGGCGACGAAATGACCACGGGGCCAACACAGCAGCAAAATCGTCGCCGCGCAGCTCCGTGCGCCATTCGGTTGAGTCGAAGCTCAAGTTGCGCGCCATTCGCTGGATGTCGTCAACGCCAGGGCATGGGTCGCCGTGGAGTGGCCCCTCGCCGATGGCAATCATGGCCAAGTCCCATGCGCGTTCAAGCTCGCCAATTTCGTCGGCGGTCATCGTGCCGTTGTCGTTTGCGAACGAGCTACGGGTCTGAGCAAAGATCGCTGCAAGTAAGTCGTCGGCATCGGCAAGGAACGCGGTGTTGGTTTCATCGGAGAATGCGTCGCCGGTGGTGAGCACGTCACACCATGAGCCAGCGTTGCGGAGCTCGCGAAGGAGATCTGGGCTTACCAAGTCGGCGCGTACAAGCATCGCCGTGCTTTCGACGTCGAGCGGTAGGCCAATCAGCGAGCCGTCGTCAGCAATGCCCTCGCTCCAGCGCGCCGGAAGGTAGGTCGACATAGCTGGCGTTGCATCAAATGCTGACAGGTCGACGAGTAGGTCGTCGCGACTGCGAAGGTCGGGGCCATAGGTGGAATCGAACGCAACGAGGTCGAACTGGCCGCCAGCTCCTGCGTCATCGAGGAGCGATCGATGATGATCGTCGATGTTGCGAACGACCACCTCGACCTCGGCGGTTGGATGCTCCCGCTCCCAGCTGGCGATGGCGTCCTCGAAACCAGCAATGCGTGGGGTGGCGATTCGGAGAATTGTTGGTTCGACCTGCTCGGTTGCGTACGCGAGCGATTCGGGCGTCACATCTCCACACGCGGTGAGCACAAGAGTGCTGACCACGAGGAGGGCGAGCGCGCGAATGTGCTTCACCGGCTGTCCCGCGGCACGTTGATCTTGGTGACAGGACGGTCGATGGTGATCTCGATGAAGTCCTCGAGGCGGCCGGGGCGTCCGGTGAGCCAACCCTGGATGCGATCGCAGCGCATGCGGCGCAGTGCGTCGAGCTCTTCGTTCTCTTCGACCCCTTCGCCAACGACGGTCATGCCGAGGTCGTGTGCCATCTCGATGGCTTTCTTCACGACCGACGCCGCGCCCTGGTCGTCGACCATTGGGGTGATGAGGCTGCGGTCCAACTTCAGGATCTGCGCAGGCAACGTGTTGAGGTAGCTGAGGTTGGATTGCCCCGAACCAAAGTCGTCGATAGCGATCTTTACGCCGAGACCGCGAATCTTCTTCAGAAGTTCGACGTCGTCGTCGGTGGTCGTGGCACCCTCGGTGACTTCGAACACGACGCGGCTGCGGTCTGCCGAAGATTCGGTCAGCACCCGTTCGATTCCGAGTAGCAGGTTCGGGTTCGAGAGCTCGATCGGGGAGAGGTTCACCGCAACATACGGCGAGTCGCCGCGCAAGAACGGCAGCGCCGCGCACGCTTCGCGAAGGACGAACTGGCCAATGGCCACGATCATGTTTGTTTCTTCGGCGAGCGGGATGAACTCGGCCGGCGAAATTGGCTGACCGTCCTTCTTGCCGCGGATCAGGCACTCGTAGCCTTCAATCGTGGTGGTGATGGCGTTCACGATCGGCTGGAAGTTCACCTCGAGGTCGCGGTTCTCGATGGCACGAGACAACCAGTTCACGAGCTCGGTGCGACGGCGGACTTCCTCGCGGTGACGCGGTTCAAATTCGACAACACCGGTCATGTCGTTGCCGTGACGAATTGCGGCGGACACGTTGGCAAGCGTCTGGGTGAGGTCGCGATCCGCGCGCTCAACCGTGTCGAGCCCGATTGTTAGGTCGACGTTCACCTGGGCGCCTTGAACGGCGAGAGGGTTCTGGAACGCTCGGGTGATCTCGTTCGTCATCGCACCAACGTGGGCATGAGGGACGAGCACGACGAACTCGGGTTCGCCGATCCGTGCGAGTGCCACCTCAACGCCGAGGTCGGCTGCGGCGATAGCTGTCGTGTCATTGAGGACGGTAGCGATGGCCTGAAGCACGACTTCGCGGGCGTCGCGGCCAAACACGTCATCCCAATCGCCAAGACGGTGCGGTTGCACACCGAGGGCTGACCACTGGGTACCTCGCTCGTTGCGGTCCGCGAACCAGCGGCGAAGGTAGATCGAGTTTGGAAGTCCGGTGAGCAGGTCGTGCTCGCGGTTGTGGGTCGCACGCGTTTCGGCGGCGTGGCGACGGTGGGCTTGGGCCAGGATGCGACCGGCGGTCTCCATCAGCGATACCAGGGGTTCGATCTGGGCGGGCTCGGTGTCGCCGAAGCGAAGCACGAGGACCGCCGGAGGTCCATCGGGGAACTCGACCAGGCTGGCTGCTCCCAACCCGTCACGAAGCTCGATCTGTTGGGCCTGATCGGTGAGTGTGGGCACCTCGAGTGCTGAGATGCTGGGCTCGAGGCGGACACCGAGGTCGTACTTTGGTGGGCCGCTCGGATGTTCGTGAAGATGCGCGTGCGATCCGGGCAACACTGCTGGAAGGAACCGAAGAACCGCCGAGGTGACATCGCGTGCGTTCTCGGCGAGGATCGCCGCGTTCGAGATTTCGGTCATGACCACTCGTCGGTCGAGCTCTTCCTTCACCGAATCACGGTGTGCTTCACCGGTGGCGAGCGTGTCGTTCATGGTCGATGCCAAGCGAAGCCAGTCACCTTCAAGTTCGGCGGTGTCGATACGTCGGTCGTATTCACGGTTGCCCACCGCGGTCGATACAGCATCGACGTCGGTCCAGAGGCGTTCCATCGTGTTGGCCAATGAGGAAAAGGCGTTGGCCACTTCGGCGATTTCGTCGGAAGCCGGGTCTTCGATCGGTGCCAGCTCGCCGCGCGACAGGAGGCGGGCGTTCACGGTCAGGTTCGAGAGGGGGCCGATGATGCTTCGGCGAAGACGCAACGCTCCGAAGGTGGCAAGGACGAGGACGAGCCCGATAATCCCGGCCAGGACGGCCAAGCGACGCTGTTCGGCGGAAACGGTTTCACCAATATCGTTCTGCAGTGCGATCGACTCTTCTCGCACCAGCACGACGAACGACAGTTGTCGCACTTCGGCGGCCGAGGCCCACACCTCGCTATTGAAGCCCTGGCTGCCCCCGCTTACCGACGCTGCACGGATCACCGTGAGGCGCCGCCATGAATCGCTAACCGTGAGTTCTTGCAGCGCGGCGGCGCCGTCCTCGTTGGTGTTGTCGCTGTAGCGGGCAAGCGCTTCGCTAGCGCTTGTGTGCAGTCGGGTGAGCGCAACGGTGCTCGGCGATTCCGAGCGCGCTTCCAAGTCTTCAAGTAGGTATGCCTCGCTGCTCGCGAGGAGGCCTCGGAACGCTTCGCTTCGTTGCAAGGCCAGCCCCAGAGGAGCGTCGTCTAGGCGTCCGTAGATCGCTTCGCCGAGCAAGTCGATCATCTGGTTGTAGGCGAGAGTCGCCTGATTTAGCTGGTTGTTCTCCGCAAGCTTTCGTGCGACGACGAGGTCTTGCTGGAAGTTGATGGCGCCGTCGATGGACTGGGTGCTCATCAGCTCTTCGATCTTGGTGATCTCGCTGTTGTTGAGGAACCGCTCTGGTTCGGGGGTGTTGCTTGCCGAGGCGTCTGGGGAGGGGTCGCCGAGAATGGCGACATGTCGCTCTGACTGGAGCCGTATCCGAGCGTCGACGAGTTCATCGATGACGTGGCTGCTGTCGTGAAACTCACGAAGTTCCACGAGTGAACGAGCGTCGGCCGACGCAAACAAACCAATGAGCCCCAGCAGCGCGATCGACGGAACCGCGATGAAAAGGAGCAGGCGCGGGCCAATAGTGATCCGACGAAGGAATCTTCCTGGCCGTCGATTCCGTGTTGCCCGCTCTTGTGCTTTACGAAACGCCATGACCGGCCAGTCGGCCATCGGGTATCGAATGTGATGGGCCTCCCGACCTGCCTGCTGCGGAGAAACCTTGAGTTTCCGTGTGGGCAGGGGGTTATGGCAGGTGGTGAAATCGGCCCTTCGTGGATGAAGATATCGACCTCTTGTGGGCCCTAGTTTCGGGGGTGCTTCTTGTCGTGATGGCCGTTGGGATTGGGGCGATCATCGAGGGCTTCACCCGTCGTCGCACGGTCGCCACCGGAGCTGGGCGACACGTGGTTACCGCAGCCGGTGCCATCGCTGGGTCCTTCGCCGCTTCCGTCGGTCGCGAAATACCGCGCGATGATGTCGAATTTTGGGGATTGCTGAGTGTGTCGGTGTTGCTCGCCACCATCGTGTCCGGAGCAATTGTCGAGCGGGGCACCTTTCTTGCACACGGCGCTATCGGGCTTGTGAGTGGCGCGGTGGTTGCCCCGGCGATGCGCTGGGCCCAGGCCGCCGATGGTGTTCTTTCCTCGATCACGGTTGGAGACGAGGTCTTTGTCGATGCAGCTGCGGCGACGGTGTTTGCAGTGGCTGGCTGGATGTCGCTCGTGGGGATCATGGTCATTGGTCCACGCCGTGGTCGGATTGGCGTCAACGGCCAAGTCCGCATCGTGCCCGGAAAGTCGATGCCATCAGCGGCACTTGGGGCCCTTGTCGTTCTTGCGACCTCGGTTGGGCTCGTGACCCAACCCGATCTGGCTTGGGACGACTACGCAGTTACTTCGGCTTCGCTGATGGCACTGTCGGCAGCCGTTGGTGGGCTGGTCGCCCTTGGAATTGGGTGGCTACGGCTCGGAGCGTCGTCCACTGCAAGTCTGGTGCATGGCGTCCTCGCCGGAGTGGTGTCCACCTTGGGGTCGCCCCTCGCCCTCACTGTGCCCAGGGCGCTTGTCCTCGGAGCGGTCGGGGCGGCGCTTGCGTCGCTTGCCCTCGCAGCCGCTGATCGTGCCAAGATCGATGACCCGGTAGGAATCGTTGGCGTCTTTGGCGTTGCCGGAATGTGGGGAACGCTTGGCGCGGCGAGAAGCGGAAGCGGTGTAGTTGCCCAGCTGGTCGGCACGATGGTCGTTGCAGCTTTTGCGATCGTTACCGCTGGTGCGCTCTTTGGCCTGCTGCGGGCGATTCGTCTGCTTCGAATTTCGCCTGAGGTCGAGGTTGTGGGCCTCGAGACGTAGGTCTGCTCTAGCTATTTGCTGGCATGAGCTGGCTAGCTGCTCGTCGTAGCGCCAGCGTGTTGAGTGGCTTGACCACCCAGGCGTCTGCATCGGACTCGGTCGCTAAGAATTCGTCGGCCTCGCGGTCGAGCAGAAGGAGGACTGGGACTTCAGGAAGTCGGCCGGCACGACTCTCTTGCTTGATCAGCAGTGAGGTTGCCACGCCGCCCATGTTGCCGATCTGCAGGTCGAGAATGACCAGCGACGGGTCTACTTCGCTAATGGCGCCGGTAACCGCTGAACCCTCGCGGACCCGATACACGTCGTGGGATCCGCCGAGTGCTGCTGCCACATCGTTGAACAGCCAATCAGCGTCGGTGGCGAGAAGTACGTTGCCCGAAGAAGTCACGTGAGAAATCGTACCGGTTTCGGGCCCAGGCCGGGGATTCCGGGGCGAGCGAAGCGAACGGCGTGGGATGTTTTGGATCGTCAGAGACGAAACTCTGTTAGTGAGCGAAGCGAACGGCGTGGTCGAGATGAGAAAGCTCCGCTAACCTAGCCACTTCTCCAAATCTGGATGGTTCGTGCATCGCTTTTGTATGTTCGCCACTGGCCAGCGAGGTGTTTGTTCATGTTGGAAATTGCTGTCGAATCATCAGATGAGGGTGATGGCTATCACGTTTGCCGGTTGTCCGGCGAGGTAGATGCCTACACCGTTGGCGATTTCCGTGAGGCGCTCGCGGGTATTGAGGATGTTCGTTGGTTGATCATCGACCTGTCCGAAGTGCCATTTATGGACTCTGCTGGTCTCGGCGCGCTCATTGGCGGTATCCGGCGTGTTCGTGAGGCTGAGGGCGATGTTGCTGTTGTCAGCACCACAGCCAGCCTGAATCGACTTCTGCACACAACTGGCTTTGACCGCATCGTGCCGGT
>CALHTB010000038.1 GCA_938038785.1 uncultured Acidimicrobiales bacterium
GGCGGGCAGATGATGGCTCGCGACTACGTAAACGAGCCGGGCGGCACCCTCACCCCGCCCGAGTTCGCGAAGCGGGTTCAGCGGATGGCGAAAGAAGCTGGCGTTACGTGCAAGGTCATGGATCTCGCTGCCATCAAGAAGGCAAAGATGGGCGGCCTGCTCGGGGTAAACCAAGGCTCGACCATTCATCCTCGCTTTGTTGAGATGGTTTACTCGCCGCCCAAGGCCAAGGCCACCCTTGCGTTTGTGGGTAAGGGCATCACGTTCGATGCTGGCGGCCTGTCCATCAAGTCGGGCACCGGCATGATGACGATGAAGTGCGACATGGGCGGTGCGGCTGCGGTCGCCGGTGCGATGTCGGCGCTCAAGGCGGCCAAGGTGCCTGTTCGGGTGAAGGCATACATTCCAATGACCGACAACATGCTGGGCGGCAACGCCACCCGCCCGGGTGACGTGCTCAAGATTCGAAACGGTAAGACCATCGAAGTGCTCAACACCGACGCCGAGGGCCGTTTGGTTCTCGCCGATGCGCTGAGCTTGGCCAGTGAAGCGAAGCCGGACGGCATTGTCGACCTCGCCACGTTGACCGGTGCGTGCATGGTGGCGCTCGGCCCAAAAATCGCTGGCCTCATGAGCAACGACGAAGACTTTGCCGCCCAGGTGTCCGATGCAGCCGAAGCAGCGGGGGAGCGGGTCTGGCGTCTGCCGCTGCCGGCCGACTATCGCAAGATGGTCGATTCGCCAGTTGCCGATATGAAGAACATCGGCGGCGCCCACGGCGGTGCGATTACCGCGGGCATCATCCTGCAAGAGTTCGTCGGCGAAGGCATCCCATGGGCCCATCTCGACATTGCAGGCCCGGCATGGACCGACGGCGAAGATGTCGAACATCGCAAAGGCGGCACCGGCTTCGGAGTCCGCACGCTCGTAAGCCTGGCCCGCAGCTACGCCTAACTACGAAGTACTACGAATCTGTGGAGTCTGATGATCGAATATCGAACACCAGACTCCACAGATTCGCGTTTTGCCTAGGCGTGGGCGGCAGCGTTATCTAGGCGGGCCTTCTGGGCCCAGGCCACGTCGACCGATTGGCGGGCGACCGTGTAGTCGATGCCCCAGCTGATCAGTTGCTGTTCGGCAAGGTCGGGGCTGTCTCCTAGTTGCAGCAGTGTGAGGGCGACGTTCTCGGAGCGCCGCCGATCCTCGGTCTGGTTGGTGAGGTGAGCGCGGACCGTGTCGTTGTGAAGGTTGGCTAGGCGTGTTGGTAGCCGGCGGACCTGGCCCGAGTGCAATGGCGGCATCCGGCGCCGAATGGCGATTGTCTGCTCGTCGATGGTCACTCCCATCTTGAAGCTGACCACACGGTTGATCGACCGGTGGAACGGATTGTTCCGGCCGCCCTTCGATGCAATGCCGAGAGCCTGTGACATCTCCGTCAGGTCGAGGGAGAAGCCGTCGGGTTCGGCGTCGAAGCGTTCGGCGACCTTGCGCATCAACCACAGGGTTGATGGGCCAAGGATAGGCAGCCAGAAGGTTTCGCAGTAGTGGCTGCGAGGGTCAAACGATGGCCGGTGTTCGTGTTCGTCGTAGGCCGAGTCGCGGGTGGCGTCGAACGGCAAGATCAGGGCGCTGGTACGGCCGGTGAGATCTGGTGCTGACGGATACATGAGCTTTCCTCCGAAGGAAATCTAAGTGTGATGAAAGGGGAAGTTTCATGCTCGGGGAAGCTATTAAGATATACGATATGCCGAATATCGGAATACGTCAAGTTGTATCTTGAATCTCGAAGGCCCGCGAGCTCCCTGAGGGCACGACTTACTGGAGCTTTCGCTCGAGTGGATAACCGTTCGATAATCGACCCTATTTGCATTTTCGTAACAGAGTCGTAATGGGCATAGTTGCGCACCGGCATAGTTGCCTGCATTACGTTCCGACGCATCGAAGAAGGCGCTTCGATCGGCATCTCGTCGAAAACCGAATACGGCCTGGGGGCTTCACGTGCGTAGTGGACGTTGGATCAGCATTTTTCTTGCAGCGGCGATGGTGGCATCGATACTCGGAGCGCCGCCGCTAGCGGCGCAAGAGGCTCAGCCTGTTCGCCAGGTTGAGGAGGAGGATCGAAGTGATGAGCCGGTGCTTCCTTCTTCTGAGGAGCCGGTTGTTCGGACAGCGGTGTCTGGTTCGAAGTCTCGGGTCGAGTCCGCTGCGCCTGTTGATGGGCTGCCGGAGTCGGTGGCACGTTCTGGTTGGGTGGTTGCTGAGCCTGCTTCGGTGAAGGCCCAAAGCGGCAAGAAGACCCAGGTGGGGAAGTCACCGGTTTCGGTGCAGGTCGCCGCTGACGAAGACGCTGTTGGTGGTGGCGATGTTTTGGTGAATGTGCTGCCGCCTGGCTTGGCGAAGCAGTTGTCGCCGGTGGGGGCTGCGGCGTCGGTCGCGTTTCGCAACGGTAACGGTGTGAAGGTTCAACCCAACAAGCCGTACACGTTGGAGCTCGATCTTTCCCAGGTTGCCTATGAGAACACGGGCGATCTGTTTGAGCGTTTGGCGGTGTCGATCTTTGATGGTTGCGAGTTGTTCGAGCCTGATCTTTCTGTGATTGAGGATTCAGAGATCGACCCCGCTGAGGTCGAAGATTTGGTTGTGTGCGATGACGTTGTCGAGTTGCCCGCCGATTTTGATGCGGAGTCGGAGACGCTGACGGTGAAGGTGAACCGCGGTCAGATCCAGAAGGCTCAGAACGAGAAGCGGAACGCGTTGCTCAAATCTGGTGTGAAGGTCGCGGACCTTAATCCGAAGAACGGGTTGAAGCTTTCGGTCAACAATGGCAACGGTGCGCTGCGTGCTGAGGGCCCTCCGGGCCAGATCAAAAACGCTGACGAGAACGTGACAGGCCCAAAGGGTAAGTCAGCGATGGTGCTGCGTGCTTCGCAGATCCCGGCTGGGTTGTTGGCGGCGTTGCAGGCAGGCGGCGGTTCTGACCCGATTGTTGGCGTAACGACGAACGCGTCTTCGTCATCGGGCGACTTCTCTGCTTTGCCGGTCCCGACGTTGACGGACGCTCAGGTCGGGTTGTACACGGGGTCAGCGGAGCTGTCGTATCCGATTCCGGTTCCGGCTGCGGCTGCTGGCCCAGCGCCGTCGGTATCGCTGAACTACTCGTCGGCGTCGGTTGATGGCATGACGATGGGAACGAACAATCAGACCGGGCCGTTGGGTACGGGTTGGTCGTTGTCTGCTGGCGGTTCGATCCAACGCGGCCTGAAGGCCTGTAACGACCCGGCCGCGGCCGGGGACCGGTGCATCTCTGGATCGCCTGATGATGTGTACACGATGTCGTTGGCAGGTCGTTCCTCGAAGCTGATCTTCAAGAACTCCGGCACGGTGAACAACGCTGATTTCAAGGAGTTTCGTTTGCAGTCGGATCCATTTTGGCGTATCCGCCTGTGGACCGGCACGTCCGAAGGAGTCACGGTCAACACCAAGGATGCGTTCAACCATTGGTGGTCCGTCGAAACACCCGATGGCACCGTCTACACGTTAGGTACGACCAACGAGTCGATGGATTGGGTACCGGTCTGGTACCCGTCTGGCACGAACCCGTGCGGCGATACCTATCGCTTGTGCGACACTGCCCGGCAGTGGAACGTCGACACCGTGACGGACGCGTTCGGAAACGAAATGGTCTACGAGTACGGCCAGGAGCACAACTGGTACAACGCCCGAGGTATCAACACGACATACAAGCGCCAATATGTCCGGGCGTCACGTGTCGAGGCGATCACCTACGGGGCCCATCCCGGGTTGGGGCGCCCCGCGAACGCCCGTATCGACCTGAACTACGAATGGCGCTGCAACACGTCATCGGCGTTCTCCGATTGCGGCGTCACTGATGGCGAAGATGATGAGTATGAGCTTCCGGCGAACATGAACGACGTTCCGAACGACTTGTGGTGCGGACCGCATGCCGAAGCCAACGAATACCCAACGGTCTGCACAGAGAAGTCACCCACGTTCTGGACGCAGCTCCGATTCACTGGAGCCCTGTCGCAGGTGTCTGATGAGAACGGCGGCTGGGTAACGACCGCGTATCACGACCCGGAACAATCGTGGGTCCGCGACACCAGCACCAGTTTCTTGCACTCGAAGCTGCAGCTCGTTCTGAACTCGATGTCAGAACGACCCATCGACGCAAACGGAACCAACAGTGGCGGCGACTATCAGCGGTCAGGGTTCGACCCAATCCAAGCAATGTCACATGACGCCGATCAAGGTGTAGCCACGAACACAACGATTCACGATGTCGGCTTCGAAGGGGTCGCCACATCCTTTGGCAACGATGATTGGGTCCGGTTCGACGATGTCTGGATGGGCGATTCGAACAAGCCCGCAACCTCGATCACGTTACGTGCATCAGCGATTCGCACAGGAAACGTCGAGATCCGTGTTGGCTCACCTACGGGCACTGTCATTGGCACTGTTGTCATTCCCGCTACGACCGGCGGATCGAAAGACT
>CALHTB010000039.1 GCA_938038785.1 uncultured Acidimicrobiales bacterium
GTTGCCTCATGCACGCCGCGATCACCCGCTTACTTTGGTGCGCTACCCCGGGTGCGCTGCTAGTTACGCGATCATGCTTATGTGAGGTGCAGGACCGATCGCCTCCGACCAAGCACACAGTCGCTACGAGCAGACAGCCAAAAGAACGACACCGCCAGGAGCCACACATGACCACACCGGCACCGACCCTCGAAGCCGCAACGACCGCCGTTGGAGCTGCGAGAAAGGTCGTGGAGTCCGCCCTCGCTCACGCGCAAGCGAACCCTGAGATCGAACAACAGCAGAGCTTCCTCTATGACCTCGCCCACGCCGCCGCGGCAGTATCGATGTGCGAAGTTGCATTGACCTATGCCAACAACGGAGAAGACGAGGAGCGTCTCGCCTTGACCTTCATTGGCGACGAAGTTGCCAAGCTCTCGTCCAAAATTTGGGCCCATCCGACGATGTGGGGAACTGAGCCAACAGCACTCGACCTCGCTCGCTCCTTCGTTGAGTCGGCCACGAACCCGAGCTACGTGGCCCAAGCCGCTGCACGTACTGGCCGCGAGCTTCTGCCAGACGACCTGGAGCTTGTCGCTGCGACCTTCGAGCGTTTCGCGACCGACAGAATTTCGCCGGTGGCCGAACACATCCACCGCCACGACGCAGACATACCCGACGACATTATTTCCGGGGTCGCCGAGCTGGGGTCCTTCGGCCTCTCGATTAGTTCCGCCTACGGCGGTTTCGCCGAGGGCACCGCCGATGATCACCTGGCGATGGTCGTTGCCACCGAGCGGCTCTCTCGATCAAGCCTCGGTGCCGGCGGTTCGCTCATCACCCGACCCGAAATCCTTGCCCGAGCACTTGAAACGGGCGGAACCGAGGCGCAGAAGCAGAGCTGGCTACCAGGCATCGCCAGCGGCGAGACCATCTGTGCGGTTGCCGTCACCGAGCCCGACGTTGGTTCCGACGTGGCCCAGCTCGGCGTCACCGCCGATAAGACGAACGATGGCTACCTTTTGAACGGCGTCAAGACCTGGTGCACCTTTGCCGGGCGAGCCAACGCCCTGATGGTGCTCGCACGCACCAACCCCGACAGAACCGCCGGACATCGCGGCTTGAGCCTGCTGATTGCCGAGAAACCGTCAGACACCGGCCACGACTTCGCCCACGAACAACCCGGAGGCGGCCGCATCGAAGGAAAGGCCATCCCGACGCTCGGCTACCGCGGGATGCATAGCTTCGAGGTGTCATTCAGCGATTGGCTGGTGCCTTCAGCGAATCTGATCGGCGAAGAGGAGGGTCTTGGACGTGGGTTCTACCTTCAGATGGCCGGTTTCGAAAACGGTCGGCTCCAGACCGCCGCCCGAGCTGTTGGAGTGATGCAAGCCGCATACGACGAAGCTCACGCGTACGCTCGGGAGCGCCACGTGTTTGGGAGCCCGATCAGCGACTTCCAGCTAACCCAAGTAAAGCTGGGCCGAATGGCGAGCGTCGTACAGATCTGCAGGCAGTACTCGTTCCGCGTGGCTCGACTGATGGCAGAGCCATCGGGTGGCTCGATGGAAGCCGCCATGGCGAAGGCCTACAGCTGTCTCGCAGCGGAGTGGGTCACACGCGAGGCGCTCCAGATACACGGCGGCTACGGCTACGCCGAGGAGTATCCGATCAGCCGCCTCTTCGTTGATGCCCGAGTGCTCTCAATCTTCGAAGGTGCCGATGAGACGTTGAGCCTTAAACTCATCGCCCGCCAGCTGCTAGCGAAAGGCCTACCGGCCAGTGGCCACCCAGACGAGGAGAATCGACGATGAGGGTTCCGCCACTCGAGGGCATGCGGGTCGTTGAAGGCTCGGCCTTTGTTGCCGCACCCAGCGGCGGAATGACCCTCGCCCAGCTTGGTGCAGAGGTCATTCGATTTGATCAGATCGGTGGCGGGATCGACTTTCGGCGATGGCCGCTTACAGATGACGGCAACTCGTTGTACTGGGCCGGGCTCAACAAGAACAAGCGGTCTATCGCAGTTGATCTTCGCTCCCCCGAAGCGCGCGAGCTGCTCACCGAGCTCATCACCAAGGCCGGGAACTTCCTCACCAACTTTCCGGCGCGGGGCTGGATGTCATACGAGACCCTGTCCGCTGGACGAGCAGACCTCAACATGCTTGCGGTCACGGGCAACCGGGACGGCTCGACCGCACTCGACTACACCGTCAACGCCGCCGTTGGATTCCCCCAGGTCACCGGCCCAATCAACCACGACCAGCCAGTGAACAACGTACTTGCTGCGTGGGACCTGATCTGCGGCCAGACCGCGGCCCTTGCGATGTTGGCCGCTGACCGACAGCGCACGCACACCGGCACCGGGTCGAACATGTCGCTCGCGCTCTTCGATGTGGCGCTCGCTGCGGTTTCAGCGCTTGGCCACGTAGGTGAGGCCCAGGTGCTTGGCACAGAACGTCAACGATTCGGGAACGATCTGTACGGCGCGTTCGGCGCAATGTTTAACACCGCCGATGGCGAGCAAATCTATGCTGTGGGCATCAGCAACAAGCAATGGCGCTCGCTTCTCGCCGCCACAGAAACAGCCATCGACGTTGAGGCTGTGGCGGTTGCTCAGGGTCTCGACTTTGACGATGAGGGTGCGAGGTTCGCCGCCCGCGAGGAGATCAAGGCACTAATCAACGGGTGGACGAAGCAACACACATTGGCTGAGGTCGCAACCCGATTCGACGAGCATGGTGTGTGCTGGGGCCGGTATCAGAGTTTTCTCGAACTCGTCGAGAACGACCCGCGATGTTCTACGGACAACGAGATGTTTCGCACAGTTGCACAACCGGGCGTTGGAACGTACCTGTCGCCCGGTTCGCCGGTGGCCTTTGACGGTTTCATCGCTGTCGAACCCGCACCAGCTCCCCTACTCGGAGCCGACACCGAAATGCTCCTCGGGGAACTCGGTCTCAGCACAGCAGAGATCGGTTTGCTGGTAGATCGTGGAATCGTCGCAACCGCGGATTAAGGAGAGCGGGGCCGGGTAATCGTGTTCTTGGTCATCGCGGTGTTACGGGCACCCCGTCGAAAACGGATGAAGGCCCTACCGGTGGCGGGTACCGGTAGGGCCTTCAAACGGTGCGCCGTAGCGCTATGAACTATCCTTTCAAACGGGTGTTCTCTGGGTCGAACGCTGAACCGGTTCCCACGACGGTGCATGGGAACAATTCGTTCATGTACATGACCTTGAGCTGGGTACCCGGAGCCGCATACTGCGTTGGCACGTAGCCAAGAAGCAGGTTCTTGCCCACGCTCGGGCCGTAGCCCGCAGTGGTGACCCGGCTTACGCGGCCATGGCTATCGACGATGCGCTCGCCGTCGACGGTGAGGATTGGCTCGTTGCCACCTTGCATCCACCGCTGACGTCCCTTGCTGTCGGTGTTGTCATCGACGGTAAGGGTGACGCAATGGGTCTCGGGGTCGCCGGCTTCGCGGGCGGCCAGGTAGGCCTCCTTGCCAATGAAGTCAGCAGCCTTGACCTTCGGGCGGGCCAAGCCAGCCTCGATTGGGTTGTACTCGCTCTCGAGCTCGGCACCCATGAGGCGATAGCCCTTCTCGATACGACCGGTGACGGCGTACACGCCCATGCCTGTCGGGCGAAGACCGTGGTCCTTGCCAGCGTCCATGATTGCGTCCCACAGCGCCGGGCCGTTGTCCCAACCGGTGTAGATCTCCCAGCCGGTGTCGCCGACGTAGGACACACGGAAGAGCGTGCAGGCAATGCCGGCGATCTCGACGTTGGTGACCGAGCCGTACTTGTTGCCCTCGAAGCTGAGGTCGGCATCGGTGAGCTGGCTCAGGATCGCCTCGGCGTTTGGCCCCCACAGACCAAGTGTGGTGGTGGTGCGGCTGAGGTTGGTGAAGGTAACCGACTCGTCTTCGGGCAGGTACTTCTTGATCCAGTATTCGTCGCGGCCACCGTCGAAGGCGCCGGTCACGATACGCACGGTGTCCTCACCGGTCTGCATCATGGTGAGGTCGGAGTGGAAGCCGCCGTCCTCGTTCAGCCACGGGGTGTAGGCGCTGGTGCCAACACCCTTGCAGACCTTGTTGACGGCAAGCTTCTCGGCGAAGTCGCACGCTCCTGGCCCGGAGAGCTCGAACACCTGGAAGGCGCTGAGGTCGAAGAGGCCAGCGTTCTCACGCATGTTGAGGTGCTCGCCGTTGATGATCGGGCTCCACCAGCGGTTGTCCCACTCGACTTCACGCTCGGACAGGCCGTAGCGCTCGACGAGGTCGGCGTTGCTGGTGTACCACTGGGCACGTTCCCAAACGCGAGCCTGGAAGAACATGGCGCCGAGTGCTTCTTGGCGGCTGTAGTACGGCGACTGCACAAGGTTGCGACGGCCTTCCCACTGCTCTTGTGGGTGCACGATGCCGTAGGTCTTGATGAAGTGCTCGTCGGCGCGGCTCCAGATGTGGTCGTCGCCGCGCTCTTCTGGGTAGAAGCGTGCGAGATCTGATGCGTGCGGGTCGATGACGCGGGGGTAGCCGTAGGTCATCCACTCAGCCACGACCTGGGCCATACCCGGGCCTTCCTTGACCCAAACAGCTGCGGCTGACCACAGGTTGCGGACCTCGATGGTTTCGCCGAGGCATGGCATGGCGTCAGGGGTGAGCGAGAGCAGGCCGTTGATCGCGTACTTGATCTCGGCGTCACCGAGGAAGTCCATCAGCTCGATGGCCGTTTCCATCTGTGGATCGAAGTCGTCCTGGGTGAACGGCATTTCGGTTGGTGTGAGCGCTGCTTCTTCGTTGGAAGGGATGTCGTCTGGGTGGTGCAGGATTGCACGGTGACCGTACGAGCCGACCTCCATGGAGCCTGACGACTGACGCTCGTAGCAGAACGTGTCCATGTCACGAACGATTGGGTAACCAATCTCGTTGTTGGTCTCGGCGAGGATGTCCATTGGCCCAACGTCGGCCATCTGGTGAACGGCCGGAACGAGCGGGATGGTTGCGCCGGCCATGTTGGCGACACGGTTACTCCACACGCCGCAGGCAACGACGACGTAGTCAGCTTCGATGCGGCCACGGTTGGTCACCACCGCGCTGACCTTCTTTTGGCCGTTCGGAGCATCGACGGTTTCGACGTCTTCGACCTCGGTGTTCGCGAACACCTGAAGCACGCCTTTGTCCATTGCTTCGTTGCGGAAGAGCGTGCCGGTGTCGAGCGAGTCGACCACCGAGACGGTCGGGCAGTGGAAGCCGCCCATGATGACGTCTTCGTTGATGAACGGGACGAGCTCTTTGACCTGAGCAGGCGTGAGCATTTCAGCCTCGA
Organism: uncultured Acidimicrobiales bacterium; assembly: GCA_938038785.1. Lineage (GTDB taxonomy): Bacteria > Actinomycetota > Acidimicrobiia > Acidimicrobiales > SHLQ01 > SHLQ01. Next base: position 5,312 of record CALHTB010000039.1, read on the forward strand.
CACCCCACGCCATCGCGCTGGTCATACGACGGTCGAGCTCGTTCATGCGCTCTTGGGTTCGGGCTACTTCGATGCCGCCAGAATCGACTGAGCGATCGAGGTCGCGGTATTGGTTGGCCGACTGGACACCGAGGAGAGCCATCTCCTTGTTGTGGTCAACCGGGAAGATGAAGTTGGATGCGTGGCCGGTTGAGCCACCCGGGTTTGGCAGCGGGCCCTTGTCGATAAGGACGATGTCCTCCCAGCCCAGACGGCTCAAATGGCCGACGAGGCATGAACCGACGATGCCGGCACCGATGACGACCACATTGGCCTTGCTTGGAAATTCACTCACTGGGCGCTCTCCCCTAGTTCTGGCGCATGGTTACGCCGCTTAGCGATCTGATAGACGTCTGATATATCAGCTGTGTATCTGTGTTGAGGCTAGAGCTTTCCGCACGTATTCCGCAAGCGTATTCTCAGGACTAACCCACCAGCGCTAGGTTCGTGCAGTGACCGCCCCAAGCAGAACCCTCGCCACCGGCGCACAGATGCCCGGAATCGGTCTCGGTACCTTCGGCTCTGACCATGTCTCCCCAGCTGCTGTCGCCGACGCAGTGCGCATAGGACTCGACCTCGGCTATCGGCATATCGACTGCGCGTCGGTGTACGGCAACGAGGCCGAAATCGGCAAGGTCTTCGCAACAACCACCGTGGCACGAGAAGAACTATGGGTGAGCTCCAAGGTTTGGAACGACAGCCACCACGCTGTCGCTACGTCCTGTGAGCAAACGCTGCGAGACCTTCAGCTCGACTATCTCGACAACTTCCTTGTCCACTGGCCATTCCCGAACTCCCACGGCGCTCACGCCGACGTCGACGAGCGCAACCCCAACGCAGTTGCGTTCAACTCCGAGGCCTACCTCAACACCTGGGGTCAAATGGAAGCACTGGTCGAGAGAGGCCTCGTTCGCCATATCGGCACCTCCAACATGACACCAGCAAAGTCTGATGCGGTGCTCGAGTACATGACGATCGCTCCATCGGTAAACGAAATGGAGTTGCATCCTCACTTTCAACAACCCGACTTTCTTGCGTATCTACAAGAACGCTCGATCGAACCGATTGGTTTCTGTCCACTGGGGTCGCCGAACCGTCCCGAACGCGACCGAACGGCAGACGACTCCTCTCCCACCCAAGACCCGACCGTGATCGCCATTGCGGACGACCGTGGAGTTCACCCAGCGTCGGTTTGCATCATGTGGGCGGTGTCCAACGGCCACACGCCAATTCCGTTCTCGACGTCACAGCACAACCTGGCGGCCAACCTGCACGCCGCCTCGATCACGCTGACCAGCGATGAGCTCGCACAATTGCGGGCAGCCGATCAGAACTGCCGACTGATTAAGGGCCAGGTCTTCTTGTGGAAGGACGGTCAGGACTGGACCGACCTCTGGGACCTCGACGGCATTATTGCCCAGTAGCGCATGGCCAATGTCGTGGTGACTAGAGCAGCATCGCGCCGGCACCGTGGGCAATGATCGACAAGATCGAGAAGAACGCGAACCACACCCGTCGCCGCTCACCTCCCTTGAGCCAGTCGGTCAACGCGAATGCCAGCATTGGGCCGGCAGCCATCAACGCCTCCAACGGGTACCGGTAGCCGAAGAACCCCGCACCGCCGGTTACGCGGTTAGCTCGGTACTGGATGATCAAGTACAGGACGCCGCCAATCGCTGCCCCCACCGCCCAATCAGGTGCGGACTTTCGCCTACGCATTGCGGCAACGAAGGCAAACCCGAGAAACGGAGAGGTCCACAGCATTCCGACCCGTACATGCACGAGCGATTGCACGAGCCGTTCAGCCAGAAGCAAAAGTGAACTATTGGCGAAACGATCGGTGAATACCCCCGAGTACCCGCCCGAGATTGAGTACGAACCAAACACGGCTTTGTTGTACCCGAGCAGCGCGGCGAGCCCAAGAGCCGAGGTGCACCCCATCACAAGAACTTCACGAATTGAGCGTCGGCGGATACCAATAGCCAAACCGACGCACGCAGCAATCACCGCCGTGTGCGGACGAACCAAGATGGCAGCGCCAAACGTTAGGCCCGACAGCACAAATCGATCTCGCGAAGCAAAGTAATTGCCTGCGCTTATGCACATCATTGCCGGGCCGTGTTGCCAAATTTCGTCGGCGGCCACTGACCACGCGCCGGTACCGAGTCCAGACACGGCCATCGCCGCCAAACACGAACGCTCCGACATCTGCGGTGCGAGGGTTAACCCTAAAAGGCCGATCGCGATTGAGACGCTCAGGGCTGCGGCTATGGCAGCAGGAACATAGGTCGACGGAACCGCAATATCGATCGGGATTCGTTTCTGGCCGTTGGTGCCGCCGTCGTGGTAGAGGGTGACGATCTCATAGGAGGAATCAGCAAGGTAAAAAGGTGCGGCCCAAAGCGCAGTTCCAGGCGGATACTGCGACGTTGTGCCCTCCGGCGACTCGGTGAACCATGCCACGACACCTTGAAGCTCGCCGGCTTCCATGCCATCGAGCTCCTCAAGTATCGGGTCCTGGTCGTCTGCGAACGCTCGGGCTTGTGCCGCGTTAGTGAAGGCATCGGTCCCGTACGGGTTCGAGTACGAGGCACTGAGCAGGTAGAGAGCAAACAGGGCCACCGTAAGCAGGGCTACACGAGACTTGCCCGTCGTCGCAGCGTTGGAATCCGCGGACGAGCCGTTAGATGTAAGTTCGTCGCGACTCTGCGTTTCGACCGGGCCTGACACCTAGCTCCATCGGCATTACAGACTGGCTCCTAAGCGATGGGTAGCGAGGCTCGGCTACAGGTTTGTTGCTGCCAGAGAACCGAATCCGTGCGCCAGGATCGACAGCACAATGGTCACCCCAAGCAAGCGTTTGCCCCGGTCATTGTCTGCCAACCAGCTACGGGCTGAGAAGGCGAACAGCGGGGCCGCAGCCATGAGGGCCTCTAACGGGTACCGGTAGCTAAAGAAGCCCGAACCGCCGGTCACTCGGTTCGCTCGATATTGGATCATGAGGTAAGCGATGCCTCCAAGTGCGGCACCGATTGCCCAGTCGGGGGCATCTCGGCGATGCTTCCAACTCGCCCAAATCACCGGGACGATGAACGGCGAGGACCAGACCATGCCCACTTGGCCATGGGTGAACGACTGGACAAGACGAATCGCAAACACTTGGAAGGACACCGAGGTCAATCGATCGCTGAAGACAGCGCTATACCCACCCGACAGCGAATACGAACCAAACACCGCGTTGTTGTACGCCAGAAGTACGGCAAGACCCAGGAACGAGATGAATCCGAGCGTTGAGATCTCGCGGACAGAACGGCGGCTGACTGCCACGGCTACGCCGATCAACGCAGCGACTATCGCTGTGTGTGGACGTACGAGAACACCCGCTGCGAACGCCACCCCCGCCGCCGCGAACCGGTCACGGGACGCTAAGTACGTACCAGCCGAGATACACATCATCGCGGGCCCGTGCTGCCAAAGCTTGTCGGAGGCAACCGACCACGCTCCGGTCCCAAGACCTGCCGTCACCATCGCAGCAATCGTTGAGTTCCGCGAGAACTGGGTATGCAGGGTGAGCCCCAGGAATCCGATAGCAATCGCAACGCTAAGCGCTGCAGCGATTGCTGCGGGAACATATGTGGACGGCGTGGCATAGGTGATCTCTACTTCGCCTTCGCCAGTCGTCCAGGTAGCGGTCCTCTCCCCAAGGGAACTATCTGCCAAATAGAAAACCGCACCCCAGGCAGCAGCTCCGGGCGGATACTGTGAAGTTGTTCCACCAGGCGCTTGCGTAAACCATGCGAACGCCCCTCGGAATCGGTCGTCAGGCGTCCCGTCAAACTCTTCCAAGATCGGGTCTTGGTCGGCTGCGAACGCTCGAGCCTGCGCAGCGTTGGAGAACGCGTCGGTTCCGTACGGATTGCTGTACTCGGCAGTTGCCAGGTACACCAGGAAGAGCAGGAGCGTTACGACAAACACCGCTCTCTTATCGCTAGCCTGCGTCACCCTCACGGTTGGCCAATCGGCCCGGGCGCCCGAATTATGAGCGGAGCGAGCCTACAGATCGGCCGCTATGCGGCCCGTTCGCCATCGACAGGTTGCACGCCGCCAAACCCCGCGCCCGCAAGAAGTTCATCGGCATAGTCCGACCAGGTCCATTGCGCAGTTGCTGCGCCGCGTGCTAGGGCGTCCACCCGCTTGAGGAGGCGATCGATCGCATCGGCGAGGGCGCGAGCGTCATCTGCACGCTCGGCAACGGTTCCGTTCACACCATCTTTTACGAACTCGGTGAGCGCTCCCACCGGCGTCACTACTACTGGCCGACCTCCGGCCAACGCTAGCGAGACAATGCCACTCTGGGTCGCGGACCGGTATGGGGCGATAAGTGCGTGAGAGGACGTCATAAGCTCACACAACCGCTCGTCACTGATGTACTCCAGTTGGAGGGACACGCTGCCCGGAATAGCAGCCAGCTGCTGCTCCGATGGACGTAATCTTTCGTCCCACAGCTCGCCTGCCACAGTCAGCTCGATGTCCCCTCGCCCGAGTATTGCAAGAGCGGCGAGCAGAACGTCTAGACCCTTGTAGTCACGAATCGCCCCCGCAAAGAGCAGTCGGAGCGGAGGCCGGCATGGAAGCGGCGTTGGTTTCAAGTCGAGACTCGGCGGATGGGGCGTAGAAACTACGCGCGCTGAGCTATCGATCTGCTGAATGTCCTCCGCGATCGCGTCGCCGTGGCAGATTGACGCCTCGGCCTTTCGAAGCGCTAGGCGAAGGAGTGAGCGAGAGAATGGAATGGGTTCGTGAGGTATCGCGTTATGCACGTGCAGGACGGTTGGAGTGCCCGACGCCATGTGCATCGTGGTTAGGTACGGCAATCCATGCACCGGCGATACCCATGGCAGCACGACGAGATCGGCGTTGCGAAGTTGCGCGCCTACCCTGACCCATGACAACGGATTCCACCATTGCAAAACGCTGCGTACGCCTGCGGTCTGCGGCGAGCGTACATCGACCTGATCGCGCTTGTAGAGGAATTTCGGGTACTGCGATGACCAGGAGATTCGGTCGACGGTGATGCCGTGACTCTCGATCCCGTTCGCTATCTGTGCGGTGTGCTGGCTGATGCCGCCCTTCAACGGCGGAAACGGCCCAACAACGGCGACAGTCAGGGAGCTCCTCATGTCTCCCTAGTCGACCGCACGTCCCGATAGTGGAGTTTTGGGCGGGTCCGAGATTAGCTCGGACGCAAGAGGAACATGTGCGAGGGGTACCAGCGACGAAACTGTCGGGCTATCGGGGCCGGCATCAACCGTCCAAACCTCGGGTGACCGTGGAAGACGTCGGGCTCACAGAACACACGCCATCCGTACTCTTCGACGATGAAGCCGTGCTCCTCAAACAAGGGACGCATCTCCGGCCACTGTAGAACCATGTCGTTGCCAACATGCCCGCTCATGATCGGTGAAGACCTGTTCGGCGTTGCGACATAAACGTGCCCGTCCTCGCGCACGACCCGGTGCATCTCATCGAGGTGTGCTCCATGGTCTTCGACGTGCTCGATTACGTGATGGGAGATGACAATGTCGAACGCGTTGTCACCAAATGGGAGCAGCTCAGAATTCACCAATTCGAACTGATCCGGGACCCCGTTCTTGCGACGGTCCTCCACATCGACACCAGTGACCTCATTGGTTTCTATAAATGACGAGGCTATTCCCCCATTGCCGCATCCGACATCGAGAATCGTAAAGCCATCTATAGGTCGGTGCAGCCCGTGCTCGAGAATTGCGTTGATCATCCGGCCTTGCCGCGACCGATCAAGGTGCACAACCGGACCGCGGTCGGAGTGTTTATACGTCGACATGCTGTTTCCTTTCACGAAGAACAGGTGGCGCTGATCGCAACGAAGTCACTTGGTCATACAGCTCCACAAGAGCCCCAGCGGCGCCAATTGCGATTTGGAGACCGAGAAGGGCTAGCGCCAATCCAAGAGCCGTCGCCGAGTCCACTCCGTAGAGCTGGGTAAAGCCGACAAAGCCAGCCTCACGAACTCCGGCACCGGCGATCGTCACCGGGATCAATGTCCCGAGGAAGACCACACCGCGTATCCACACCAGCCCAGCCAGGGACAGCGGAACGTCGAGTTCTCCGACGACAACCCATGCGGACAACACAAAGAAGCTAAACCCAGCGATGCTCCATCCGGCGATGCGAACCAGATCGAGGAACGAGCGAGTTCTCTGCGTCCTGACCGCCGCAGCAAGTTGTTGCAAGCGTTGGTCGATGGCGGGCATCGACCGCGTCAAGGTCCAACGTGCAAAGAGCGGATCGAGCGCTGGGCTAAAGGTCGCAACGAGTCCCAAGCCGGCGCTCACAACGCCAGCACCGCAGAGCAACAGAAGAGCCACCGCTGACGACCCGAGGCGCGGGGTCTCGACGATCACCATCAGGCCCGCTATCAGTGAATAGATGAAAACTTGGACGAGCTTCTCAAGCACAACTAGCGCTGCTGCGTGGGAGCCATCGCTCGTACGCCGGTATTTCATCCACCGGATCCCGGTGGCCGTCGCCCGAGGAAGAACCATCGTGTAGAAGCGGATGGAGAGGTTGATGAGAATTGCCCGGCCGAGTCGCACTTCCATCGACGTCCCACGTGTCGACAAATACGTCACGACAGCCGGAACGACAATCGACCCGGCCACGTGGAGCAACGTCGCCAAGATAAACGAGACCAATCCGAGTCGACCCAGAACAGAACCTAGTGTTTCGGTATCGACAACCGCGATCAGGCCCGCAAGGAGCAGGCAGGTAAGCGCCAGCCGGGAGAGGTAACGCCGCCACGCCCGCGCTGGGGCTTGCTTTGTCACGCTGCGAGCCCACACACTGCGCCGTAGGTAGCGAGCAATGAGATGTCGTGACTTACATTTACGACATTGTTCGTCTCGACACCAATAACACGCTGGTAGGCACGTTCGCCAAGCGTCGGCTTCAACATTGACGTCACCATCCGATCGTTCGCGTCGAACGGAAGGTCCTCCACCAATTCGAGGAGCGTGTCTCGCAAAGGCCCGGGATACCACTTGTCGATGGGAGCGTCGGCTGCCGCCATCTTCGGCTGGTGAACTATGTCCTTCGGAAGGAGGTCCTTGGACTCTGCCATCTTTGCCAGCGCATACTTGCCAATGGCAGATGCTTCATCACCGCTTGGCCGAAGCAGCGAAGTGGGCATGCTTGCTGCGAGGTCAACGACTCCGCGATGTTGGTACGGCGACACGATTCCGACGCCGGAGACAGCAGTGCTTGCGGAGACCTTCATTGCTGATGGAGTTAGGCACTTCTTTCCTAGATAGGAAAGCTGAACAGGATCCCGATCGGAAAACGGGGCTGCGAGCTGTGCTGCTTGCTGGCGAATTGACTGGTGAGGTTGCGGGTCATCACCGTTGCGCAGACGCGACAGAGCCGCCTCCTCCAAAATTCGGAAGGTTAGATACCCTCGCTCAGGATGCTCAAGCTGTGCGCTGCGAAGCGCACCGGCGCCCACAACAGCCGGACGCCCGACGACGTCTTGGACAACCGCCGCTGAAGCCACACGCTCGGCTATCGCAGTGAGCGGCCGAGGTATCCGTGAGAGCCGTTCGACCATCTGACCGCGCCGGAAGGTCAACGGGTACCCGAAGAACAGATTGTCGCAGCCGTCGCCGCTAAACGTCAGCCCAAATCCATCCTCCCGGATTCGCTCCGCTACAGCACTTGTTTGAATGACGTATGCCGGCCAGTTCGTGGGAGCCGATACCTGGTTGCGGTAGCTCTCGAGCCCTTTGCGAATCGTCTCGGCATCGATGGAAACCCACGTCGCGCTACCGCCGCACAACTCAGCAACGCTATCTACGTGCGCCTGGTTGTACCGCTCGTCCTCGTATCTAAACGTGTAGGTGTGGACTCGTTTGCCGAGACGGGCGAGCCCGGCCGCAACAAGCGCAGAGTCGAAACCACCCAGGAGAACCGATACGTCTGACTCGGGAGGCATCAGCTCTTCGAGCGACCTCATAAATGCGTCGTAGAGAGTGTCTACTACTTCGGTCTCGCCTGCCCCCGTCCAATCAACGGGGCTCCACGGCGAAGGGGTTTCAATCGGCTGGAATCGCACTCCATCGCGATGCAGTCCCATCGCAACCCCTGCGCCCTGCCGCTCGATATCACAAAAGAGCGTTCCTGGCCGGGGGACAAAGCCGTAGACGAGGAGGAAGTCCTCAACCCCACGGTCCAAAACCAGCTGCGTTCCCGAGGAAGCCAATGCGTCGAGAGAAGAACCAACCACCGTTGGACCGTCACCGGTGGTCCGGAAGATCTCTTCGCTCCCGTACGGGTCACTCACCACCAGCAAGGAATCATCGCGTGGGTCCAAGACGTACATTTGGTATCGGCCCCACAAGTGAGAGATACCGGCTAGGCCATGCTGGTGAAACTCTCGAACAAGGTGCTCGGCAATGGCGCTCGCATTCTGACGATGCTCCTTTGGCACGACATCTGGACCGTGGAGGAACCCCTTGAATGCAAGGACGACACCGTCAGAACCCTCAGCTACGCCGCAGTGCTCGGGATGCTCGGCATCGACGACAAGTGAGCAGCTGGATGAGCTCCAGACCCTCGAGCGACGAGAGAACGTCCCCGTAGTGGCCCAACTGTTGGGATCGGGTCCGCGGCGAGCGACTATGCGATTCACGGGATGAGGCTTTCGATTCTGTCGAAGTTGGCCGTCGCTCGTACGACAACGTCCTCGCGATGACCGCGAATCTCTTCGGCGACAACGGAGCGCTCCTGCCACAACTTTTGGATGTACGTCTGCAGCAGTCCCTCGTCGAAGTCGCCCAGGTCGAGCACAAAATCCTGTTGGCCGAACTCGGACATGATCCCGTGAAACTTGTGGCTATAGGCAAGGGCCACGACAGGTACCCCCGAGCCAAGAGCAGCGATGTTGGCGTGCATGCGGGCGCCGATAAGAAGATCGCAGCTTGCGACGGCAGCCTTCATGGCCCCTGGATGTAGATCGCCAAGGACCTGGATCTCTATCCCGTGGTTTTGAAGCAGTTGCAGAACAAGCCGGTCGTCCTTGCCATCATTTGGGCCTGTGACGTGTGGAATTCCGAGTACCTCTAGATCGCCGACCTCAGATTGCAACGCCGAGATCGCTGACGCTACGTCGGCAACCAGGTCGCCATCACCATGATGCTCAACCGCGAGTGCGCTAAGGGAGACGCCCAATCGGTGAGAGGCGATCTGCTTCGGGAGGTTCGGAACCTCGACAGGCTCGAGAAGAAAGGCAGTGTCTGCCGTAACTTCGACGTTTCGCAGTCCGATCTTGTTGAGGTGGTTCAGGGTCCGCGCCTCACGCGCCGTAACGAGACTTGCCTGGCCAAGGAGCAGTCGGGCGATTGGAGAGGTCCACTTAAAGGGTCCAATCGACTGCGCAAGTGCTACGTATGGCCGCCCAAGTAGCCAGGCGAGCAGCAGCGGCTGAAAGTGGCTGAGTGCAACCGGAACACCGTAGTCCTCAGTAAGCATGTCGCCAGACAGATCGACGACAAGGTCGGCATTCGCGTACGCGTCGATCTCCTCGTCGCGTCCGAGTAGGGAGCGTCCGGTCACCCGGCGAAGTGCTGCACGAACAACGTTCAGCGGGGCACGCTTTGCGTCTCGGCGGCTAGCCGTGACGATGTTCTCCAAGCCGTACAAGTCTGCGTCAACCGATGGTTCTGGCGTAGCGAAGACGACTTCGTGGCCGCGCTTTCTGAGCATGGAGGCAGTGCTCAGCTGCATCGCCGCATCGCCCTTGTTACAGCTGTTGTATGTGCCTGTTAGCAAAACTCGCACGTGTTCACGCTCCTTGCTGGCTATTCGGCAGAAGCGGGAGAATCATTAAACCCCGAGCGGCCACCGGGGTGTCCAGTTAACGCCTCATTAGACAGTGCGCCATTGCCGTCCGCTCCCAGTTGATCGGGCACCTCTGGCACTGCTTCTGCAAGTGTCTGGGCCCGCTTACCAGGCTTGTCTCGAAATGGCTGGTCAGCGACCAGGTGCTCGGGTGGCACGTCGAGCTCGATCTCCAAACTCCGAACACGTTCGAGGGTGCGTTGAGATACGACGCGCAAGTTCCGCATCATGTCGGCAAGGATCGCCACGAGCGCGACCTGCAGCGACCCGACGAAGAGAATCGACGCAATGATGATGGACTGCAAGTGTCCGCCGCGCTGGCCATTTACGAGCCAGTCCCAGAGGTACGGACTGTACCCAACCGCTGACAACGTCAGAAGAATGGCCGAGATCAACCCGAAGAACTTGATTGGCTCATAGGCGGCAAAGACGCGCGTAATCGTTCCGGCGTTTCTGCGGATGTAGCCCCACGTCGAACCGAACAGCCGAGACTCTCGCATCTTCTCGTTCGTGCCGACCGGGACGTTCGCGATCGCCGTTCTTGACCGGCCCGCCTGGATGATCGATTCGATTGTGTAGGTGTAGGGACTTACCACGGTCAGCTGCAATGCAGCCTGCCTGCTGTAGGCCCGAAAGCCGGAGGTGGTGTCGCCGACGTTGGCGCCCGAGGCCTTGTTGACCACCCAGCTTCCAAGCAGCTGAAGCTGCTTCTTGATTGGTGAGAACTCTTCGACAGTACGAACGTCCCGATCTCCAATGACCATGTCAGCGACGCCCGCTACCAGGGGTGCGACAAGGTCGGGAATGGCCCCAGCGTCGTATTGGTTGTCGGCGTCGGTGTTCACCACGTAGTCGGCACCGAGCTTTAGGCTCGCGTCTAGTCCAGCCTGAAATGCCGCTGCCAAGCCTCGGTTCTGCGGGAACTTGATGATGTGGTCGACGCCGTGCCGACGTGCGACTTCGACAGTTGCATCGGTGGATCCGTCGTCAATGATCAACCATTCGACAACGTCGATCCCCGGCACGCTTCGAGGCAACTCCGCCAACGCAACGGGCAGCTGATCTTCCTCGTTTAGACAGGGAATTTGAATTATGAGTTTCTTCTGAGCACTCATCTAGGTCCATCGACCAGTCGAGACCAAAACCAAGGGCATCTGCGCACGTCAGCAACGGCCTCGAGTCACGACCGGTCGCTGATAGACGTCTGATATATCAGTGCCTACACTGGGAACGGTGAGTATGTCGGATATAGCCAACACTGAACCCGAGTCGCTTGGAGAACAGGCGTACATTGCCCTGCGCCGAAAAATCGTGCGCCTGGACTTTGCGCCCGGCGATGTGCTTCGTGAGGACGAGTTGCAGCAATCCCTAGGGCTAGGGCGCACGCCGATTCGTGAGGCGCTTCAGCGTCTGCAGCGAGAGCACTTTGTCACCGTCATCCCCCGCCGCGGCATGTTCGTGTCGGGTATCGAGGTGGAAGAGCTCTCGATGCTCTTCGAAACGCGTGCGGTCCTAGAGCCGTACGCCGCCCGCCTAGCAGCACTTCGCGGAACTCCCGACGACTGGGACGAGATGGCGGCAACCCTGGCGCTCACGACTGACCCGTCTCTAAATGATGTTGACCAACTCGCGCTCGATCGACGCTGCCACGAGATCATTTGGGCCGCTTCGGGCAACCGATTCTTACTCGACACACTCGACATGCTCTACGCCCAGAGCGACCGACTCTGGCACCTGTACCTGGCCGACGTTGCCGACATGCAGCACGCGGTTGACGAGCACCAATCGATCCTCGCGGCGCTGCGAGACGGCGATGGCGACGAGGTTGCAAGCCTCGTCGAAACCCATGTGCAGAGCTTCGACACCCAGATTCGCTCTGCGGTGACGGCCCGCCTGGCAGCACCGCTCGACCAGTAGCGGCACACCTCGGCCGCAGCCGCCCAACCGAAGGCGTCCATGGACAGGCGTGCTCTATGGTTGGCGAATGCTCAGCTCTTTGCGCCATCGCCTGTTCGTTGTTCTCTGCGTAGGGGCGCTGGTCGCTACGGCGTGCTCGAGTAGCTCGTCGACTACTGCCGAGGGAAATGACTCTGCAGCAGATAGTGCTGCAGCTGCGGTGGACGAAGGGGAGACAACCGAAGCCGTCGAGACGACCGAGCCACCCGAGACTACAGCCGCTCCAACAACCACCGAAGCGCCTGAACCCGAACCTGACTCGCCCGACGACCAGTTCGCTGCCATCACCGACACCGTTGACGCGTTCGTAGCTGACCGCGGACTCGAGGGGGCCGGCTTGATCATCGTCGAGCGAGAGGATGGCGTGGTCTACGAGCAGTATTTTGGCGAGTTCGACGCTGAGCGGATCAGCATGATCGCCTCGTCCTCGAAGATGATCTCGGCAGGAGTACTACTTCGCCTCGCCCAGGATGGCCTGCTCAACATGGACGCTCCGGTAGAAACCCAGGTGGACTGGGCCGTAAGCAACCCGGGTATCACACCGGCACAACTAATCTCAAACAGTTCGGGTTTGGTTGGGCTCGGACCCAACTTCCTCTACGCACCGTACCTCTGCCAATGGGGCGTCCCCGACACCCTGCAGAGCTGTGGCGAAGCGGTGTTCACCACCCCAGCTGACGACGCCGACCAAATCCTACCCGACAGCGAGTTTCGCTACGGCGGCGCACAGTGGCAGGTCGCCGGAGCCGTTGCCGAGGCGGTATCGGGCAAGACGTGGGCTGAGCTGATCGACGAAATCTATGTTCAACCATGCGAGGTGGACTCACTCGGTTACGTCAGCTTGGGCGCGGTGCTCGACGGTACGCCGGGGTATCCCGTCGCTTTCGGCGGTGACCCGGACAGCGTGACAGTCTCGGCCAACCCGAACATCGAAGGTGGAGCACACATCACCGCAGGCGACTACGCCAAGCTGCTCCTGATGCACCTGCGCGATGGCCAGTGCGAAGACGGCACCCAGGTCCTCTCCCCCGCCTCGCTCCAGATCATGCATACCGACCGGATCAGCGAGGCCTACGAAGGCGACGCAGGCCCCAACACCGGCTATGGAATGGGTTGGTGGGTCGACCGAGAAACTGGCCGCATTAGCGATGGCGGAGCGTGGGGTGCACTGCCTTGGCTCGACCTCGACGACGGCTACGGCGCATACATCATCGTCGAAGATGTATCAGCCACCGGGCGAGCGCTTGCCGAGGAAATCGAAGATCTCGTACATACGGCCGTGACAGGCGAATAGTCGCGTGAATCCCGCTCAGCCACCGGTGCCGATTTTCGTAACAGCTACGACTATGGCGATCCAAACAAGCACAACCAAGCCCGCGATGAGAAGCCGTTGTGCAACCGGACGTCGCTTTGGAGGGCCAACGCTCAACATCCTCTCCACATGCTCCACCGCCGTTGTGTCCTCGACGCCAACACTCACCACACCGTCAGGGCGAACCGACGCAAACCGATGAAACACGCCCCGATAGAACAGCTCGATCCGATGCTGGGCACCCAAGAACGAGAACGCGTCGCAGTCCCCTTCCACGTCGATCAGCTGTTTGCTGCCATCTGAAACCAACGCAATCCGCGACTGAAGAGACTTGATCTCGTCAACCTCTGCCAGGTCTGCAACCACTACATCGTTGCGGTGAATCTCACTTCCGCGAAGCGCCCACTGTGAACGTCGGTGAAGGCGACGCAGTTCGAGGGAAACGTCGTCGAAGTCTTCTGTTGCGGCTATCTGCCCGAGCGTGTCGTCTGACCCATTGGCGGCACCGGCAACGTCCATGCTCAAGTTTCGCATAACCCGTGTCGTGGCGATAGTGCTATCGGTGCTCGGGGCAACGGCGTTGACCATAGCGATCAGCAGCATCGTTACTGGCGCTGGGTCTGGGGACGCCAACATTGGAGCGGCGCTGCTCCTCGTTGGAGGTCTCGCACTCGTTGGCCTCGGCGTTGGAGTGCTGCTCTTCGACCGGCAGGCGCGTAGACGAGCTGCCGACATGCCTCCTCCACCCACGGCGCCACCTACCTCGGTGCCGCCTGCTGGCTAGGCGTCAGCCGAAGATCCGACTCGTTAGCGGGTTACTACCCGATACGGCGCCTTCGAGGCCAAGCGGACGCAGCCTCACGTACACCGATTCGTCAAAGAACGGCGAATGCTCGTTCGCAGTCATCGCTCCCCGATGGCCGCCTTCTCCATAGGCGGCTGGGTCGGTCTGAGAGGGGCCCATCTCGGCCTCCAAGGGGGCAGTTGCATTGCCGAAACCACTTCGGGTTTCGTACACGGCTTTGACCATCTGTTCAGCTGACTGCCACATCGTGACCGAACCAAACCACGGGGTACCCACATACGTAGAGCCCCACTTAAGCGCATTCGACATCATCATCGTGCCGCTCGCCTCGGCGTTGAACTTCACCAGGTCGAGCGCACGGCCCCACTTGATCTTCGACTGTGCAACGACAATCACGGGTTCGTCAGTTTCCGGAACGCGTGTCGCTGGCAGCGTCGACTCGACACCCTCCCACTTGCCAAACGCCCGAATTGGTTCGCAGCGAGCAACCCAGCCGTCAGCAAACGCCGAACCAGTGGTCGACAAGAACGAGACGAGCGAACTCTCCGATTGCCAGCGGGCCACCATAATTACCCGCCCCGGATCAAGCTTGGGACTGGCCTTCGCCGAGAGACGTGCCGCCATACCGCCGTCCGCGCGAACCAAACCCGGTACCTTCGTCATCTTTGGCGGCCGCCAGATTGGACCGATCGCACCGATGTCGGCAACGTGCACTGAGGTCAGCATCACCGTAAGAATAGTCTGCGCTGTCAATCGCCGACTCGATTTCCCAGCACCAGATGTGTATTCCGGGGTCTGACCCCATCGTTGACACCTCTAGTTCTTGGTGAAGATCCTCATCAACACTGGTTGTGGGAACCAGTAGCGGCCGCCATGTTCTTCACCGTGTTCGTGGAATAGCACGTCGACTTCGTCTTTCACACTCTCGAACGCCGCACGCCGCTCCGAGTCGATATCGATCAACACCTTCTCGAGCTCGGCCATGTCGAAGTAGGAGTAGGCCGTCGTGTACCGGTACGACGCCGTCTCGGTAAGGTCACCGGGGCGATCGTTGTCTAACGCACTTTGTGCCTGGGCACGTACGACCGTCTCGTCATCGATCGGGCGATGCGTTTCGAAACCCGGCCCTTCAGCGATTGGCTCCAAGACCACGAGTTCGCCCCCGGCGCGTAACACGCGGCCGGCTTCGGCGAGAGCCGCTGTCATGTGCTCGACCGGCACATGATGGAGCGAATATGAGAAGATCACCACGTCCGCCGAGTCGTCCTCGATAGGCAGGTCTTGGCCAACGCCATCGAGGTATGCGTCTGCGTATTCAGTATCGGCCTCCCGGGCTTGGCGAATCATGGCCTCGCCGCATTCAACCCCAATAGGGCTCGCACCGGCGGCACGAAGAAAGCGCACGAGCCCGCCCGCTCCGCAGCCCACATCGACAATCACGCGGTCCTTTAGGTGAACGTGCTCTGCTAGCCGATCGTGGTTCGTCGGCAGGTCCCAAAGCGGCTGCACGGTACTGGCGTCAATCGTCATGGGGTTACGTAATCACACGATCGTCTTTAGGGCAACGACGAAGCGGTCGGCATCCCAGAACCGATACTGGTAGGCCCGGTAAATGCCCACTGATGCGATAGCGATACCGATGAGGACGAAGGCCATTCCGGCGGTGAGTCCAACGGCCGCCACAAGGATGCCGATCGCGACGAGCAGCAAGCCGAAGCTAAATCGAGGTAGGAGCGCCGCGTCGGTGTTCACCGGAGTGTCCGGCTGCACCTGAACAAGCGCATCCAGAAACGCGGCTTTGAATCCTTCGTAGCCGCGTTCGCCCGTTGAGCCCATCATCGCCCCGCCATAGGAACCAAACGACACCACGTTGCCGTTGTCGAGCCGAAGGCGAACTTCGCGAACACGCACCCGTCCATCGAGGTCGTTGAACACCACTTCCCGAACCCGGGTGAGCGGCAGAACCTCGCGCCCGTTCTTGAAGACCGAACCATCGACGATCGACCACCTGACCAGCGGTCCTTCGAAGTGATCGGGAAAGACGTACTCCGTACCCGACATTTCTCTGACGCTATCGCACAGACTAGGTTCGCCACATGAGCAACGGAGTCCCCGTGGGATCGTCTCCGCCGCCGGGCGGTCGTGTTCTCACAAGTACACGAGGCACTTCATTCATTGGGTGCGTGGCTGTGGTTGTTCCCCTCGTTCTCGTCATTGCGATCGTGATCGCCCTCAACGGGGGCCTCGTCGCCACGTTCTTTGCCGTTGTGCTGGTCGGCGTCACCACCGCAGCCGTTGTCCTTGGGGCAAGCGAATATCGCAAGTGGGATGATCTCGAGTTTGTTCTCCCCCAGTGGCCGCTGCGGCTGGGCAGCGACATGCCCGCCGAACTCATCCAGCGCGCGAAGGTTGCGGTTCCAGACCGGGACATTCCAGTATCAGGCATTCTCTTTTGTCGCGAGAAAGTCACCTACCAGGTTGGAACCGATACCCGCACCGAGAAGAACGATGTTCATCGCATACCGTTTAACGTTGTCGGCACGGTTCGCGATGGCGTCTTCCGAACCACGATCCCCGTTCAGATCCCGGTTCACTCGGGTGCCCCAACGATCGACTTTGAGCACAACGAGATTCGGTGGAGAGTCGAGCTCGACCTAGAAGGCTTGTCACGACTGCAGACAAAGCAATCGTTCGAACTCGTGGTCGCCCCACAGCTGAGCGGCGGTTCCGGCGTGATTCAGGATTCGCCGAGGCCGCCAGCATGATGCAACGTAGCGCTGACCCGAACCTGTCGATTCAGATTGAACACGACATTGCAGAGGTTGGCTCGTTCTTCGCATGCACGGTGTCGAGGTCTCCCACCGATGGTGTGACGAACGAACCCGGTCGCGGTCAGGTACGGGGCGTGCGCATCGAGCTCGGCTGGAGTACCGAGGGCCGAGGAGACACCGACTCTGACACCGTCGCAAGCCTGGTTATTCCAGTCGATGAATTTGGCATGGCGAACGCACGTGTCGAGCTGCCAGTCCCGGCGAACGGCCCGATCTCCTATGACGGCGCTCTCATTCGAGTCCGCTGGGAGCTGAGTGCCCAGACGGACATCAAACTGGGCGTCGACCAACGATCCTCCGCCGAGGTCCTCGTGGTGCCGGCGCGCGGGCTTGGCACCTACGACCGTGCCCATCCGTTGCGATGAACTTTGTCGATCGCTACCGCGAGGTTGGGTTGGTTCGAAACCCCTTCAGTAGCCAGGCGCTGGCCGAACGCAAGGTCTTTCTCGACCGAGGCCTACCACGACCGGCCCCACACACCGGCACCATGGTGCAGTTGATTGGCGATCGCGGCTTCGGCAAATCGACGCATCTCCACCATTGGCGATCCGCCGAACCAGGCCCGTATCACTACATTCCCCTCGAGCCGTACCGTCACCGGTGGTCAACACCTCCATCAGCCCCAGGAGGAATTGTCTATGGCGATGAGCTCGATCGAATGCCCGCTGCGCTTCGGCGATCGTGGTTTCGCGCGCTGGCACGAACCCAAGCGACGCTGGTGGCGGGTACGCACGTAGACCTCAGCTCGGCGGCCCGCCGGGCGGGCCTCTCTGTCGTGACCCATGTTCTGTCCCCGCTGACCCGTGACGAGCTGGTCGAGTTGTTGACTCGTCGCTTCGAATCGGATTCGATTGCTCCGAGCACGAGATCTCACGACGAGTTCTCCTTCACCGAGGAGGAGGTATCGCAGATCTATGAGATCTCGCAAGGCGTCCCGCGCGAGATCGATGCAGCGTGCCACCGGCTTCTCGCCGACCGCGTTGCCTAGCTCTATTTGAAGATCTGGGGAACGCCGAGCTTGTCGTGAATTGCGTTGCACGTCTGCGGGTCCAGTCGCAACCCTTGGGCCACAGCGCCGAGGTACTGCGCCTCCTGCTGGCTATCGAGCCGCATGCCCATCACTGAAAACGCGTAGGCCTCCTCGTTGAGCTCCTCGGGAACGGTTGCGCAGAAGCCAGCCACGTCGAGTGGAGCCTGGAATTCGGCTTGCAGGAATGCCTTCTCGTCTGCGTCGATGTCGCCAAGACGAGACGTGATGTTCTCGATCTCTTCCTTGTCGATCTGCCCATCAGCCTTGGCTGCGTTGATCATCGCCCGAAGCAACAATGTTGCGTCGTCGTCTGCTGCGTCGAGCTCGTCATCTGACATTGCTGCAGCTTTGTCGTTTCCGCCGCCTCCGAGCATGCTGCCCAAAAGGCCCCCGAGCCCGCCGCCGCTACGGCCCCGTCCTCGCATGATCGAGCCGAGGATCATCGGCAGCGCGGCACGACCGATCGAACCGAGAAGCGACCCCCCACCTCCGCCGCCCCCGCCAAGCATTCCGCCAAGGATGTCGGCGCCTCCGCCGCGGCGTCCGCCGCTCGAACGACGATCGTTCACGTTACGACTGCGGTATCCCTTAGGAACGTTGACCATGATGAACCTCCAAAAACTCTCTTCCGCACGACCCTAACAAGGGAAACCTAAGGGTTATGCCCAAGACGCGACAGTTCGCCCATTTTTGGGGAAGCCTCCTTGGCCCGCCGATGTTTGCGTCGCCGGTCACACCTTTGCTACGTTCCACATTGTGGAACCCGTCCACAATGTGGAACGAAACTCTCACCAAGAACTCCGCTATACCCCGTAACCAATTCGCTAGAGTCTCTAACTCCCAGTGGCTGTTCGCTCGCATGGCGAGAAGCCAACAACCGTCAAAGGCACACGCATGAGCTTTCCATCAGACCTTGAGATCGCACAGGGAGCCGAGTTGCTTCCGTTGACCGAGATTGCCGAGCGCGCTGGCATCCCCCAGGAGCACCTCGAGCCATACGGCATTGGTGCAGCCAAGGTCCAGCTCGAAGCCATCCCCAAGATGGCCGACCGCCCAGACGCCAAATACGTCGTGGTGTCTGCGATTACGCCAACACCGTTGGGCGAGGGAAAGACGACCACCACGGTTGGTTTGGGCCAGGCGTTCCAGCACATTGGCAAGTCAGCGACTATCGCTATCCGCCAGCCGTCGATGGGCCCGACCTTTGGTATCAAGGGCGGCGCAGCAGGCGGCGGCTACTCCCAGGTCGTTCCGATGGAACTGTTCAACCTGCACATGACCGGCGACATGCACGCCGTGACCGCGGCACACAACCTGTGCTCGGCAATGCTCGACGCTCACCTGTATCACGGCAACGAGTCGGGGATCGACACCAATAACATCACGTGGCGGCGGGTGCTCGACGTCAACGACCGTGCGCTTCGCAACGCAGTGATTGGCCTCGGTGGCCGTCTCGATGGCGTGCCCCGGGAAACCGGGTTTGATATCACCGCAGCTTCTGAAGTTATGGCTGCGCTCGCGTTGTGCACCTCACTGCAAGACTTGCGGGTGCGCATGGGCCGCATCGTGTTGGGCTACACCAAGGACGGCACTCCAGTTACCGCCGAGGAAATCGGCGCAGCTGGCTCGATGACCGTCCTCTTGAAAGAGGCCATCAAGCCCAACCTGATGCAAACCCTCGAGGGCACCGCAGCGTTGGTACACACCGGCCCGTTCGGCAACATCGCCACCGGCAACTCCAGCATTGTCGCCGACCAAATCGGTATCAAGACCGCCGACTACCTCCTTACCGAGGCTGGCTTCGGTGCCGACATGGGCGCTGAGCGGTTCTTCAACATCAAGTGCCGCTACTCGGGCATCGCCCCAGACGCCGCCGTTCTGGTCGCAACCGTTCGCGGCCTTAAGGCGCACTCGGGTAACCACAAGATCGTGGCAGGCAAGGACCTTCCGCCAGCACTGTTGGAAGCAAACCCTGATGAAGTGCACCAAGGTGGCGACAACCTTCGCAAGCAGCTCGAGAACATGCAGATCCACGGCGTGACCCCAGTGGTTGCAATCAACGTGTTCCCGGGTGATCACGACGAGGACATTCAAGCCATCCACGAAATCGCCCAAGAGTACGGGGCACGCGCTGCGGTCTCCACCCACTTCTCCGACGGCGGCCAAGGCGCAACCGACCTCGCAGGCGCGATCGCCGAAGCAGCCGACGAAGAATCGAACTTCGAGGTCCTCTACCCAGACGACATGGGGATTCGAGAGAAGATCGAAACCGTCGCCAAAAAGGTATACGGAGCGGACGGCATCGAAGTGTCCCCCGCTGCAAACAAGCAGATCGACAACTACGAGGCCAACGGCTTCGGAAACTTGCCCGTCTGTATCGCCAAGACGCACCTGTCGATCTCGGCGTTCGCAAACCTCAAGGGTGCACCAACCGGGTGGACACTTCCCGTCCGCGAGGTCCGGGCCTCGGTTGGCGCCGGCTTTGTCTACCCCATCTGCGGCGACATGCGCACCATGCCCGGACTTGGCAAGACTCCAGCAGCCCAAAAAATCGACATCGACGCTGACGGCAACGTCATCAACCTCAGTTAGCAGGACCTGGCATGGCAATCTTCAAAAAGGGTACGGACGCCGGCGGGTCGGCGGAGGCGATGGCGTTTCGGCGCTCGCTCGTCGAGGACATGGTGTTTGAGCTCATACCGCTCAAGTCGGTCGATGCTGGTATCGAGGCCCTGCCGGCGAACAGCCTGGTCTCGGTCACGGCCTCACCGGTTAAGGGTCTAGACGCCACGATGGAACTCACCGACCGAATCCGCAACGCGGGGCACCGTCCGGTCCCCCACATCGCGGCTCGCTTGGTCGAAGGGCCCGAACACGTCGCCAAGATTGCGAAGTGGATGAAGACCGAGGGCTACGAGACGCTTTTCTGCGTCGCTGGCGATGCCGAAGAGCCCTCTGGACCCTACGAAGGCGCCCATGGGTTCCTGTCCGATCTGTTCGCCCAGGACCATGGCCTAACCAAGGTGGGCATCACGTCCTACCCCGACGGACATGCGCTCATCAGCAACGAGATCTGCCATGAGCAGCTGCATGCGAAGCAGGCACTTCTCACCGAGGCTGGCGTCGACGGCTGGGCATCTACCCAGATGTGCTTCGACACCGACCTCATCACCAACTGGCTTCGCGCCGAGCGCGATGCTGGTTTCACGCTGCCCGTACACCTTGGGATTCCTGGTGTTGTCGATCGTTCCAAGCTCATGACCATGGGCGTTCGTCTTGGCGTCGGTGCCTCGTTGCGCTTCCTGAAGAAGAACCGTGCGGCTGTCACCAAGCTGTTGGCTCCAGGCGCCTATGACCCAGATGACATCTTGGAGCCGATGGTCGACGATCTTGAAGATCTCAACATTTCGGGGCTTCATGTCTTTACGTTTAACCAGGTTGAAGCCACCGAGCAGTGGCGTCAAGCGGTGATGGCAGAGGCGGGTTAGCGTCCACCCATTCGTCTCGAGAGCGTCGAGGCATCAACAAAGGCTCCACTCGGCATGCTCGAGGTGTCCCTTGGTGCACCCTCGGGCCATTCGTAGGCCGAGCTGAACGGATCTGGGGCCCAACGGTGCCCCGAAAGGTCGCGAGCAGCTTCGAGTTCAAGTGGACGTCCGAGGAGGAAGCCTTGGAAGATGTCGCATCCGAGCTCGGCCAAGATCGTGTGCTGCGATTCGCGTTCAACGCCTTCGGCCACTACGTCAAGGTCGAGAGCGCTGGCGAGTGCCAGAATCGCTCGGACGATCGCCCGGCTTTCCTCAGAAGTGTCGATGTCGCTGACAAAGTCCTTGTCGAGTTTGACGATGTCGACCGGCAGCTCTCGTAGGTACGACAGCGACGAGTAGCCGGTACCAAAGTCATCGATGGCGATTCGTACTCCCCATGTCCGCAACTCTTCGAGGCGCTTGCCACGTTCGTGAAGGTCGTTCAGCAACGATTGTTCGGTGATCTCGAGCACAACAGTTTTTGGGTCGATGCTGTTTCGCCGAAGCACATCGAGTGTGGTCTCGACAAAGTTGTGGGTCTCAAGGCGTTCGGCGGACACGTTGATCGCGACGGTGCCCAGCTGACGGCCTTCACGTCGTAGCGTGCGCAACGCTTGGATGATGTGGCGGAACACTTCGAAGTCGAAGTCGGCCATCAAGCCGTGCTCGGCCGCAACGCCCAAGAATTGATCGGGGCTGACCAAGCCAACGCCCTGACGGTACCACCGTCCGAGTGCTTCGAAGCCGACGAGCTCGCGCGCCGAGTTGAACTGTGGCTGGAACATTGCATGAATGCCCGAGTTGGTCTTGATCGATCTCGCCAGGTCGTCTTGGAGGCGGCGCTGCTCGGCCAGAATCTTGCGGAGCTCATCATCGAAGAACCGAAAGCTGTCTCGGCCACTGCGCTTCACCTGGTAGAGCGCCAGGTCGGACTCCTTCAGAAGCTCCGCGCTTTCCGCGGGAGCTTCGCCGGGGCCAAGCGCCTCGACAAACGTCGCGCCGAGGCTCAGTGAAGTGGCAACTTGGGAACCAAGGATGCTGAAGGGCACTCGGATGGCGAATGATAATTGCTCTACGAAGGCGACCATCTCGCCTTTGGCCGCCCCTGCGGCAACGATGAGGTACTCATCACCGCCGAGACGCCCAACCTGGCAGTCGAACGGCGCTGCGGTTGCGGCTTCCTGAAGTCGGTGCGAGATGCCGCACAACAGGTCATCGCCTGCTTGGTGTCCAAGCGTGTCGTTGATCTCTTTGAATTTGTCGATGTCGCAATACACGAGGCCAACGCTCTCGCGAGTGGCGATTGCTGCATCGAGGGTCGACAGAACGGCTCGGCGGGACAGTAGCCCGGTCAAGGCGTCGTGGTCAGCCTGGTAGCGCAGCGTGCTTCGACTTCGATCCTTGTCGAGAGCCAGTCGGGCAAGGTCCT
Organism: uncultured Acidimicrobiales bacterium; assembly: GCA_938038785.1. GTDB lineage: Bacteria > Actinomycetota > Acidimicrobiia > Acidimicrobiales > SHLQ01 > SHLQ01. The sequence continues at coordinate 28,171 of CALHTB010000039.1, forward strand.
GGGCCATTGCAAGGACGGTTGGGTCGGGTTCTGCCTCATCTCCCTCAGCAAGGTTGACTTGGAGGACCCAGCCGAGGTCGGTTTCGGTGCGAGGCAGCACGGTGTAGGTGTGGTCGACGTGCTCGGCGTTAAAAAGCTCGTCGTTGATGATACGAAACTGCGACCCCGGATACTGGGTAGCGAGCAGTTCGGTGACGCTGGCGAGAACAATATCAGTGTCGGTGTCTGCCGCAATTTGTTCGAGAACATTCGACTCGGCGTTTCGTAGCTGATCACGACGAATCGCGTCGGTTGTCGAGCTACCCAGATCGGCATCGGACACTGCGTCGATGAGCGACGACGTCTCCAGATTTCGCACCTCGAGCTCGTGCTCGATGCGCTGCAATCGGCACCATTGGGAGTAGACGAAGAAGGCCGTCACCACGAGCATGGCCGCCAGAACAGCGACGGACACAAAGTGGGACGTCAAAATGAAGAGCGCCGACGCAATTGCGACAACCGTGGACACCACGCCAAGAGCGGCGACCTGAGACTCCTCATTCATTCCCCAACTATCGGCAGAATCTGCCGATGGCTAAGGAAAGATGTGCCCCACTTCACCAAAACCGTGTTTCATGATACGGTACTGTTCCACGATGCGGAACTCGATCAGGGGTGTCGAGTCATCGAAGTGAAAGAGGAAGAGCCATGAGCGACGAGGAAGAAATCATCCTGGCGGACTTGCCAGACGATGAGCTAACCGCGCAGATGCACGACGACCTGTATGACGGTCTGGCCGACGAAATTGCCGAAGGCACAAACATTCTGTTAGCGCGCGGCTGGGGCGCTGACCGCGTGCTCAACGACGCACTTGTCGAAGGCATGCGTATCGTCGGCATCGACTTCCGCGACGGCATCCTGTTTGTTCCCGAAGTTTTGCTCGCCGCGAACGCAATGAAAGCTGGGATGGCCATCCTTCGCCCACTCCTGGCCGAAACCGGCGCAGAGCCCATCGGCAAGGTCGTCATCGGCACCGTTAAGGGCGACATCCACGACATTGGCAAGAACCTCGTTGCCATGATGCTCGAAGGTGCTGGCTTCGAAGTGATCGATATCGGCATCAACACCGACGTCGACGAGTACATCGAGGCCATCGAAGAGCACAAGCCCGACATTTTGGGAATGTCCGCGCTACTGACGACGACCATGCCCTACATGAAGGTCGTCGTAGACACCCTCATCGAACGCGGCATGCGCGACGACTACATCATCCTCGTTGGTGGAGCTCCGCTCAACGAAGAGTTCGGCACCGCCGTCGGCGCTGACGCCTACTGCCGCGACGCAGCTGTCGCATCCGAGACGGCGAGCAAGCTCGTCGCTGCACGCCGGGCTGCCTGAGTTGGAACTCGACGGCACCGCACCATCGGGTCGTCCAATCCGTCGCCGAGTACGTTCGACGACGACGTCCATGGAGGGCGAGATGACAGAACCAGCACGTGGCGGACGCCGCCGCCGTGGCGGGGGTCCAAGCCTCAAGATCATCAAGTGGCGAGACATCCCCGCACAAGTCAATGGCAGTTCGGGCGACCAAAAGGTTCAGGTCGAACTCCCCCACCGGTTCCAGGCCGCCATCGACCGCGCCGCGATGATCGCCGACCTGAAAGACGCCAACAGCTACGTCGCCGAGATGGGACAGGAACAGCGCCCACTCGAGACCAACGACATCGAAGCCGCCGTAGCCGCACTCGTCGCCGAGATCGAAGCTGAGTTCACAATGGAACGCCTCAACGAGTTCGTTCGTGCCGGTGGGCTCAACCCCGACACACAAGCCAGCCAAGACCCAGTCAATGGAGACGAGTCATGACCGACACCATCATCAGTTCCGCCACGAAAGAAGTCGTTATCGGCTTTGGCCGTCCGTTCGTCATGATCGGCGAGCGCATCAACCCAACCGGCCGCAAGCTGCTGGCCGAGGAGATGAAGAACGGCGACTTCAGCCGTGTTGTCGCGGACGCAATCGCCCAGGTCGAAGCTGGCGCACAAATGCTCGACGTCAATGCCGGGATTCCGCTGGCCGACGAGCCAGCATTGCTCGTCCGGGCAATCAAGGAAGTCCAGTCGGTCACCGACGTACCGATCAGTATCGATTCATCGATCGTCGAAGCGCTCGAAGCAGCCATCGAGATTTACGAGGGCAAGCCACTCATCAATTCGGTGACGGGCGAAGAAGAAGTCCTCGAACGGGTGCTGCCCTTCGTCGCGAAGCACGGCGCGGCAGTCGTCGCTATCTCGAACGATGAGACCGGCATTTCCGAGGACCCGAACGTTCGCTTTGAAGTTGCGAAGAAGATCGTGAACCGGGCGTCGGACTTTGGCATTCCTGCAGCTGATGTCGTCGTCGACCCGCTCGTCATGCCCATTGGTGCCATGGGAACCGCTGGGCGTCAGGTGTTTGAACTCGTTGGCCGCTTGCGCAACGAGCTCGGTGTGAACACGACGTGTGGTGCCTCGAACGTCAGCTTTGGTCTTCCGGCTCGCCACCACATCACGGGCAACTTCTTGTCGATGGCGATTGGCGCTGGCATGACCTCGGCAATCATGAGCCCGCTTCATGAAGAGGTGAAGAACTGCGTGATGGCCGCTGACGTACTCAATGGACACGATGCCAATTGCGCAGCATGGATCGCCGCCAAGCGTGACCCCGACGCTGGCGGTGGCGCCGGTGGTGCTCGTCGTCGCGGCGGACGTAAGCGGGCGTAAGTTCGTGTCAGATTCCGTTCGCGTCGTCTTCACCCCATCGGGTCGACAGGGCGAAGTTGAACGCGGTACAAACATCCTTGACGCGGCGCGTGAGCTCGGTGTCGACCTCGACACCGTGTGCGGCGGGCGCGGTATCTGCGGGCGCTGCCAGATCGTTCCTGAGGTTGGCGAGTTCGCGAAGCACGCCATTACCTCTCGGGCCGACAGCATCAGCGTGCCGGGACCGAGCGAGACGACCGAGTATCGGGGACGTCGGCCACTGGGCTCAGACCGTCATCGTCTCGGATGCCATGCCGAAATCATCGGCGATCTTGTCGTCGACGTACCTGCTGAGAGCCAGGTTCATCGCCAGGTGGTTCGCAAGCGCCTCGAAGTCGACAACATCGAAGTCGACCCGGTCACTCGCCTGTACTTCACGACGGTGGCACCTCAGGAGCTCGAGACTCCACGTAGCGAACTCGACCTTCTTCGCGACGCACTTTCCGAAGAATGGGAACTCGCTGACCTTGCGGCATCGCTCAGCGTTGTCAAACAAATTCAGACGGCGCTCACCAAGAACCGCGAGATAACAGTGGCGGTTCGAGATGGCGACGAGATCGTCGCTGCATGGTCCGGGTTTCACGACGCGATCTACGGCATTGCGGTCGACATTGGCTCAACCACGATCGCCGGACACCTCCTCGACCTCAGCACGGGCGACGCGCTAGCTACCAACGGCTTGATGAACCCACAGATCAAGTTCGGCGAAGACCTGATGAGCCGGGTCAGCTACGTGATGATGAACCCCGGCGGCGAAGTCGAGCTGACCACGACAATGCACGAGGCCCTGAACGAGCTCGTGGGTCAACTCGCCGAAGAGGCCGAGGTCGATCGCACCGACATCATGGAAGTCGTGTTGGTCGGCAACCCCATCATGCACCACCTGCTCCTCGGGCTCGACTCGGTCCCACTTGGGGGCGCACCGTTCGCGCTTGCTACCGACAAGGCGGTCGAGACACCTGCGTCAACCCTCGGTATCGAATGCCGCGACACCACCCGGGTGTACGTCCTGCCGTGTATCGCAGGCCACGTCGGGGCCGACACTGCTGGGGCCATCCTTTCCGAGCGCCCCGACCAATCTGACGACTATCAGCTCCTGGTCGACGTTGGCACCAACGCCGAGATCGTTCTTGGAAACCGCGAGCATTTGCTGGCGGCCTCCTCCCCCACAGGCCCAGCCTTCGAAGGTGCCCAGATCTCGTCGGGCCAGCGAGCCACAGTTGGCGCGATCGAACGCGTCCGCATCGACCCAGAGACGCTCGAACCCCGGTTCAAGATCATTGGCGCCGAAGCCTGGAGCAACGAACCCGAATTCGCCGAACAGACCAAGAAGATCACCATCACCGGCATCTGCGGCTCGGGGATCATCGAGGTCGTGGCCGAGATGATGTTGTCAGGCGTGATCTCCGCCGACGGTGTTGTCGACGGAGAGCTTGCTTCGCGCACGCACCGGATCGTCGAGAACGACCGTACGTTCTCGTACCTGCTACACGAGGGCGAGCCAAACATCTACGTCGAGCAGAACGACATCCGAGCCATCCAACTGGCCAAGGCCGCGCTCTACGCAGGCATCAAGTTGCTGATGGAGCATCGGGGCATCGACCACGTCGACCAGATCCGCCTCGCTGGGGCGTTTGGCAGCCATATCGAACCCGCGTACGCCGTTGCTCTCGGCCTCGTGCCCGACTGTGACATCGAAAGAGTGTCCGCTGCTGGCAACGCGGCGGGAACCGGCGCGGTTATCGCTCTGCTGTCCGGCAAGGCCCGCCGCGAGATCGAAGCGCTTATCCCGACGATCACCAAGATCGAGACCGCAACCGAGGCGAGCTTTCAACAACACTTCGTCGAAGCAATGGCTATTCCCCATGCCGTGGCCGAGTACCCACACCTGAACAAGGTGATGCCGCTTCCCGAGCGCCGATTCGCCAACGCGGCAGCCGCAGGTGGAGACTCGACCGGACGACGGCGCCGCCGCCGTCCGTCGGCGCCTAAGGCGCCTCCTCTCTAACGGCCTTTCCTCCGCTTCGCTCCGTAAACGCCAAACAAGAACCAACACCCGGGGCCCCTGCCCACCAAACTCAATGAGGAGTCACCATGTCTCAAGATGCACCAAAGCGACGGGGTCGAAGTGGCGGCGGTCGCGCCGGACGCCAAGCCGCACGCGCTGCTGCTGGCGCCGTTACTCAGGCGTACCTCACCCGAACACTCGAGCCGGTCAGTGTTCTCGATGAGGCTGCATTGCAGCAGATCGAGGAGAACGCCGAGATCATTCTGTCCGAGGTCGGAATCCAGTTCAACGAGTATCCATCAGCCCTCGCTCTCCTCGAAGATGCAGGATGCGGCATCGACGGCGAGATGGTGTACTTCCCCAAGGGGCTTGCCCGCAAGATCGTGCAGGACAACGCTCCCGCCGAGTTCACCCAGCACGCCCGCAACCCGGCGAAAAACGTGCAGATCGGCGGCAAGCACACCGTCTTCGCGCCGAACTACGGCTCGCCGTTCATCACCGACCTCGACAAGGGTCGGCGATACGCCACCATCGAGGACTTCCAGAACGTGGTCAAGCTGGCGTATCAGCTGCCGCACCTTCACCACAGCGGCGGCACCGTATGCGAGCCGGTCGATGTGCCGGTCAACAAGCGCCATCTCGACATGGTGTATTCCCACATCAAGTTCAGCGATAAGCCCTACATGGGGTCGGTGACGGCACCTGAGAACGCTGCTGACTCGGTTGAGCTGAGCCGCATTGCCTTCGGTGGCGATCTCGCTGGACGCACGGTCATGACGAGCCTCATCAACGCCAACTCTCCCCTCGCGTGGGACGCGACGATGCTCGGCGCTGCCGAGGTCTACGCCAAGGCCAACCAGGCGACCGTGATCTCGCCATTCATCCTTATGGGCGCCATGTCGCCGGTAAGCGTTGCTGGTCTTGCAGCCCAGGCCCTAGCCGAAGCCCTGGCCGGAATGGCATTCGTTCAACTCGCCGCTCCTGGCGCCCCCGTCATCTTCGGAACGTTTGCCACGTCGATGTCGATGGCCACTGGCGCCCCCACATTTGGCACCGCCGAAGGTGGCCTCGCGATCTACATCATGGCCGAGCTCGCTCGACGTGTTGGGGTTCCGTTCCGTTCCGGAGGCCAGTTCACGTCCTCGAAGACGCCGGACGCTCAAGCAGCCTACGAATCGGCTCACACCATTTTGCCGACGGTCCAGGCCGGCGTGAACTTTGTGCTCCATGCTGCCGGCTGGATCGAGGGCGGTCTCGCCATCAGCCTCGAGAAGCTCATGATGGATGCGGACCAGCTGGGCGCAATGAACGTCTACGCCAAGGGCGTTGACATGACCGAGAACGGTCAAGCAATGGATGCCTTCCGCACCAACGAGCATGGGCAACACTTCCTTGGTAACGCCCATACTCTTGCGAACTTCGAGACCGCGTTCTATCGCAACACGCTTTCGGACAACAACAGCTACGAGCAATGGTCAGAAGACGGTTCGCTCACTGCGGCCCAACGTGCGAACGAGCAGTGGAAGCAGATGCTGTTGGACTACGAGGCGCCCGAGCTCGACGACGCGGCCGATGCCGAAATGCTCGCGTACATCGACAAGCGCAAGTCGGAAATGCCCGACGCTATTGGCTAGCTAAACGGCGGTGCCCAGCAAGGAGCCGATGGCAAAGGTGATCGCGCAAGCTCCGGCGGCCCACGCGACCTGACGGCCTGCAGTGCGAAGCGCTGAACGCTCGGTGAATTTGGCGAGCAACATACCAACTCCAGCGGCGGCGGCAAGACCAACGATCACCGACATCACCATGGCCGCGGTGCCGTCGCTGACGAACCATGGAAGCAGAGGCAGTACCGCACCGATAGCGAACGCCAGAAACGAACTTGCGGCGGCGCCAATGGGGTCGCCGATGTCGTCGGGGTTGACGCCAAGTTCCTCGCGGGCATGGACCTCGAGCGCTACCTCTGGGTCTTCGTGGACGGCTTCGGCGAGTTCTAGGGCCTTGTCGGAGTCGAGCCCTCGATTGGCGTAGATGGCCTGAAGCTCGCGCAGTTCGCCTTTGGGGTTGTTCGCAAGTGATTCTCGTTCAATGCGGAGTTCTCGTTCGATGAGTTCGTTCTGTGCCTTCATCGACACGTACTCCCCTGCGGCCATCGACGCGGCGCCAGCGAGGAGACCCGACACGCCAGCGATAACGACCGATGATGACGTTTCCGAAGCCGCAGCGACGCCCAGGATCAGCGCAACGTTAGACACCAGGCCGTCACTCACACCAAATACCGCGGCTCGCGCGGCGCCACCCTGCACATCGCGATGGTCATGGACCATGTGACTGTGTGGGTGTGAGTGATCGTGGCCGTCGTGGTCGTGTGCGTGGTCATGGCCCATACCCAGACCATACAGACGATCGGTTCTATCAGGCCGCCTCAACATCCTTGATCTTTCATGAATACACGGACTTCTATGCGCTGATAACCCGCCCTAACATGGTAAGGAAGGACCTCTGTGAAAAGTGCCACAACTACGACTTGTTAGGCAGCCTTTACAACTCTGGTGCAGTGTGCGTACAGTGTGCGAATCATGAAGATCTCCCCCCGCCGCACCACCATCGCCAGCATCGCTTCGATCGCACTTCTCGCCACTGCTTGCGGTGGCTCAAGCACAGTGGCAAATACTCTCGAGGATCCAGCGCTGAGCATCTACAGCGGCGAGTGTGCCGAGGCATCAGACACCGAGATCACGATTTACAGCGGCCGCAGCGAAGAGTTGGTCAAACCTGTTCTTGACGCATTTGAGTGCGAAAGCGGGATCCAGGTTCGAACCAACTTCGGCAAGCCAGCAGACCTCGCGTTGCAGCTCGTCGAAGAGGGCGATCGCTCCCCTGCGGACGTCTTCTTGTCAAAGTCGCCTGGTGTGGTTGGCTTCCTTCGCAACGAAGGCCTCCTTACCTCCCTCGGCAGCGACGTGACCACCCTCGTCGACGACGCGAACGTTGGCGGCGACAGCAACTGGGTTGGCATTACCGGGCGCCAACGAGTGCTGGTGTACAACGTCGACCTGGTCGACGAAGCCGACCTGCCAGACTCTGTCCTCGACCTCGCCGACCCCAAGTACGCCGGCCAGGTAGCCATCCCGGCAACCAACGGATCATTTCAGGACTGGTTCACGGTGTTCCGTGCCCAAGAGGGCGATGACGTTGCCGAGCAATGGCTCGCTGACATGGTGGCCAACGACGCCATCGTGACCGAGAGCAACCGTCCAACCGTCGATGCCGTCGGACGCGGCGAGTACGAGTTCGGCTTGGTCAACCACTACTACAACTTCCAAGAAGCCGAGGCGCTTGGCGACGCCCACCGGGCAGAGAACCACAGCTTCGCATCCGACGACATTGGATCGCTCGTGATCGTCACCGCCGGAGCGGTGACCTCGACCTCGGACAATCCTGCCGCCGGTGAGCAACTGCTGGCCTTCATGTTGAGCAACGGAGCCCAGACCTTCTTCACGAACGACTCGCTCGAGTACCCACTTGCAGACGGCGTCGACCCCGCCGAAGCCCTGCCGCCATTGGGCGACGATGGCTCGGACTTCGACGTGACTTTCGACGAGCTCGGCGATGGGCTGGCAGGCACGGTAAAGATCATCGAGTCCAGCGGGATTCTCGCTAGCTCATGACGGCAAGCCGGCAGTCACACCAACAGGCTCCGCCGCCGTTGTTGGTTGTGCTGTCGACTGTTGCCGCGCTCGTACTCGCCGCACCCGCGGCGTACCTCCTGATCCGCAACTTCACGGCTGATGCCGATCCATTTGGATTGCTGATGACCGACGGGGTCCAGGGCCCGCTGCGCCGAACCATCGTCCTTGCAACTCTCGTGAGCGTGTCAGCTGGAGTCGTTGGCACAGGCCTTGCGTGGCTGACGACCCGGACCGATCTGCCGTTTCGTCGCCTCTTCAGCGTGCTGCTCGTTCTTCCGCTGGTCTACCCCACTTTCATCGGCGCAGCGGCGCTCGTTCGAACGCTCAACCCCGGCGGCCTGCTGAACGACGCGCTCGGGTTCATTGGCGTGGACAGGTCGTTCACATTGAGCGGCTTGTTCGGATCTTGGCTCGTGCTGACGTTACTGACGTACCCGTATGTGTTCTTGCCAGTAGCGGCCAGGTTCTCACGATTGCCTGGGTCGATCGAGCAGTCCGCCCGCCTGCTCGGCAATAGCTCGTGGCGGGTATTCGCCCGAATCATCGTCCCGCAGGCGTTTGGCGCAATCGCTGCCGGAATGCTGCTCGTGTTCTTGTATGCGATCTCGGATTTTGGGGCGGTCGCCATCCTTCGCTATGACACCCTTACCCGTGCCATCGAGAACAACCAGCTGGCCAACCGTCCAGTGGCCCTCGCTCTCAGCTTGGTTCTCCTCATCCTCGCAGGGCTCGTGGTGCTCGCCGAACGGTGGGCGCAGCGGCGCCGTCCCACGCAGACCACGCAGCGCATCCACGGCACCGCAGCGGCACTCACCCTTGGTCGAGGAAAAGCGCCAGCGTTGTTCGTCGTCGGAGCCGTCACGTTGATGGCGCTGATCGCACCCCTGCTGGCGCTCATCGAGTGGAGTGTTCGCGGACTGCTTACTCGAAACCGCACGGGCCGACGAATGGTGGTCGACGGAGGCGACATTTTCGAGGTGACCTGGCACACACTCGCCGTTAGCGCCGTGGCTGCGATCACCGCTGTCCTCATCGTGTTGCCAATTGCCGTTCTTGCCGGGCGATATCGGTCGAGCGTCGGCACGTTGGGTCATGCGGTGGCGATTTCGACCTTTGCGTTGCCCGGCATCCTCATTGCACTAGCGGGAACATTCTTCATACGCCAGACCGACTGGACGTTCTCGACGTTCAACAGCTCGTTCACGATTTTGATCTTCGCCTACACCGTGCGGTTCGCGGCGCTGGCAATGGGTACCACACTCGTGTCGGTGTCGGCCGTACCTGACCGTCTCCGCGACGTTTCCGAAAGCCTCGGAGCGTCGCCGCTTCGCCGGTTCACCCGGATCGACATTCCGCTCATGACCCCCGGTTTGTTGGCCGCCGGTGGCCTGGTGTTGCTGTCCACGATGAAAGAACTGCCGATCAGCCTTCTGCTCGCACCCATCGAGTTCGAAACGCTCGCAACTCGAATCTTCAGCACGTTCAACGAGGCGTTCGTCACCGAAGCAGGGCTCATGGCGCTAACGCTCGTGGCGCTGTCCTTCGTCGCAACCTGGACGCTAATCGTGCGCCCACTTTCGAAACAGCGCTAGCGAAGCTCTGTTACGCAAGCCCTAAGCAGCTGAGGGAGCGGCAGTTACAACGATTCGTTCGCCAGCGAAGGGTCCGATACCGAAGGGGCGTCCTTCAACCTCGACGGTGGTTGTGCCGTCGGGTGCAAGCGCCATGACAACGCCGGTCTGGCCGGGAGTGACACCGACCTCTTCGAGATACTCGAGGAGACCTGGCTCGAATTCGAGCTCTTCGGGAATCCGTTGCACCACAAAGCCATCGCCAACCTTGACTTGGCCAAGCGTGGTTGCATCAACTGGGCGTTCGTAACCAGACCCAGGAATCGGGTTGCCATGAGGACACGTTGTTGGGTTGCCCAACACTCGGGCAAGGGCTTCTTCAACAACCGGGCTGATGACGTGTTCCCACTTGCCGGCTTCGTGGTGGGCCTCTGCCCAGCTGAGGTCGAGCATGTCGGTGAGGAAGCGCTCGGCGAGCCGGTGACGTCGCACCACTTGCTGGGCAAGGATCATGCCATCGTCGGACAGCGACAGCTCGCCGGAGTCGTCGGTGGTTACGAGGCCCTCGCGTTCCATCTTGCGGATCATTTCGGAGACCGCTGGGCGCGACACCGACAGACGGTCGGCAATGCGCGCTTGTTTGACGTCGAGTCCGTCCTCGCTCAGCTCGAATATCGTCTCGCAATATTCTTCAAAGGCAGGGTGGTATTCGGGTGCTTCGTAGACCACGTACCTGACACTAGCTGGGCTGGTCGACATGTTCACACCCACAGGTGCTTGGCGGCCGTAGATTGGGGGCATGCTTGGGTCGACACGTTTGCACACCGGCCTACTTCGCGTCGGCGCTGACCGAGGCTGGATGCGCTTCGAGGACCCAATCGAAACGGTGACCATCTGGGATCTCGACGAGGTGCTACCGGCACTCGAGAAGGCCGAGGCGGCCACGGCTGCAGGAAACTGGGTCGTAGGCATGCTCAGCTACGACGCTGGCCCGGCGTTTGACCCGGCGGTTGTGAGCCAACGCGACGACAGCACGCCGTTGCTGGCCTACGGCATCTTCTCCTCAGGCGAACCAACAGATGGACCACTCGACGGCCCCTTCGAGATCAGCGAATGGACGCCAGATCAGACTGAACAGCGCTACACCGAATCAATTGCGAAGGTGCGGGAGTACATCCGGTCGGGCGAGACGTACCAGGTCAACTACACCGTCCGCCGAAACGCCACGTTCTGGGGCAGCGCCGAAGGACTCTTCGCGTCGTTGTCCCGGGCCCAACGAGCCAAGCATGACGCGTTCTTGCACTTCGGTTCGCATGCGCTTTGCAGCGCGTCGCCCGAACTGTTCTTCACGCGAGACGGCGACATCTTGTCGTCGCGGCCGATGAAAGGCACCCGTCCACGACACTTCGACCCAGAGATCGACGCGCAGATCGTCGAGGATCTTTCAAGCAGCCTAAAAGACCGCGCCGAAAACGTGATGATCGTCGACATGGTGCGCAACGACCTCGGACGCATCGCGCAAGTTGGCAGCGTGAACGTTCCAAAACTGCTTGAAGTCGAGCACTACCCCACCGTCCACACCATGACGTCCACAGTCGATGCGGTATCAACGGTGGGGTTGGTGGAAGCACTACAAGCGCTCTACCCCGTGGCCTCGATCACCGGAGCGCCCAAGTATCGCACTACCGAGATCATCGCCGAACTTGAACAAACCCCCCGTGGCGCCTACTGCGGTTCTGTCTTCGCCCTCTCCCCCGATGGACGGTGGGAATTCAACGTCATCATCCGAAGTGTGTGGCTCGACCTCGAATCGGGTCAGGGAACCTACGGCGTCGGAGGTGGAATCGTGTGGGATTCCGAGGCCCACAACGAATGGGAAGAAACCGAACACAAATCTCGTGTCCTCGCCCGTGCTGGCAAGCCACTGCAACTCCTCGAAACAATGGCCTGGACACCCGACGCAGGCGTTTCGCTTCGACAACGCCACATCAACCGATTGCTCGACGCCGGCGACCACTTCAACATCCACGTCGACATGGACATCGTCATGGACCTCCTCAACAGCGTCCGTTCCGACACGCCGGTCAAGCTTCGCCTGCTCATCGACGCCGCCGGCGAACCCGAGCTTCAGGTCGGGCCGCTCCCGCCCGACAGCGGCGACGTGCGGTCGCTTCCCATCGACACCGAGCCAACCGACCCGTACGACGAGTTTCTCGTGTACAAAACCACCATTCGCACCCGGTACGAGGAAGCCCTAGAACGCTTCCCCGACGCCCCCGACGTGATCTTGTGGAACCGTCGAGGCGAACTCACCGAAACGTGCATTGCGAACCTTGTCCTCGAACTCGACGGAGAACTCGTCACTCCCGACCACTCGAGTGGCCTGCTAGCAGGCACACTGCGTGAGGAGCTCCTCGACCGCGGTCAGCTCACCGAACGGATCCTCACCCGCGACGACCTCCGTAAGGCCGACAAAGTCTGGACGATTAACTCAGTACGGGGCTGGGACCCGGTCAGAATCGCCTGAGGAATACGCCTGATCTTGGCTTTGGGGTTACGTAGGTGCTCTTGGGGGGCATGTCGAGGCCTTCGTCAGCTACAGCGAACACCTCGGCGGGAGTTACCGCCCGCAAGATAAACAGAAGCTCGCGTGGCTCAAGGGACTCGCACAGCGCTGCCCGGTCGATCGCGTCGAGGAAGTAGCTGATCTTGCCCGCACCCTTTTCGGGGTCGATGCCCAGCACCGGACCGATGATCTGATTCTGCAAGCGAACCGGGTCAATAGCGTCCAACGGCGACTCGGTCAGAACCGGAGGCAACACGCCCAACCAGAACTGGCCATCCATGCACACGCCGATCTGCCCCGGTACCTCGGGCAGCTCGTTCATAAGCCGGTCGTCGAGCTCCAAGCCGAGCAGCGAATGCAACGATGCCTTGATGGTGTCGATATCGGCATCGTCGGCAACACACACTCGACGATGGAACGGGTCGATGTTCATCCGGTCGTCAGCAAACACCACGCCAAGCATGTATTTGCTTCGCTCGCCATCAAGTCGCTTCGCGAGCTCGCCTGCTGCGGCCGCCCGATGATGTCCATCCATGATGTACAGCTCTTCGTCGGCAAACAGTTCGGAGATGGCCCCGCAGTGATCAGCGTCCTCGATGACCCACACCGCTTGTTCCAGACCATCACCAGAAGTGAAGCTCAGTACGGGCTCATGGGTTTCCAACATGACGTCGATTCGTTCGCGAATCTCCGGGCGGCTTCGATATCCCAGGGCAATCGGGGACGAATGCACGCCAAGAGCCTCGAAGTGGTTGGACAGGTGGACGGCCCGTTGGGTTGACACTTGTTCGTGCCGCTTTACCCGGCCGTCCAGATAGTCGGCTGTTTCGACGAGCCCTACGACTCCTAGTTGGACGTGCTCATCAAGGGTCAATCGGTACAGGAAGAAGGCCGGTCCTTCGGTTTCAACGAACGCGTCGGCATCGAGGATGCGCTGAAGCGCCTCGGCACCGAGCTCGAGCAAACGTTCGGGGCTGGCGTCGCCCTCGGGCCCTCCGTCGTTGGGTGAACGCGTTACGAGCGTGTAGCTCTCGGGGTGGGTACGCAGGTACTCGGCACGTTCGGCCCGTGACATCGAGTCGAACGCAGGAGCGGGCACACGGCGTACAAAGTCCGGCTTGATATGTGAGCCATGAAAGGGAACGAACGCGACCACTTAGGCCACCTTGGACGAAACGGAGACGGCCAAAACATCGTCGTCGGCTTCGATCGCTGCAAGCACCTCGTCGGACGGAGCTGACTCCAGGTTGATCGACGCGACGGCGGCGACTGAGCCGGTAAAGAGCTGGTTCTCCATCTGCTGCACGTTCAGCCCGGCCGTACGAAGGGTTTCAAACACCTTCGCAAGTACGCCTACTCGGTCGAGGTGGCGCACGGTAAGGACGGCACAACCGAGGGTGTCAGCGACCATGTTGACGCAGTTGGTGATGCGCCCGCCGAGGTACGCCTCGATGACGTCGACAGTTCCCGTTGCAACTGCGTTTTGGGCTTGCTGGGTTGACGCACCTATGTGATGTGAGCCGACAACGTTCGGGTGCGTGGATAGGGCCGACGTCCAGTCCCCCGCCTTGCCCGATGGTTCATCTGGCCACACGTCGAGGCCGGCACGGATTCCCTTTGCGTCCATCGCCGCGATCAGCGCGTCGCCGTCCACAACCTCACCTCGCGCGGTGTTGATCAGAATCGCGCCGTCCTGCATCTTCGCAAGGAAGTCGGCGTCGACCATGCCCGTAGTCTCAGGCGACTTCGGAACATGTAGCGACACAACGTCGGAGATGCTGAGCAGGTCGTCGATCGAATCGACGAGCGTGATGCCAGCCGAGCGCAGCCGGGACAGTGCAGTTGTTGAACGACCTGACTTTCGCAGCGCCACGACTTGCATGCCAAATGCGTTTGCCCGCTCTGCCAGTGCGAATCCAATCTCGCCGAGACCAATGATGGCCAGCGTCTTGCCATAGATGCCGTCGGCCTTTGCGTACTTGCCCTTGTTCCACTGGCCTGCGACCAAGTCGGCGTTCCCTGTGGCGATATGGCGATCGATCGCCAGGAGCAACCCCATCGCCAGTTCGGCCACGGCGATTGCGTTCTTTCCGGGCACGTTAGCCACATAGACACCGCGAGCTGACGCAGCATCCTTGTCGACGTTGTCAGTGCCAGCGCCAGCGCGAACGACAAGGCCAAGCGAGGTCGACGCCTCGATGGCATCAGCGTTGACCTTTGTTGAGCGAACCACAAGAACGTCGGGTGAGAGCTCGCCGATTCGGGCGGGAAGCGTGTCTCCTGAGAGGTCGGATTCGACGATCACTTCGTGACCGGAATCCCGGAGAGGGGCGAGCAGGTCGTCCGCCAGGGCGTCTGCGCACAAGATCTTCATGGTGTTTAGCTTTCTCTGAGGCTCGAATCGGCCGAAGCGGACACGAGGTTCAACTAGCCAAGTAAACCGCACAACTGGACAGTCGTCCAGCATCGGATGGCCGTAACTTTCGACGACTTTGGGGCAACGGGCCATCGCGGGCAGACTGTGCGGGTGAAAGCACTCCTCTTTGAACGCAAAGAAGCTCGGTATGCAGCTGCTTCGGTCGCGTCGTCAATCCGCCCCGGCAGCGGCGCTGGAATTGGCCCGCTGCATCTGGCCGACATCGACCCTCCCGAACTTCCAGGGGACGACTGGTCCTTGATCAGCCCCACGCTCACCGGCATTTGTGGAAGTGACCTTTCGACCATCGACGGCCACTCGTCGGGATACTTCGACGACCTGGTCAGCTTCCCGTTCGTCCCAGGTCACGAGGTCGTCGGCACAACCGATGCAGGCGACCGAGTCGTGATCGAGCCGGTCCTGGGCCCAGCCGCTCGAGGTGAGGCTCCTCTCGGCGATGCGCCCGGCGATGGCACCGACTACGGATATCTCATCGCGGGCGACATCGACGATGGCATCCAGGTGGGCTTCTGCGCCAGCACCGGGGGTGGCTGGGGCGAACAATTTGTGGCCCACGACAGCCAACTGCACGCCGTACAAGATTCTTTGTCCGACGAAGACGCAGTCATGCTCGAACCCGCTGCGGGCGGAGTGCACGCCGCAGCCAAAGCACAGATCGACGGTGGCGTCGTGCTTGTGCACGGTGCGGGCACGATGGGCCTCGTCACGATCGCAGCCCTTCGCGAGTACACGAACGCCGAAACGATCATTGCGGTGGCCAAGTACCCGATTCAGAAGCAGTTCGCTTCCGAGCTGGGCGCCGACGTCGTCGTTGCTCCCAGTGAGACCAAGCGGGCCGTACGACGCGTAACCGGTTGCCGCATGATTGGCGAGAACCTCTCGGGCGGAGCAGACGTCACCATCGATGCCATCGGCAATGCCTCATCGATCGAAGCGTCGATCGGGGTTACCCGTCCACGCGGCAAGGTCGTGCTCGTCGGCATGCCCGGCAAGCTCAACATCGACCTGACCGCGCTGTGGCATCGCGAAACCGAACTCATTGGCGCTTACACCTACGGCACCGATGTGTGGCCTGACGGCACCACGATCAGCAGCTTCGTCCGAGCTCAAGACTTGGCCAAGTCCGCCAAGCTCGGTCGCCTGGTTAGCGCGAAGTATCCCCTCGACCGCTACAAGGACGCCATCGCCCACGCAGCAAACGCTGGCCAGCGAGGCGCAGTCAAGGTCTGCTTCGAGCTGTGACTCGCACCGCTATTGCCCGGTGATCGCTGCCGGCGTAGTCGAAGATCTCGAAACTCTCAGCGGTCACGGTGTCGGCGAGCAGCGCATGGTCGATCGACAAGAGGCTGGGCCCGGTGCCGCGTGGCGACCAGGTGGTGCCTAGTCCGCAACCCGCAACGCGATGGGCATCGGTGAAGCGGGTCGATCGCATCTCGCGAAACTTGCGGTCGGACGACGGTGCGTTGAAGTCGCCAATGAGCACGTCGATGTCTTGGACATCGGGGTCCTCGGCGAGGAACGCAAACTGCTGCTCTTGAACCTCACGCAGAGGCGTTTCGAAGGGAGGGTCTGCGTGGAAGTTCGCTATCCGAACACCACCGATCGGCGACTCAACCGTCGCGATGAGCATGGGTTTACGGTAGGTCGATTCAGCATCGACCACCCGCGTCTCCGCTAGTGGCCATCGGCTTAGAAGCGCTTGATTTCGCTCGACCATTATGTACGGGTAGTCGTCGGCGAGAGCTACCAGAAGTCCGTTGGTGAATTCGTCGCTCACTTCTTGGAAGGCGAGCACGTCCGGATCGACTCGCTGGACCTGCGCCCGGACGGCATCGGGTTCTCGATTGACGATGAGCAGGTTGTGCGACATGACCACGATCGACTCCTCCACGGTTGCGGCGGCGATATCGCATCCGCGGCGTGGGAGGATTTCGCCGGGCAACATGAGCGTCGCCAGCACGATCGCCACCAGAAGACAACCACCCATCTGCAAAGGTCCGCGGAGCAGTCCCCATGCGACGAGACAGACGAGCGCAACTGCGGGAGCGATCGGCACAAGGCCAAAGAGAAGCGGTTGACCAATGTCACTGAACCGCAGCATGGCGATAATCGTCGAGCAGACCAACCCGAAAAGCGCAAGGTTTCGAGCCGCCTGTATCAGCCGACAGCGGAAGTCCTTCGTCTGTTCAAAATCGCCTGAGTCGCGCACTGTCGAGAACCCTTAGCTGATGTCGATAGGGCTTGAGGGAAGCTCGCCGGCTGCGATTGGGGCAATGAACTCGCGCAATCGTGGAGGCAAGACTGGCTCATCGTTGGCGAGTAGTTCGGGGATGTCCCACCACTTCGCCCCCTTGAAGGCCAGAGCTTCGAAGTACTCAAGGCCTTGCGGGTTGTACTCGCCCCCGTCACACCAGGCGACGTGAATCCACTCTTCAGAGTCGAAGAACATCCCGGCGAACGTGAACTGGCACTCTTGTGTCCAGATACAAGGGCCTAATTCGAACTCGGCAATGCCGGTCTCTTCGACGATCTCGCGGCGAGCAGCATCGGCACTCGACTCTCCTGGGTCCATTCCGCCACCGGGAATCTCCCACCAGGCGGGCTTTGTGGGGTCGCCCGGGTCGGACGAGTTGATCATGAAGATCCGGTTGTCTCGATCGAGTAGCACCACTCGGGCAGCAGGTCGTTTGCGTCGCACTCCCTGAACTTACTGACGCATAGACTCACCACCGTGAATGAGAGCACTGAAATGCCTGCGCATCGCTATGACGCTGCGCTCGCCGACACCATCGAAACCACCTGGCAGGAGCGCTGGAAAGCGGCGGGCACCTACCACACGCCCAACCCATCGGGCTCGCTAACCGAGGGCCCAAGCAATGGCCCCGCCGACCTCGCGCAGCGCCCGAAGCTCTTCATCATGGACATGTTCCCGTACCCGTCGGGAACTGGCCTACACGTCGGCCACCCGCTCGGCTACATCAGCACCGACGTCTACGCCCGCTTCAAGCGCATGACCGGGTTCAACGTGTTGCACACCATGGGCTACGACGCGTTTGGTCTTCCGGCCGAAGAGCATGCCCGTGCCACCGGCGAGCACCCACGAACCAACACTGAAGCCAACATCGCAAACATGAGCCGCCAGCTGGCCCGCCTGGGCCTCGGCCATGACGATCGCCGCGCCGTGGCCACAACCGACGAGGCGTTCTACAAGTGGACTCAGTGGATCTTCAACCAGATCTTCAACGCGTGGTTCGACGAGGAAGCTGGCAGGGCTCGCCCAATTAGCGAACTCGAAGCCGAATTCGAAAGCGGCACCCGCACTCCCGAGGACGGGACGATCTGGGCCAACATGACCGCGGGTGACCAGCGGGCCCTAATCAACAGCTACCGGTTGGCCTACGTATCGGAAGCTCCAGTGAACTGGTGTCCTGGGCTCGGAACAGTGCTGGCGAACGAAGAGGTCACCGCAGAAGGCCTTTCCGATCGCGGCAACTTCCCCGTCTTTCGCCGCCCACTGAAGCAATGGATGATGCGCATCACGGCTTACTCCGACCGGCTGCTCGACGACCTCGACCTGCTCGACTGGACCGACAGCATCAAGACGATGCAGCGCAACTGGATTGGCCGCAGCGAAGGCGCCCATGTCGACTTCAAAGTTCCAACCGCTACCGATGGCGACGGCGAGGTCGCGAACATTCGGGTCTTTACCACGCGCCCCGACACGCTGTTCGGCGCTACCTACATGGTCGTCGCCCCCGAGCACCCGCTCGTTGCGAACCTGACCACGAACGCATGGCCCCAAGGCACGAAGGATGCCTGGACCGCTGGCGCAGCAACGCCAGCCGAGGCCGTCGCCGAGTACCAAAAGGTCACGTCACAACGCAGCGACCTCGACCGGCAGGACAATAAGCAAAAGACTGGCGTCTTCACCGGCAGCTATGCAGTCAACCCAGTCAACGACCAGTCCATCCCTGTCTTCATTGCTGACTACGTGCTCATGGGCTACGGCACTGGCGCGATCATGGCGGTTCCTGGCCAGGACGAGCGAGATTGGGAATTCGCTACCGAATTTGATCTCGACATCATCCGCACCGTGCAGCCACCCGCCGACTTCGACGGTGACGCATACATTGGCTCGGGGCCCGCAATCAACAGCGGCTTCCTCGACGGCATGGAAATCGACGAGGCCAAGACGGCCATAATCGATCACCTTGCGGAGATCGGTGCCGGAGAGGGCACGATCACCACCAAGTTGCGCGACTGGCTGTTCGCTCGCCAGCGCTACTGGGGCGAACCAATCCCAATCGTCTTCGACGAAGACGACAACGCTCGTTCCATCCCCGACGAGATGTTGCCGGTCAACCTGCCCGAGCTCATCGACTGGGCGCCGCGTGAGCTCGACGAGGATTCTGACCCAGAGCCGCCATTGGGACGCGCCGATGGCTGGACGACCGTCGAGCTCGACTTCGGCGACGGTCTCAAGACCTACAAACGCGACCTGAACACGATGCCGCAGTGGGCAGGCTCGTGTTGGTACTACCTGCGCTACATCGATCCGGTAAGCGAGGACGTCGTTGCCGACCCCGTGTCCGAGAAGTATTGGATGGGTGGCGACGACCCCGAGAATGGCGGCGTCGACCTCTACGTCGGCGGCGTCGAGCACGCAGTCCTTCATCTGCTCTACAGCCGTTTCTGGCACAAGGTGCTGTACGACCTGGGCAAGGTCAGCACACCCGAGCCATTTAAGCGCCTCATCAACCAGGGCTACATCCAGGCATATGCATTCGTCGATGATCGAGGCATGTACGTCGAAGCTGGCGATGTTGTCGAAGCCGGTGACGGCTACACCTACGAAGGGCAAACCGTCACCCGCGAATACGGGAAGATGGGGAAGTCACTCAAGAACTCGGTGACCCCCGATGACATGTATCGCGACTATGGCGCCGACACGCTTCGTCTCTACGAGATGTTCATGGGCCCAATCGATCAGGATCGGCCGTGGGAAACCAAGTCGGTCGTTGGTTCCCAACGCTTGCTGCAACGCATCTGGCGCAACCTCGTCGACGAGTCCACCGGCGAGCTGACCGTTTCCGACATTCCCGTGCCCGATGATCTCAACCGCATGCTCCACCGCACCATCGACTCGGTGCGCACGGCAATGGACGCGCTGAGCTTCAACACCTCGATTGCCCGGATCACCGAGCTGAACAACGAGCTCACGAAGCTCGACGGCCCGACGCCAACTGCCGTGGCCGATCCGCTTGTGCGAATGATCTCGCCCCTTGTGCCGCACGTCGCGGAGGAACTGTGGAGCAAACTCGGCAATGAGACCTCGGTGGTCTACGCCGAGTTCCCCACCGCTGATCCAGCGCTGCTCGTCGACGACGAAGTCGAGATTCCGGTGCAGATCAAGGGCAAGGTGCGGTCACGCATCACGATCGCCGCCGACGCCGACGAGGCAACCATGGAAGCAGCCGCACTGGCCGATCCACGCATCGTCGAATTGCTCGACGGCGCCGAAGTCCGCAAGGTCATCGTCATCCCCGGCAAGCTCGTCAACATCGTCGCCTAACCAAAAGATTTGTACACAGTTTCAGACCGCCACGGTGGGCAAATCCTGTACAAATCCTCCGGTGAAGATTTGTACACAGTTTCAGACCGCCACGGTGGGTAAACCGTGTACAAATCTTTGGGGATCTCTAGCGGTCAGGCGTCTACTACGACAAACATAATGTCGGCGCTGCACGCTACTTCGCCGTCGAGGAGCACTCGCCCTTTGCCTTTGCCCGCTCGAGCCGACAGTTTGTGGATCTCGGCCTCGACCTGAACGGTGTCGCCAGGGCCGACCTGTTTGCGGAATCGGGCGTTGTCGAGGCCGCCGAATAGTGGCAATTTGCCCACATATCGCTCGGGGTCAGTAAGAACGGTATACGCCCCCATCTGAGCGATTGCTTCGCACATCAACACTCCAGGAAGTGTTGGCCGGCCGGGAAAATGCCCAGGAAACCAGAATTCGTCGCCGGTGAGCGTCCAGTTGGCTTTTGCGTACTCGCACGGCGTGAGCTCGAGGATTTCGTCGAGGAACAGAAATGGGGCTCGATGTGGGAGCACGTCGGTCGGTGACGGAAAGTCGGTCATGTCATAAGCCTTCCAGCTCGATGCCAGGCCAGCAAAGGCCTGCCGGGAAAACGGCAGATGGGATGGCGCGAACGCCACCCCATCCACAAATTACGTTGTGATCGTGAGATCTATTGCTGCTTGCCAGCGGCCTTGAGCTTGGATCCGGCTTGGATCTTCACTGCGGTACCAGCTGGGATGAGGCGAGCCTCACCGGTGCGTGGGTTGCGACCCATGCGCTCCTTGGTGTCCTTACGGGAGAACTTGATGTAGCCAGGAATGTTGACTTCGCCTCCCTTGCGTACCTCTGAGGAGACGATCTCCATCATGGCATCGACACACGAACCAGCATCCGCCTGGGTTACGCCGGCCTTTGATGCGATCTCTGCGACCAATTCACTCTTGTTCATTCTGGAATCCTCCTGCACCACCAACCTGGCGGTCTGTCTTGCGAATTACAAGTAGGTGTCACCTTAGTGGGAGTGTTTTGCAGAAGTGGGTCATTCCACCGAAAATTCGTTGGAAAGTCAACGCTGCATGATTCGTCGCTTTTGGTGACGGTTCGCAACACAAACTACATCGCGGTCTCAACGGCCTCAGGCCTGCGCCAGTTTCATGTCGAATTCTTGTCTCGGGCACTGGGCGGTAAGGTATTTGGCGTGGAAACCACAACTCCGGCCGGGCCAGTCGGCCAAGACGCTCGCTTCAACGAGTACGTCATCCCCGAGCTCGACGTTCTTTATCGGGTTGCGTATTCGATCACACGCAACAAAACCGATTCCGAGGACTTGGTCCAAGACACGTTGCTTCGCGCCTATCGGGCGATCGATCGGTTCGACGGTCGCTACCCCCGTGCTTGGCTTCTGACCATCATGCGTAACGCTCAGGTCAATCGGGTTCGCCGCAAGCGCCCTGAACTCATGCATGATCCCGATGAGACTATGTCTCGTATGGCTGACGAGTCGGCAGAGGCTGCCGACGCCGAGACCCAGCTCATGGACCAAGAGTTCGAAGCACCTATCGAATCGGCGCTTGCTGCACTTCCTAAGAAATTCCGCAAAGTTGTCGAACTCGTAGACCTAAACGAGTTGTCATATCAAGAGGCTGCAGATGCCCTTGGAATCCCCGTCGGAACCGTAATGTCAAGATTGCATCGAGCCAGACGGAATATTCGACAGCACCTTGAGGCTTCCCCTCTGGAGGAGACCTGAGATGGCAACAAAATACACAAACTGCAAAGAAGTAGCGCTGCGCCTTCAGACTTACCTAGATGGTGAGCTCGACGACGCCCGCATGGAGGAGATCCGCTCCCACCTCGATGCATGTATCGACTGCGGATTTGAGGCGGACGCATTTCGCGAGATCAAGAACGACCTCGGTTCACTCGCCCAGCCCGTTGATTCTGATGCACTTGCACGCCTTAGGGACTTCAGCGCTCGGATTGCTGCCGAGGCTGCGGAGGCCAACTAGGCGCGTTCAGCGTCGAGCTGGGCGTGCTTCTAGCCCGCTGATTGGTTGAAAGAACATCCCTGCGGCTTGCTGTACACCTGTTGTCCATGACGGGTATGGCACCGTGACCTGGGCGAGTCGGCCGACGTACATTCCGAGTCGCACGGCGAGCGTGGGTCCGTGAATCATCTCGCCGGCGCGGTCGGCCACAATCGTGGCACCAACGAGCTTTCCCCCAAGCACATGCCGGGTGAGTGTTCCGGGGGCGGCGATCAGCTTGATGAAGCCATCGGTTCGACCTTCGGTAATGGCCCGATCGACGTGTTCGAGCGGAAAGTACGCCACTCGCGAACCCTTCGGCGCATCAGCTTCTACCACCCCGACGCGGGCTACCTCGGGGCTAATGAAGGTCACCGCCGGTGTTGAGGTTGCGTCGTATTTCCACTTCGCCTTGGCTCCGAGGGCGTGAGCGACCGCAACACGAGCCTGCTCGTCAGCGGAGTGGGTAAAGGGTGCAAGCCCGGTAACGTCACCGGCGGCACTTAGCCCGTCGACCGACGTCCGCAGCTTCGAGTCCACGACGATGTGACCCCGTGGGTCCAACTCGACTCCAAGGGCGTCGATGCCCAGACCAGCGGTGTTTGGTGTGCGTCCCGTTGCGACCAGCAGTGCGTCAGCTGCGCCCTGCTTGGCGTTGGTCTCGATGTGAATCCCCGCGTCGTCCTGGCTCACCGACGATATCGACGCGCCCGTGACCACCGTGATTCCATTGGACCTGAGCGTGCGCTCGACCACCGCGGATGCCTCGGGCTCCTCGTTCGGCATCAGGCGATCCGCCATGTCGTATACCGTGACCTGACTGCCAAACCCGGCGAAGGCCACTGCCATCTCACAGCCAATTGGCCCGCCGCCAATGATGCTGAGCCGTTTGGGCAGCTCGGTTAGCTCGAACAGGCTCTCATTCGTGAGAAAGTCGATGTCTGCAAGGCCGCTGATCGGTGGAGCCGCCGCACGCGCGCCGGTCGAGATCAACACGGTGTCGGCCTGGAACACGACCTTGCCAACCTCGACCCGTCCACCGCCCAACAGGCGGCCTCGACCTTCGACCACATCGATGCCTTCGCTGCGCAACGCAGCTGCGTCCTCGGTGCGGGCGATCTCGTCGATCGTCGTGTGCACCGCGCTCATCGCGTCGGCGAACGAAACGCCCTTTCGGCTTTGGGAGAGCAGAGTCTTCGAGGGTACGCATCCAGTGAAGGTGCAGTCACCGCCGATGGGCCCGTCGGTCACGAGCAACGCCCGTTTCCCTGCGATCGCCGCACTTCGCGACGCACCTAAGCCTGCGGTCCCGCCACCGATGCTGATCAGGTCATATCGATCCATGCTTCGACGGTACTGCGATGAGTTCAGGCACGTTTCGGCTGCGGGTAAGAATCGTTGGCGCGCCAATCCCTTGCATGCCTAACGATCGTTCGGTAGCCTCCGATGAGGACCTATGGTAATCACCGACACGACGACCGATCAGATCGAGCATGGACGAGACCGGATTCTTCGCGTTGCCGCCGAGTTGTTCTTGACCAAGGGGTATGCCGAGACGTCGCTACGAACCATCGCCGATGCGGTAGAGATGCGCCCCGCATCGATCTACCATCACTTCGATTCCAAAGACGCGTTGCTCACCGAGATTCTCGACATTGGAATGGACGCCGTCACCACTGCCTTTGATGCAGTAGCGAGCGAGACCTCGAACACCGGTGGTCGCGAGCGCCTCGAAGCCCATGTCGCTGGCCACCTCCGAGCACTCTTCGCCAACCATGCGTTCACCGCAGCCCACGTCACCGTGTTCCCGTTTGTGCCCGCCGACGTAAGGGAGGCGTCGGTGGCCCAACGTGATGCCTACGAAGCACAGTGGTCGTCGTTGCTTGCCGAGCTGGCCCCCCGCCTCGAACCTGATGCCCTTCGGCTGACCCGGCTTGCCCTTTTTGGCGCCATGAACTCCGCGGTTCAGTGGTTCGACCCGTCGGAAGGTTCGATCGACGAACTGGCCAAGAACATCGTCAGCACTCTGTGGCACGGGCTCGGCTCGATCGCCTCGGAAGGAACGAACTAATGCGTCGAATCGCAAACACCATCGACAGAATGAGCACGCTCTTCGCCAGCAACACTGAGGCCTACCGAGCCGACCTCGACACGCTTGCTGAGCGCATGCAGTTCGCCATCGATGGAGGCCGCAACCGCCAGCGGTCCATCGACCGGCACCATGGCCGTGGCAAGGTGCTGGTTCGCGACCGAATCGACATGGTGACCGATGAGGGCTCGCCGTTCCTCGAACTTTCGACCCTCGCCGGATTCGGCCAAGAAGATAACGAGTTCCCAGGGGCAGGCATCGTCACTGGAATTGGCGTGGTCCACGGCGTCCCGTGGATGTTCATTGCCAACGACGCCACCGTCAAAGGCGGTTCGCTCTTCCCCGCTGGCATCAAGAAGCACGTTAGGGCTCAAGACATCGCGCTGGAAAACGGTCTTGGCTGTCTGTACCTGGTCGATTCGGGTGGAGCGTTCCTGCCAATGCAAGACGAGGTGTTTCCCGATCGCGATCACTTCGGCGGCACCTTCTATCGCCAGGCCCGAATGTCGGCCGCTGGGCTTCCGCAGCTCTCGGTTGTGCTCGGCGGTTGCACCGCTGGCGGCGCCTACGTACCGGCACTTAGCGACGAGGTGATCATGGTCGAGGGAATCGGCCGAATCTTCCTCGGTGGCCCACCGATCGTGAAGGCTGCTTTGGGTGAGGTCGTTGCCCCCGACGATCTCGGCGGCGCTGCGCTGCACACCCGACAGTCCGGCGTAAGCGACTACATGGTGCAGACCGAAGCCGAGGCATACGGGCTACTCCGCGAGCTATGCGAAAACACGAACAAGCGCACCATCGATGAGCGACAGGGCTGGCTCGATTGGGTCGAGCCTGAGGCACCCGCCTACCCCGCCGAGGACATTCTCGGAATCATCAACGAAGACACTCGCATTCCCTACGATGCGCGCCAGGTCATTGCTCGGCTCGTCGACGACAGTCGCTTCGCCGAGTTCAAGCCCGAATGGGGCAATTCGATCGTGGTCGGCTTCACCCGAATCTGGGGCCACCAGGTTGGCGTCATCGCAAACAACGGCATCATCTTCAGCGAGGACGCCCTAAAGGCCACGCACTTCATCGAGCTGTGCAACCAACGCAGCGTGCCGTTGCTATTCCTCCAGAACACCACGGGCTACATGGTGGGCCGTGACTCCGAGGTCGGCGGCATTGCCAAGAACGGGGCCAAGATGGTCGCTGCCGTCTCTAACGCACAGGTACCGAAGTTCACCGTGCTCATCGGCGGTTCCTATGGTGCTGGAAACTACGGCATGTGCGGTCGAGGTTTTGACCCGCGATTCCTGTTCGCCTGGCCCAACAGTCGAATCGCCACGATGGCTGCCGACACCGCTGAAACCGTTCTCACCGACATACGCCTCGGCGGGATGAAGGGCGCCGAAACCACCGACGAACAGATCGCCGAAATTCGCTCGACCATCCGAGCCCAGTACGAAGAGCAGTCCGACCCGTACTACGCCACGTCGAGGCTGTGGGATGACGGCCTCATCAGCCCCCTCGACACACGAGACGCCCTCGGCATGTGCTTGGCACTGGCCGCCCGACAAGACGCACCGGTTACCGGTGACCGCATCGTCTACCGGATGTAACGCTCATGACCGAACCAACACCAGTCCCCTGCCCAGAACCGAACATGGTCGTGCTCGTTGCCAACCGCGGCGAGATCGCCCGACGCGTCATACGCACCTGCAACGCTTGGAATATCGACAGTGTTGCGGTGTATGCCGACCCCGATACCAGCGCGCCTCATGTGGCCGACGCAACCAAGAGTGAACGCATCGGCCCGGCCGCGCTCGACGAGAGCTACCTGTCGATCGAGGCAATTCTTGCCGCTGCAGAGCGTTCGGGAGCCACGCATGTTCACCCCGGATACGGCTTCTTGTCCGAACGAACCGAGTTCGCTGAGGCGGTCACCGACGCTGGCCTCAGCTGGGTTGGCCCGTCCCCCGCGTCGGTTGCGTCGATGGGTTCAAAGATCGAAGCTCGCAACGTCGCTGTCAACGCTGGCGTGCCCGTGATCCCCGGATACAACGTCAGCCAGGATCCCGGCGATCTCAAAATGGCTGCAGACGACATTGGCTACCCAATTCTCGTAAAGGCGTCGGCTGGCGGCGGCGGCAAGGGCATTCGAATTGCCCACTCCCCCGACGAGTTCGATCAGGCGCTCCACGACGCCAAGGCCGAATCCCTGCGTTCGTTCGGAGACGACGACGTCATCGTCGAGCGCTACATCACACGTCCTCGCCACATCGAGGTACAGATCGTGGCCGATACCCACGGCAACGTCATTGATCTCGGCACCCGTGAATGTTCGGTCCAGCGTCGCTATCAGAAGGTGCTCGAAGAGGCTCCCGCTCCGAACCTGCACCTAGACGTAGAGACGGCCATGCGGGAAGCCGCGGTCAACCTCGCGTCCTCCATTGGCTACGACTCGGTGGGCACGGTCGAGTTCATCGTGGACGCAGCCACCAACGAGTTCTTCTTCCTCGAGATGAACACCCGTATCCAGGTCGAGCACACCGTGACCGAGCAGGTCACCGAGGTCGACCTCATTGCGGTCCAACTGTCCGTGGCGAGTGGCGAAGCCCTGACGCTGTCACCAACGTGTTTCGAGGACGCTCGCAAGGCGGCGCCGCTGCATTCGATCGAAGCGCGCATCACCGCCGAGGACGCCTGGGCTGGCCACCTACCCCAAACCGGCACTGTTACTACCCTCACCGTTCCCGAGCTCGACCATCTGCGCTGGGACGCAGCGATCGTGTCTGGTTCGGAAATCACGCCCCACTATGACTCGATGATCGGCAAGCTCGTCGTCACCGCACCCGACCGCATCACTGCACTCAACCGACTCGATGAGGCGCTTCAAACGCTCACGATCGACGGGCTCACCACCAACGTCGATTTCCATCGATGGCTGATTGCCCAGGCACCAGTCCGCGCCGGCCAAGTCACCACTCGCTTCCTCGATGAGGCTCCTGCACCGACCTCATCGCCCTACGGCGCTCCCATCAGATCCGCCTGGGAAACGAAGACCGGCCAACGCCTGACACCACATCGGTCAGCCTTCGCCTTCGACAGCGTCAGCCGTGACGACCGCTGGCACGGCAGCGAACGCTCTGGCGATGCCGGCACGCACGTCGCTGCCCCGTTCCCTGGCCTCATTACCGAGATCATGGTCGCGGTCGGAGACTCCGTGGCCGCTGGTCAGACCTTGTGCACGATCGAGGCCATGAAGATGCTGCACCCGATCGTCGCCGCCGGCCCAACAACGATCGCGTCGATCGACGTTGCTGCTGGAGACCAAGTCGAATCGAACGACACCCTAATTACCTTCACCCCACCCGAACCTGCTTAGGAAGACCAATGGCAAAGACACTCCGCAATGCGTACATGACCGACGAGCTCGAGGCGATCTACGACCAGACGGTCGACTTCGTACAAAAAGAGGTCGTTCCTCACGGTGAGGAGTGGGAGGAGGCAGGCAAGGTTCCACGCGAGGTCCTCGCGAAGATGGGGTCGCTTGGCATGTTCTCGTTGCGGGTCCCCGAGGAGCACGGCGGCCTAGGGATGGGGTACGTGGCCAGCGCAGTGTTTTCCGAAGCGCTGGGATCTTCCACGTTCGCCGGGTTCGACGTGACCTGTCTCGTGCACACCGACATGGCATCGCCGCACCTGCTCAACTCGGGTAACCAGGAGCAGTTCGACCGGTACCTGCCAGGCATCATTGCCGGTACCCACATCATGGCCATTGGCGTGAGCGAGCCTGACGCTGGCTCAGATGTCGCCGGTATGCGAACCACTGCGGTCAAAGATGGCGACGGCTGGCGCATCAACGGCACAAAGATGTACATCACGAACGGGGTGTACGGCGACACGGTGATCGTGGCTGCCCGCACCGACCACGACAACAAGTACGGAATCTCGATGTTCCTTGTCGACCATGGCACCGAGGGCTTCTCGGTTGGTACCAAGCTCGACAAGCATGGCTGGCGTTGCAGCGACACCGCCGAGCTCATCCTCGAAGACGTGTGGGTGCCCGAGGAGAACCTGCTCGGCACCGAACACCGCGGCTTCTACGAGACCATGAAGAACTTCCAGAACGAGCGCATGGTGCTCATCGGTATGGGCGTTGGCGCTGCACAAGCCGCCATCGACCTGACCAGCGCCTATTGCCAAGAGCGCTCCGCGTTCGGCGGCAAGCTCTACGACCTCGGCGCCATCCGCCAGCGCCTAGCCATGGGCCAGGCCAAGGTCGACGCGGCACGGGCATCGATGTACCACGCTGCCTGGCTTGGCGACCAGGGCGAGGACAACGTGAAGGCAATGTCGGGGGCCAAGGCCTGGGGTTGCGAGATCGTCATGGAGGTCATGTACGACTGCATGCAGTTCCACGGCGGTATGGGATACATGCGTGAATCGGCCATCGAGCGGATGTACCGAGACGCCCGAATCCTGCCGATTGGTGGCGGCGCTACCGAGGTCATGCTCGAAGAGGTCGCCAAGCGCAGCTACGCGTAGCGCCCACGTTGCTGGGTGATTGTTGACACCGCCCGCTCGCCAGCCGATACAAAGAGGGTGATGTCCGCACCAACCGCTCCAGCTGCACCGTCGGTCCAGACGCCCGCCACCGGACTGTCGACTGGTGCCATCGTGTTACTGGGTGCACTGGTTTTTGGTGTCCTGCGACAGGGCGCGTACCACCAGTGGCAGCACCAAGTATTCGCAGCGCTCGTGTTGGGCGTGGGCTTGGTGATGCTGACCCGGGCGCCCGACCGTTCATCTCTCGTCGGTGCTGCGCTCATCATCTCGCCGCTCGTCGTTTCGTCGCTGGTAAGTACCGCGTTGTCCAACGACCGTGGAGATGCCGGGAGCACGTTTCTTACACTCGCCTTGGTCGCCATCGCACTTGCTGCGGGCCGATCGGTGCTTCCGTCGCGTCGTGACCTTGCTACGGATGGGGTCCTACTCGTGGCGGCGATCGTCGCAGTCACGGCGATCTGGGGCGTAGCCACCCACACGACGCCGTGGGGTCGCATCACCGAGGGCGTGTGGCGGGGTTCTAGCTCGCTCACCTATGCCAACGCCGCCGCGGCCGTTGTTGGCCCTGCAGCTGTGCTCGCGTTCGGGCGAGCTGCACTCACCGGTCGCCGGGCGTATGCGGTCTTGTCCACTCTGTTCCTGGTGGGGTTCATCTCGACCCAGAGCCGAGGCGGTGCACTCGCGCTGCTGATCATCTCGATTGCCGCGCTCGCATTGGCTGGAATTGCACGAACAGGCCAAATCGCCCCGAGCATTCTGGCTGGAACCGCTGTGGGAGCAGTGCCGTTGCTGGCGTTTGCGGGGGACGCGGGACAACCGCGAACGGCTGTCGTCCTGGCGGCTGTGCTTGCTGGGCTCGCCGTTACATATGTCGCCATGGGTTTCCAAGAACAGATGCCGCACCCTGGGGTGTCGCTCGCAGCGCTCGTCGTTGCGGCGATCGGCACCGTGGCATTCACCGACCTTGCAGCTCCCCTCACCGAACGGCTCACACTCCGCTCGGGCACAACCGCTGGCGGAGAAGACGCGGCCGTACTCTTCGGCGACCGCGCCAAGGAATGGTCAACCGCGTGGGACCGTGTGCTAGATGCGCCGATCGTGGGCCACGGGCCCGGCGTGGTCGACCTTAGGTGGACCGAAGATGAACGAGCCTTCCAAGCGCTCTTTGTGCACAACGAATATCTCGAACTGGCGGTCACACACGGTGTCCTCGGCATACTCGCTTTGGCCGTCTCGGGCGCGTTGCTCATCCGTCAGCGAAGCCGCTTGCTCACGTTGTGGCCTAACACCCTCGCCATCGTCGGATACCTGCTGCACTCAGGCGTCGATTTTCTCTGGCATGTTCCAGCGCTACCCGTGTTGTTCGCCTTCTTGGCCGGGCTGACGCTGGAACCCACTGGGCCATACGCCTCAGGCATACCCAACTCTGGGGAGTCCACACTGCAGTAGGCAACAAAAGGCAACTGTGCGCACTCCAAGCTTCATCTCGTTCAGCCCGGCAATCAAGGCAGCCCTTCTCGGCTTGCTCTTCGCCCTCCTTGCCCCGGCGGGCATAGCGGCGGCCGGTCTCGGAAATCCGGGAGCGAACCACTCGGTCGGCAATGACAGCGCTGTTGGTGAAGATAGCCCTGTAGGCGAGGACAGCTCGCCAACGCTTGAGCCCGCCTACATCACAATCGCCAACCGGGTGAACAACAACAACCTCGGCACCGCTACCAAGGCTGACCCGGTGACCACCATCGAAACCGGTGAACCGTTTACGTTCATGGTCCTGGAGGACCGCACCAAGACCGAATGGCCAGCTGGTCGACAGAGCGCGATCTTCAGCTCGCTCGACGGCTATGACACCAAGTTCAAGGGCTGCACCGACACCGCAACCGGCGAGTCGGTTAGCGCAAGTGTGTTCTTCGGACTGATCGTGGCCGAGCCTGGCCAACACATCCGCTGCGTCTTTGCCCACAATGACATCGCCACGCAGATCCGCATTGCCAACCGTGTCTTCAACAACGCCAACGGCACCGTTACCGCAGCTGACGTCGCGGTAGCGCTGGACGGCCATGAGATCGCTCCGAAGCAGTGGATCTCGGTTGAGCCAGGGGCACATTCCCTGTCGTTCGACCAGCTCGACGGCTACGACGTCACGAAGTTCACATGCAGGTCGAGCAACGGCGATGCCCTTGCGATCAACGCAGGAATTATCGACATTCCCGAAGGCGAACGTGTGCGGTGCGTCATTGCCCAGAACGACATTCCGACTCGAGTACGTGTAGCTGTCGTCGTCCGTGATGCTTCGAACCAGCTCATCACCCCGTCTGGCGTTGAGATCTCTGTCGACGGTGTCGAGTTCGCCGATCGCAAGTCGCAGTCGGTAGCTCCCGGCGAATATGACATCGATGTACAGCTCGATGGTTTCTCAGTGACGAAGGTTCGCTGCACCAACGGCAGTGACCGTGGCGCCGTTGCTCTCGATGGCGACTCCGTCAGCGTCACCGAAGGTGCAGTCGCCCGATGCCGAGTCGTGCTGCGCCCTAGCTACAACAGCTAGCGACATCACTGGCAGCTTCGCTAGGCCAGCTTTTGGTAGCTGAAGGCGGCCATTCCGTCGCCCTCGAAGATGTCGGGCAGAAGTCGCCCGCCTCTCCCCCACGGCTCCCACGGCTCAGGTAGCGGCTGCGGTTCAAGCTCGGGCACCTCGGTGGCGACTCGATCATCGACCGCAGTCGATTCGGCAACGGTAAGCGTGCACACCGAAAACACCACTTGCCCACCGGGCTTCACAAGTTCGGCTGCATTTCGAACGAGTTGAAGTTGGAGATCAGCGAGTTTGCCGATGCTGTCAGCCGACATGTTCCATCGTGCATCAGGGCGCCTACGTAGCGAACCCAAGCCACTGCACGGGGCGTCGACGAGCACTGCGTCGGCCAGACCCAACCGATACGGCGGGTGGGTCGCGTCCGCGACGACGGCGTGTACGTCGGTTCCCGTATCTTCTGCTGCCGTTACGACAAGGCCAGCTCGATGATCGTGCAGGTCCGACGCAATCACCGTTGTTGCGCCCTGTCCTGCGATGTAGGTGGCTTTGCCACCCGGAGCGGCACACAGGTCGAGCACGAGGCCAACCGGTGCCACGAGGGCGGACACAGCCTGTGACGCAAGGTCCTGGCGGTAGCCGTCATCGCGAGTGTGGGTGGTGGCCGCGGTGTTCATAGCTTTGAGCACCGGAATCGCCCGGTCGCCGAGGTCGTACTCGACGCTGCGCAAGATCCAATCGGGGTAAGACAGCTCGATCCCTGGTGTGGGCCATTGCGGGTCGCCCGCCGATGACACCTTGCGAAGTACCGCGTTCACGAAGCCGCGGGCTCGTTTTGGTGTCGCTGCGACGGTTGCATCAACGGCGGCGTGGCTCGGCACCCGCATGAACTGCAGCTGATAGGCGCCCGCTCGCAGGGCCGCTCGGACTCGGCTGTCGACATCATCGCGATCGATGAACCGATCGACCAGATAGTCGAGCGAGCGCTTCATGCGGGTCGAGCCGTAGACCAGCTCGGTGACAAAGCCACGGTCGCGTTCGTCAAGATCGGACTCCGCGAGCATCTTCGGCAATAGCAAGTTCGAGTAAGCGCCATCGCGTTCGATGCGCTCGAGCGCTTCGATGGCGAGCCTGCGTACTGCTACGCCATCACTACGGGCACTACTGCTGGCGGGGTTAGCCATTCGGTTGCTCGGTATCGAAGGAGTGGCCGTCGGGCTGGGCGCCGTTGGCCCACGCCGAGGCGTCCATGCGGGGCTTACCCGCTGGTTGCACGGTGATCAGCCGGAGCGACCCGTCGCCGGTGCCAACAAGGAGTTTGGAGCCGTTGTGGCTCAACGTGGCGCTGGAAACGTCGCCAGCATGAGGCTCGGCACTATGGATCTCGGCGTCGTGGACTTTGAACCGTTCGCCGCCCAGTGTTGTCCAGGCCCGACCAACCCGAATCACCCGCAGCAGCTCGGCTGCTGGTCGGCTCCAATCGAGCCAGCCATCCTCGGTGGTCAACTTCCGGGCGTAGACCGATTCGCCGGTCTGTGGCTGCGGGTTCGTAAACCCGGCCTGCATGGTTTCCACGAGTAGCGATGCCCCGTCATGGCTCATCGATTCCCATAGCGAGAGCAGCGTGTGAGATGTGGTGATGGGCACGATGATCTTGGCCCACACGTCGCCTTCGTCGAGCCCTTCAACCACGCTCATGATGGCAATGGCGGTCTCGGGGTCACCTTCGAGCAATGCTCGTTCCACCGGCGCTGCGCCCCGCCACCGCGGCAGGTCGGAGAAGTGGATGTTCACCATGGGGATGGCTTCGAGAAGCGGGAGTCGGATGATCTGGCCAAAGGCAACAACAACGGCGAGGTCGATGGGCTCAGCGTTGTGGAGCTCGAGCAGGTCGCCAACCTCGGTGGTCACCGCAAGGTCGAGGTCCAGTGCGGCAGCTTTGACCGGTGTCGGCGACTTTTCTTTGCCTCGGCCTCGGCGCTTATCTTCACCGCTCACCACTAGCGGGATCTCAAACCCGGCTGCGTGTATGGCTCGAAGTGTCGGAACCGCAATCTCGGGGGTGCCGAGAAATGCGACGCGACGGATGGCCGACGGATCGGCCGGTGGCAGAGGAAGTGTCATCGATGACGGGTCAGCGCTAGGGAAGACTCAGCCCGCCACCAGCACCTGGCAACTTGAGGCCGAGCTCGTCGCTCATCGCGTCGGTGTGGGTGTCGCCGCTCGCGGCCCGTTGGCGAAGGATCTTCTTCGCTTCACGCTTTTGCTCGTCATCGAGGTGTTCGACGAGCAGTACGCCGTTGAGGTGATCGAGTTCGTGCTGGAACAGCCGGGCTTCGAGCTCGTCGGCGTCGAAGTCGACTTCGTTGCCGTTGATGTCAATGCCGCGAATGTGCACGGTCTTGGGACGGGTAATGGTCCAGTGCAAGCCAGGTACCGACAGGCAACCCTCGAGGAACTCCCACTCCCCATCAGATTCGATGATCTCGGGGTTGATGAGGACCTTGGGGTCGTACTCGTCCTCACCCGTAAGGTCGTAGACAAACAAACGCTTGCGGACACCAACCTGAGGGGCGGCCAGGCCAAGCCCTGGCTCTTCGTACATCGTGTCGAGCATATCCTCGACAAGACGCACGAGGTTCCCATCGATATCGGTGACATCTTTGGCCACCTGCTTCAAAACAGGGTCGCCGTAATGACGGATTCGGTACGGAGCACTCACACGTTCCAGGGTACCGGCTCATTCGATAGCGTTGCGCTGTGGATCCAACCAGTTCAGGCGACTCCCAGTACTTCGAGAGCACGCCGACAGTGGCGTCCAAGCGTCAGCAAATCGAACTCGTCCTTCCCGACGTCTATCTCGAACTCACCACAGATACCGGAGTGTTTTCTGCCAGCCAGGTCGACAAAGGCACCCGCTACCTCCTCAAAGACATGCCTCCGTACGAATCTGTGGAGTCTGATGACCGAATATCGAACACCAGACTCCACAGATCTGTAGCGATTCTGGATTTGGGGTGCGGGTATGGGCCGATTGCGCTCACGATGGCCAAGCGCGTGCCGGAGGCGCACGTGTGGGGTGTCGATGTAAACGAGCGGGCGCTCGACCTCGCGCGAGAGAACGCTGCGACTAACGGTGTTGCCGAGAACACGACGTTTGGCCTGAGCGACGACATCGACCCCGAGCAACGGTTCGACCTCATTGTGTCGAACCCGCCCATCCGCATCGGAAAGGCTGCGCTTCACCAGCTGCTCACAAACTGGCTCGACCGCCTGACACCTACCGGGCGGGCGTTATTGGTCGTCCAAAAGCACCTGGGTAGTGACTCGCTCGCCGAGTGGATGACCGCAAACGGTTGGGCCGCGACCCGACTCGGTTCACGCAAGGGTTTCCGTATCCTCGAAGTGCTCGCCCGTCAGGAGACGACATGAAGAACCTCGACCCCACCGGGCTAAAGCGTCTGCATCGCGGCTGGCGCAAGGAGACCACCCAGAAGATCTCGCTCATCCTCGACAGTGTGCAGACGCCCTACAACGTCGGAACGATCATTCGGACGTCGGCCGCATTAGGCGTGGAGCACCTGTGGCTCGTTGGTGCAACCGAATCGCCAACCCACAACAAGACGAACAAGACGGCTCTTGGCACGCAGCGCTATGTCACCTGGACCGCGGTTGAAGAGCCAGCTGAGGCTGTGGCCGAGGCAAAGGCCGCCGGCCTGACGATCGTCGGGATCGAGCTCGCAGACGAAGCTATCCCGCTCCACGAGGTCGACCTGACCGGGGATGTATGCCTCGTGGTTGGACATGAAGATCGCGGGCTGAGCAAGGACATCCTCCCGCTGTGCGATGCCGTGGGTTACATCCCACAGACCGGCAAGGTCGGTTCGCTCAACGTCGGCGTCGCCGCATCGATCGCCATCAGCGAAGCCCGCCGCCAAGGCTGGACCGTCTGATCAAAATTTCGTGGTTTGAACACCGTGGGTGTGGTCAAACCACAAATTTTGGGATTAGATCGATTCGACTTGGACGAGAGTGTCGCCGTAATTCGAGCCGCTTCCAAAGACCGTGTCAGCTGCATTGGTGAGGTCGTTTACCGATCCAACGCCATCGCCATAGGCCGAATCGACGTAACCCCATGGCACGCTAACCACGCCAGGACGAAGTCGGTCCGAGATGGCAACCGGCATCGTCAGGGTGGCTCGATCGTTGAAGACCCTGGCGATATCACCATTGGCGAGACCCCGAGCGGCGGCGTCGGCGCTATCGAGCTCGATGTGCGGGGCCTTCTCTTTGTCGGCATGCTCGGCCAAACCCGAATACGACGTGTTCATAAACCTGGTCGCCTTCTTCGGTGTCTGCAGGAAAAGTGGGAACCTGTCGGTTTGTGGGCTTCCGGGGCCCTCGGCGACCGGAACCCATTCGGGCAGGCGCGGCACTCCCATTGCTTCGAACGACTCGGCCACGAACTCGGCCTTGCCCGAGGCCATATGGAAGCCGCCATTCGCGTATGGCAGCGCGTCGACGGCATAGTCGCTTACTCGAACGAAGCCGTCCTGCTTCATTTGCTCAAGGTCGACGTGGTCGGCAACAGCGAGTGCAATTTGGGCTTCGTCGGAGAGGTGAAGCTCGGGTTCGTCGAAGCCGAGCGCAGTCGCGAGTCGACGGAAGAGCTCGGTGTTCGCTACAGCCTCGCCCAACGGCTCGGTCGCCGGTTCGTTCCAGCCAATCCACAAATGGCCCCACGAAGGCATGACATCGAGCATCTCGGTTTCCATCGCTGCCGGCAGTACGACATCGGCATACCTTGCAGTGTCGGTCACGAACTGCTCGGACACGACGGTGAACAGGTCGTTCCGCTCGAGCCCGCGACGAACAGCCGCTGAATCGGGCATCGATAGCAGCGGGTTGCCATTCCAGATCATGAGGGCATAGACAGGCTCGTCGAGCTCGGTGAGTGTATGACCGAGTCGGGGCTGATCGAGCGAGCGGCGTTCGACGCCAGGTGCAACCTTGGCCGCAAGTCCGGGCACGGCACCAGCATCGAGGTCGTTGAGCTCGGCCCAGCTGCCGACGCTGCGAGCAAAGCCGCCACCGAGCACCTGATGCGACCCTGTCAGGAGCGGGATCATCGAGAGCAGGCGGTACATGGTCGGGCCGCTGTAGTGGTGTTCCAGGCCGATCAAGCCACGCAGCATCGTCTTTGGAATCGTGCCGATCGAGCGGGCCAGTTCGGTGATGACGTCGGCATCGAGGCCACACTCGGCGCCAGCCCATTCGGGGGTGTGAATGGCCACGTGGTCGGCAAACTCGGCAAAGCCGGTGGTGTGGGCGTCGATGTAGTCCCGGTCGATGAGGCCCTCGGCGATCAGCACCTGACAGATCGCAAGAAGCAGGGCCACATCGGTTCCCGGTAGTGGCTGGATGTGAAGGTCGGCTTTATCAGCGGTGATCGTGCGGATCGGGTCGACCATCACGACTCGTGCGCCTCGCTTTTGCGCTGCCTCCACCGTGGGCCAGTAGTGCCGGTTTGTTAGTCGGGTGTTGGTGCCCCAGAGGATGATCTGGTCGGAATGTTCTGCTTGGAGAGGGTCGGTGCCCAAGCCGTGCCCGTACACCGCGGCCATCGCTGCGCCGGAGGCAGCGCCACAGACGCTGCCGTTCTGGCGAGAGGCACCGAGCTTCGCGAACAGTGCGTTGCTTGTGCCGGTGTTCTGGATGAGACCTTGGGTTCCCGCTGACCACCATGGCAGGATCGCCTGGCCGCCGTGCTCGCTACGGACCCTGGTGAACTCAGCCGCAACCAGCGCCATAGCTTCGTCCCACGTTGCTTCGCGAAACTCACCGCTTCCCTTCGCCCCCGTTCGAATGAGCGGGGTGAGCAGACGGTCTTCGTGGTTCACCCGCCCGACAAAGCGATTGACCTTCGGGCATAGTTCGCCCTTAGAGAATGGATGTTGCGGGTTTCCCTTAACCGACGTCAACACGCCGTCGACCGAGGTCGCTATCCACCCGCAGCTATCGGGGCAGTCGTGGTGGCACGTTCCGAGGACTTCGAGCGTTGTCATGACGCCAGCTTAGAACGACCTCGAAGCCAACGCGATCGAAGCGTCGGCCATGGATCCAACGATTTAGGACGGGTGCGCCGGAGAGAGCGTGACGTTGCCAAACCCGACGTAGGCCCAGGGCCCGCCAGCGTCGAACCGATACACCCCTTGCAAGTTGCCAATGGGAGATGCGATGCCAGCGATGCTGTAGCACTCGTCGTTCGTGCAGGAGATGCTGCGTTGCTGCAGTTCGACCACACCGTTCTGGTCGGCCCAGGTCTTCACCGCCTGGGTAGCTATCGCAGTTCCAGGCGGCGTTGATGGGTGGTCCCAGCCCCACAGAAAAGTGTTGTCCTGGGGGTTCCACGTGCCGAGCAACTCGGCAGGCGCATTGGCCACAACGTTTTTGTCGGGGAACTGCCAGGTGATCGTGCCTGCTTCGAGATCGACGTCGAACCGTTC
This sequence comes from uncultured Acidimicrobiales bacterium, assembly GCA_938038785.1. Lineage (GTDB taxonomy): Bacteria > Actinomycetota > Acidimicrobiia > Acidimicrobiales > SHLQ01 > SHLQ01. The sequence goes on from CALHTB010000039.1 coordinate 66,504, forward strand.
AGCGCTCCCAAGACCCCACGTCGACGAATGGGCGACTTGTTGGGCCTGAATGTGATGGCCCGCGAACTCGACGAGCGAGGCGAAGTCGGTCGGCAACGGCGGGAGGTTTGGATCCATGCCGTCGACTGGTGTGCTGATCGCTGTCGAGCCGACGTTGTTCCCGTTTCCGTCTGCAGATCGTTTGAAGATGCCCATGTACGCACTCTAAACACACGTGGAGCCCGGGTCTGCGGGTAGAAGTACCCGTCAGATGTCGAGCGGGTCGACCTCGATGCGAATGCGTTCTGCGGGACGGTCGACGCCGTTGATAAGCGAAAGTAGCGACTCGTAGTTTGGAGCGGCGACACGCCAACGGTCACCCAGCCGGTTGATCTGCACGCCGCCAGGCTGCACCTCGTGCAGACCCTCAACAAACTCTGGAGCTCCGGCACCCGAAATGAGAGCCCACGAGCCGTAAGGCGGCTGCTGAAACACCTGACGGACGTCGCGCTGGGCCGAGGCGACCCGGCCTGGGTCGCCGTTGAGGGCTGCCTGGACCACCACGTCGTCCGGACGGCGCGTTTGGATGATCACGCGGCCGCCATCGGCCCGCGGCCCGACCCGACGTGCAGCTAGCGCGAGCAAGGCGAAGGCGTCTTCTGCGGCCCGGAACCTCGGCACGGCCAGCTCTTGGTCGAAGTCGAGAAAGATGACGGCACGCGCCGAGTCCATACGATGCAGCAACGCTTCGGTTCCTACGAACAGCGTGTTGCCGCTCAGCTCTTGGTGCGGCGTTTCAGCTGATACCTCCACGACGGGCCGCTTGGCGAGCGCTTCCAGGTCTTCGGCGACTCGGGAGATGCCGAGGCGCAGCTGCTTCATGTGGGTGCCGTTGCATTCGTTGCAGACCATTGGGCGGACGGTGCCGTCACGGTCGCAGGCAAGCCGCCCCTCATCGTCCTCTCGTAGCGCTCCCCCACATTCGGTGCAGGCGGCGAGCGATGAGCAGGTGGCGCAGGCCAGCATGCGAGCTCGGCCTTTGCGGTTCAAAATGCATGCGATCGGACCATCGCCCCTGATGACGTCCACGATTCTCTCGGAAAGCAACCCGGGCGTGTCCTGCACCCGCATGTCGATGACATCGACCCTCGGCCACGACCGCTTCTCGACCACCCGCTCGGGGGTGAGCGTTCGGCTTGCGGCCCGGTGAGCTTCGAGCGAGGGCGACGGTGACGCTAAGACGCATGGGACGCCGGCACGGCGGGCTCGTTCGATGGCGACGTCCCGGGCGTTCCAGGCTGGGGTTCGCTCTTCTTTGTAGGTCGAGTCGTGTTCGTCGAGCACGAGTACGGCGTCGACGTTCGGCATAGGCGCGAACGCCGCCGTGCGGGTGCCGACCGTGGTAGCGCCCGAGGCTGAACGCTCCCACTGGTCGTCGTATTCAGCCACGCCGACACCGGCGTCTCGCAGAGCTCGGGCCAGTGCGCGCCGGTGAGAAATCGTCGACACCAAAATGAGCGCCGCACCTTGTGCGGCTGCACCAAGCGCCAGGCCCACACCATCGTCGGCGGGGGCTGTGCGTACGAGCGTCACGTCGCCGTCAAATGCTGCTTCGTGTCCACCGGCGTCGACCGCCGGTGTGGGCGGCTTGTGGCGAACCATCGGCACCATGCGAGGCGGCGAGGCTGCCCGCAAAAAGTGTGGAAGACGGCCAGCCCACCGCTCAGCAGCCCACTCACCAAGGGCTATGACCTCAGCAGGCGGCCCATGGCTCGACAATTTGGCCAACGGGCGAACTTCGACGGTGTTGTCGAACTCGACGTCTACCGCAGTGATCCAGCCCGCTGTTCGCCGACCCCCGAAGTCGATCCGCACGAGCGAGCCGACGGCAATCTGGGCGGCCCGGCCGTCCTCTTCCCACTTGGGTGGAACGACGTACGTGAAGCTCTGGCGAACCGAGGTGATGTCGGGCTGCACCGCCACCAACCGGCCCTCCGGACGCGAAACGACCCGCTGCGGAACAGCGGGTCGTTCAAATCCTGGAAGCGGTTCGGTCATCAGCTGAAACCTATCGAATCCTCCCTCACTCCAGAAAGACCGAGACCGGTAACGTTGAGGTCAGACCCCAGTATTCATCGCTCCCTGTCAACGATGGGGTCAGACCCCATCGTTGACAAGGGTTCCCCCGCGTGTGCCTATTCGCACGAAGAACTGCTTGCCTTCCGAGGGAGTGGAAGAACTGCTTGCCTTCCGAGGGAGTGAGGGACGAACGACCGTGCGCCGTCTCCGACGCAGCAGCGTGCTACGACCGCCTCAGGCGCCCAGCTTCCGTGGCGCCTGAACGGCTCCCAGAGGGATGGAGTTCTCTGCAGCCCGAAGGGAGCAGAATCGCGGCGGAGCCGCTGCTCCCGAAGGGATCAGAGACCGAGCGCTGACTTCAAGTCCGCCGCACGGTCGGTGTTTTCCCACGTGAATCCGTCGCCGTCGCGGCCGAAGTGGCCGTAGGCAGCGGTTGGCTTAAACACGGGACGACGCAGGTCAAGGTCACGAAGGATGGCAGCTGGACGCAGGTCGAACACTTCGTCGACGGCCTTTTCGATTGCGGCTGGATCAACCGTCTCGGTGCCGAATGTTTCGACCAGCACCGACATTGGGCGAGCCATGCCGATGGCGTAGGCGACCTGCACTTCGCATCGCTCTGCGGCGCCGGCAGCGACGAGGTTCTTTGCAACCCAGCGCGTGGCGTATGCCGCTGAGCGGTCAACCTTCGATGGGTCCTTGCCCGAGAACGCGCCGCCGCCGTGGCGACCCATACCGCCGTAGGTATCGACGATGATCTTGCGGCCGGTGAGGCCAGCGTCGCCTACGGGGCCGCCGATGACGAATCGACCGGTTGGGTTGACGTGGACTTCATAGTCGTCGTCTGCGAACTGCTCGGGGATGACGGGCTTGATGACGTTCTCGATGAGGTCGGGACGGATCATTCCGTCGCGGTCGATGCCATCGTTGTGCTGGGTCGACACGAGCACGGTGCGGAGACGCACGGGCTTGTTGTTTTCGTAGTCAAAGGTGACCTGGGTCTTGCCGTCGGGGCGCAGGTACGGCACGGTGCCGCTCTTGCGGACTGCGGCGAGCTGCTCGGCCATGCGGTGAGCGACGTGGATCGGCATTGGCATGAGGACGTCGGTTTCGTTCGACGCGTAGCCGAACATCATTCCCTGGTCGCCAGCGCCCTGCTTGTCGAGGTCGTCTTCAACCGAGCCTGCTCCGCGGGTCTCTTCGGAATCGTCGACGCCCTGGGCAATATCGACGGACTGTTCATCGATCGAGACCATGACGCCGCACGTGTTGCCGTCAAAGCCGAAGGACTCGCGGTCGTAACCAATGCCATTGATGGTCTCGCGGACAACCGATGGGATGTCGACATAGGCCTTGGTGGTGATCTCACCGGCGACCATGGCCAGACCGGTTGTCACGAGCGTTTCGCACGCCACACGACTCATTGGGTCTTGTTCCAAGATGGCATCCAAGATGGCATCGGAAATTTGGTCAGCCATCTTGTCGGGATGGCCTTCGGTGACCGACTCCGACGTAAAGCTGTAGTTCTCTGGCACGGCAAATTCTCCTCGGGTACGCCACAGATCCTAGAGTGGCGAAAGATTGGACTAGAGGATTATGGGAAGGTTCCTCGGACCCGAACGACAGCATCGAATATCGCATCTGCGACAACCCGTTTCGACCCCATAGGTACATCAATTTCTTCGCTATTGCCAAAGACAAGCGTCACCTTGTTGGTGTCGTGGGCAAAGCCTGCTCCGGGAGCAGATACATCGTTGGCAACGATGAGGTCGAGGTTCTTACGCTTGAGCTTGCCACGGGCATTCTCGAGCAGATTCTGTGTCTCGGCTGCAAAGCCAACAAGCACCTGTCCGGCGGGCTTGCTTTGGCCGAGATCAACCAGAAAATCGTGCGTCTTCTCAAGAGAGATCTCGGGCACTGCGCCGTCGGTCTTCTTGATCTTGTCGCCTGCGGGGTTCGCAGGACGAAAGTCAGCGACCGCTGCGGCCATGACGATGACGTCGGCATCAGCAACGGCCATAACGGCTGCGTGCATGTCGGCCGCTGATTCCACGGGAACAACAGTGACCCCGATAGGCGCTTCGCGGTCAACGGTCGAGATAAGCGTGACTCGCGCTCCGCGAGCCCACGCAGATTCGGCGAGTGCGTACCCTTGCTTGCCGGTTGATCGATTCGAGATTACCCGGACCGGGTCGATGGCCTCACGGGTTCCGCCAGCGGTAATGACCACGTGGGTGCCCGAAAGGTCGTCGGCGGCAAGCACCCGTTCGGCGTGGGCCACGATCGATGCAGGAGACGCAAGACGACCAAAGCCGATGTCGCCGCCAGCGAGGCGGCCGGGCTCGGGGTCAACAACATGTACGCCGCGCTCGCGAAGCACCACCAGGTTGTCTTGCACTGCTGGGTGTTCCCACATCTCGGTGTGCATCGCCGGAGCAATGAGCACTGGCGCTCGGGTTGCGATCAATGTGGCCGTAAGGAGGTCATCGGATCGGCCCATGCGATAGTCCGCCAGAAGCCGTGCGGTGGCCGGCGCGACCAAGATCAGATCGGCAGTTTGCCCGAGCGTCGTGTGTGGGATGGGGCTGGTTTCGTCCCAAAGTGTGGTTTGCACCTTCTCGGAGGCAAGCGCGTCGAACGTGGTGCGGCCAACGAAGTGCTCGGCACCTTCGGTGAGAATGGGGACGACGTGCGCGCCAGCGTCGACGAGACGGCGGCTGACCTCGATGGCCTTGTATGCCGCAATACCGCCGGTGACGCCGAGAACTACCTTGGCGCCGTCCAGGCTGGTCATTGAGCTGGAGCTCAGTCTTTCTTGGCGAGCTCAGCTTCGAGCGCTTCAGCGTCAGCTTTGGCCTGTGCTTCAGCAAGAGCTTCTGCCTCGAAGTCGCGCTCGACGGGAACGATCTTCTCTGCGGCGATTTCCTCGAAGGCGATCGACAGCGGCTTGCGGGCGGTCGAGGTGACCTGGGGTGGCACGCTCGAACCAAGTCCTTCGCCAAGCTGACCGAAGTACGCGTTAATCTGGCGGGCCCGGCGGGCGCCCAAGGTCACGAGCCGAAACTTCGATCCAGATGCTTCGAGCAAGGTCTCGACCTGTGGCTCGATCATCGATGCACTATCAGACATGTACGGAACTCCCGTTGCAGATGGCCCAGCTACGTTCGCAGGGCCAGCAGATAAGGCTACCAGACTCACCAATCAATCGGTCTGAAGCTGCCGGTAGTTATCGATCAGTCCGGCAATCTCGGTAGCGCAACGCTGAATATCGTCGTTCACGACGTAGAGATATGGCAGTGCCTCAGCCATATCTCGCTCACGCTGCCCAGCGGCCAGGCGCTGATCCACCTTCTCAATCGAGTCGCCCCGGCCAATCAAGCGACTTCGTTGCTCCTCGATCGATGGGGTATCGATAAAGATGAATAGGGCCTCGACCGGTCCGTCGTGGATGGTCTTTGCCCCGTTGACGTCGATTTCAAGGACCAGGTCGTCATCGGTGGGCGCCGGTACTGGTGAGCCGTAGTAGTTGTCGAAATGGTGGTCCCACTCGAGAAATCCGCCCGCATCGATTGCAGCTTTGAATTCGTCCTCGGTAACGAAGTTGTATGAATCGTCTGCTTCACCGGGTCGTTGATCGCGGGTGGTCCACGATTGGGAGAGCGAAAGGCCTTCGGTGTTCGCGACGAGTTCGTTGACGACGGTGCCTTTGCCGACTCCCCCAGGGCCGGAGATGACAATTACGAGCCCAGGCATCAGCGTGCGTGCCTTTCGAGGGCTGCGGGTAGCTTCGCAATTGCTTCTGGCGTTACGTCATCGATATGGGCTGCCTCATCGATGCCGACATCGCCAAAGGCTCGGCGTGTCTGGACCTTCATGAGGTCCGGCGCGTTCTCGATGGCTGGCAGCACCTTCATCCCCGCAAGCACAGGGTCTGTCGCGGCGCGCTCGAACACATTCTCGAGAGGCACGTCTCCGGCGATGACCTCGTCAACGAAAGCATCGCGGTGCGCCCGAACCGCAGCAATCCGATCGAACAGGCTGCGATAGTCGTCCGATTCGAAGCGGTTACCGGCGTTCGTCATAACGCGAGACTACGACAAACAGCTGTTGACGATCGCTTCTGCGGCTGCTTCGCGATCTTCGGCGAGGGTTACCGCTCGGCCGATCACCAGGAGATCCGAGCCGTTGTCCAGTGCCGCCTTAGGCGTGCTCACCCGTACTTGATCGTGGTGGTCGGTGCCCTCGGGGCGGATGCCCGGGGTTACGCCAAGCAAACGCGGTGCGTATTGCTTGGCATCCTTGACATCCATCGGGCTGCAGACGAGCCCAGACATCCCAGCTTCGACGGCGCTCATCACCCGCTTGGGCATGATGTGCTCGGGGGCGTCTTTGTCCGAGGTGAGCACGGTGATTGCGAGCGGGTGAGGGTCGGGCAGCCCGGCGTTGGATGCACCTGTGCGCAGTCCTTCGGCGCCTGCCTTCAAGACATCGAGGCCACCTTGGGCGTGGTATGTCGCGTAGGACACTCCGAGCGCACCAAGCACTTGGGAGGCCTTCTCGACGGTGGTGGGAATGTCGTACATCTTCAGGTCGACAAAGACGTCGTAGCCCATGCCAATAAGCGTACCGATGGCGTCGGTTCCGGCAGCGGTGTACAGCTCGAGCCCGACCTTGGCCACGCCAAACCAGGGTGAGAGCGCTTTCGCGATTCGCACGGCATCGACGAGGTCATCAACGTCGAGGGCGACGCACAGCTTCTGGCGTAGTTCGTCATCTACATCAATCATCAGGGTTCTCCCGTAGTTAGCGCGAGTGCGCCGTGCCGATCAGGTCAGTAACCCGAGCAACACCCGACGTATCGCACCAGGTAGCAAGATCATTGGCGACTCGCACAGTGGATCGGGGATCAGCAAACGTCGCTGTACCGACCTGCACTGCAGAGGCTCCGGCACGAAGGTACTGCACGGCGTCGGTAGCTGTGGCGATACCCCCAACGCCGATGATGGGCAGGTTTGGGTAGGCGGCGGACACGTCGAACACCGCCCGCAGCGCCACGGGGCGCATCGATGGACCTGAGACGCCGCCTCCACCGCCCCCAAGCACGGGCTTACCGGTATCGGGGTCGAGTACCAGCCCGAGCAGCGTGTTCGTGAGGGTGACAGCGTCGGCACCGGCCTCCCCCACCGCACCGGCGATTTCGGCGATGTCAGCAACATTGGGGCTGAGCTTGGCCCACCTTGGAACTTCCAACATCGCAGTGGCATCGATTACCGCGGCTGCACTGTGGCCAGAATGGGCAAACATTTTGCGCCGGTCCTCGATGTTGGGACAGCTCACGTTGACCTCGACCGCAGTGAGGTCGTCTTGAACGTCGACGAGCGCCTGCGCCGCGTCACGGTATTCGTCGATTGTGCGGCCCCAGATGCTCGCAACGATCCGAGCTCCGCTTGCGCGCAGCTCGGGCAGTTCTTGGGCGATCCAGCCAGCCACGCCGGGGCCCTGCAGGCCAACGCTGTTCATCATGCCGCCAGGCAATTCGACGACGCGTGGACCAGGGTTTCCTTCCCATGGCATTACCGACAGCGATTTCACGACGAGGGCGCCCAGCTTGTCGAGCGGCACGTAGCGAGACAGCTCGGCACCATGCCCAGCAGTCCCCGAAGCCGTCATAACCGGCGACGGCAAGCGGGTTGGCCCCACCTGGGTAGACAGATCAACCATTAGATTCCACGGATGTCGAGCGGCAGACTCGACAAGGACAAGAGCTCTCGGGGAGCGAAGCTCGCGTAGCGACCAAGCCGGCTACCGCGGATGTCGAGCGGCCGTCTCGACTAGTCATTGTGGTACTCCTGCAAGGAGCGGACCTGCATTGGGGAGGCGAGCCATTCTTCCATGCCGCGAGCTGCTGCTACCGCAGCGGAGCCTGTGGTGAGCAGCGGTATCCCAGCTGCACCAGCGGCGGCCCGAATGTACGCGCCGTCGGCTCGTGGGCCGCGGCCCCGAGGGCTGTTGATGACCATCTGAATCTCATCGGCCTGAATCAGGTCTACCGCGGTTGGGCCGGGAGTATTGCTCCCGTCGTTCTCCGAAACCTTCGACATACGCTTTGCCACCGGAATATCGGCAGCTTCCAGTGCGTCGGCGGTGCCGCCGGTGGCAACGATGTCGAAACCAAGTCCGCTGAAGCGGCGGGCGGCTTCGATGCCAAGTGGCTTGTCGCGATCTGCGAGCGACATGAAGATGGTGCCGCTCTCGGGAAGGGTGTCTCCAGCGGCCATCTGGCTCTTGGTGAATGCCAGGCCGGTGGTGGCATCGATTCCCATGACCTCGCCAGTCGAGCGCATCTCGGGGCCCAACAACGGGTCGGCGTCTGGGAATCGGTTGAACGGAAGCACCGCTTCCTTGATCGATACATGGCCGGTGACCGGTGGCCGCACTAGCCCTTCGGTGCGGAGCTCGGCAATCGATGCGCCCATCATGACCCGAGCTGCGATCTTGGCCAGTGGAACACCGGTGGCCTTGGCAACAAATGGCACAGTGCGCGAGGCCCGCGGGTTGGCCTCGATGACGTAGGCCTCGTCATCTTTCACTGCGAACTGCACGTTGATGAGGCCCACTACTTCGAGCTCGGTCGCGATGAGCTCGGCGTACTTCTCGAGCGTGGCAATGACGTCCTCGGAGAGGTATGGCGGAGGGATCACACACGCGCTGTCACCGCTGTGGACGCCCGCTTCTTCGACGTGTTCCATAACCGCACCGATGAGTACCTCGCCGGTGGTGTCTCGAATGGCGTCGACATCGACTTCGGTTGCATCTTCGAGGAAGCGGTCGATGAGCACTGGACGTTCTGCTGAGAGGCCACCTTCGCGTCCGAGGGTGCCGAAGCTTGCAAGCTGTTCCATTGCGGCGGCGAGGCCCTCGTCGTCGTAGACGATCTCCATTGCTCGCCCACCCAAAACGTAGGAAGGGCGTACGAGTGCGGGGTACCCAATGCCACCGATGATCTCGAGCGCTCCGGCGGTGGTGGTTGCGGTGCCGCCGGGAGGCTGGGGAATGCCCATGCGTTCGCACAGTTCGTTCCATAGCTCGCGATCCTCGGCCAAATCGATCGACTTCGGAGATGTGCCCGCAATGAGCTCGGCAGGAAGATCGTTCGCCAGCTTGAGCGGCGTTTGCCCGCCGAGAGACACGATGATTCCATCGGGCTGTTCGGCTTCGATGATGTTGCTGACGTCCTCGAATGTCAGCGGCTCAAAGTACAAGCGGTCGCTCGTGTCGTAGTCGGTCGACACGGTCTCGGGGTTGCAGTTGACCATGATCGTCTCGTAACCAGCGTCAGCGAGGGCGAAGCTTGCGTGCACGCAGCAGTAATCGAACTCGATGCCTTGGCCAATACGGTTTGGGCCCGAGCCGAGAATCATGACCTTCTTGCGGTCCGAGTCGCGCACCTCGGTCGTGTCTTCCCACGTCGAGTAGTGGTACGGCGTTTCGGCGTCGAACTCGGCGCCGCAGGTGTCGACCGTCTTATACGTGGGTTCGATACCTACGGCCTTACGTGCTGAACGCACGTCGGCTTCGGACTCCTTCCACAGATACGCAAGCTGCGCGTCCGAGAACCCGAGCTGCTTCACCCGCTTCCACCCTCGACGAGTCATGTCGGCCATTGCCGTGGCCTCGATCACGTGACGTTCCTCGGTGATGCGCAGCATCTGGTCGAGGAACCAAGGGTCGACCTTGGTGAGCTCGTGGACTTCGTCGACGGTCTTGCCGCGACGCAGGCACGCTTCGAGCTTCCAGATGCGGTCGGGCGTTGGAGTGTTCGCCTCGACCAGCAACTGGTCGAGCGGCATCTCGTCGTACTCTGTCTCGCCGGGGTCGGCGTTGAGGCCGTTGCGACCGAGCTCGAGGCTGCGGAGACCCTTCTGCAACGACTCAGGGAATGTCCGACCAATCGCCATGGCCTCGCCAACCGATTGCATCTGCGTGCCGAGGATTCCAGACGTTCCTGGGAACTTCTCGAAGGCCCACCGAGGAACCTTGGTGACGACATAGTCGATCGACGGTTCGAAGCTGGCGGGCGTTTCCTTGGTGATGTCGTTCTCGATTTCATCGAGGGTGTAGCCAATTGCCAGGCGGGCTGCGATCTTGGCGATCGGGAAGCCGGTGGCCTTTGATGCCAGCGCCGAAGACCGGGAAACCCGCGGGTTCATCTCGATGACCACCTGGCGACCGTTCGCTGGGTCGACGGCGAACTGCACGTTTGAGCCACCGGTCTCGACGCCGACACGACGCATAACGGCAAACGCGGCGTCGCGCATTTCCTGCAGCTCAACATCGGTGAGCGTCTGGGCCGGCGCAACGGTGATGCTGTCACCGGTGTGAACACCCATGGGGTCGATGTTCTCGATCGAGCACACCACCACCTGGTTGTCCATGTGGTCGCGCATGACCTCAAGCTCGTATTCCTTCCAGCCCTTGATCGATTCCTCGATGAGGATCTCGCCGATTGGGCTAGAGGCGATGCCATGGGAGGCAACCTGCTCGAACTCTTCGGCCGTCTCGGCAATGCCCGTACCTTTGCCGCCCAAGATGTAGGCGGGGCGAATGATCACCGGCAGGCCGAGCTCATTCATGATCTCGCGAGACTTTTCCATGTCGTGGGCAATGCCCGACTTGGGAACGTCGAGGCCAATCTCGATCATGGCTTGCTTGAACTTGTCTCGGTTCTCGGCAGTGTCGATGGCGACAGGGTCAGCGCCAATGACCTCGACGTCATACTTGTCGACGATCCCTGCCTCGACGAGCTCCATCGCGAGGTTCAGTGCGGTTTGCCCGCCGAGCGTAGGCAGCAGGACGTCCGGCTTCTCCTTCGCAATGATCGCTTCGAGGACAGTGACGTCCAACGGTTCGATGTACGTGGCATCGGCAAAGTCGGGATCGGTCATGATCGTGGCGGGGTTCGAGTTCGCCAAGATCACGCGGTAGCCCTCCTCACGGAGAACGCGACATGCCTGGGTTCCGGAGTAGTCGAACTCACATGCCTGGCCAATGACGATCGGGCCAGAGCCGATGACGAGGATCGAGTTGATGTCAGTGCGTTTTGGCATGATTAGTTGCCCCCGTGAGAAGCCATGAGCTGCTCAAAATCGTCGAAGAGGTAGCGGCTGTCGTGGGGTCCGGGGCCGGCCTCTGGGTGGTACTGGACGCTGAACGCTGGTACGTCGGTGCAGCGCATTCCCTGCACCGTGTTGTCGTTCAGGTTGATGTGGGTGAGCTCGGCATTGACGCCATCGGCCGACAGCGATTCTTCGGTAACGGCGTAGTTGTGGTTCTGCGAGGTGATCTCGACCTTGCTGTCGCGCAGGCGCTTGACCGGCTGGTTTCCGCCGTGGTGGCCGAATGGCAGTTTGTACGTCTGGGCGCCGACGGTTGCAGCCAGTAATTGGTGGCCGAGGCAAATGCCGAACACCGGGACCTTGCCGAGGAGCTCGGAGATCGTCTCTCGGATGTACCCCAGCGGCTCGGGGTCGCCAGGGCCGTTCGACAAGAACACGCCGTCGGGGTTGTGGGCCATGATGTCGGCGACCGACGTCGATGCCGGAACCACTTCAATGGTGCCGAGACGCTTGAGCTGGTTGATGATCGAGGTCTTTATGCCGAAGTCCATCGCCACGATCGTGCGAGGGCCGTCGGAGGAAACGGTGTACGGCGCGTCGCAGGTCACTGTCGAGACGAGGTCGATACCGTCGGTGCCCGGCTCGGCCCTGGCGGCGGCGAGCAGCGCATCCTCATCAGCCACCCCGAAGGCACCGGGCATTGCGCCGAGGTCGCGGATGTGGCGGGTCAGGCGGCGGGTGTCGAGGCCCGCGATGCCCGACAGGCTGTGTGTGCGAAGGAAGTCGTCGAACTCACCCTCGCTGCGATAGTTGCTGGCTCGGCGGGCCGGGTCCCGAATGATCACACCTCGGCAGAACGGCGCTCGAGATTCGTTGTCGACCGCGTTCACCCCGTAGTTCCCGATGTGGGGGTAGGTAAACGTGATGATCTGACCTGCATAACTCGGGTCGGTGATGACCTCTTGGTAGCCGGTCATGACCGTGTTGAACACGACCTCGCCCGTGCTGATGCCTTTGGGGGCGTCAGCACCGATTAGTTCGCCTTCGAAGATGGTGCCGTCTTGCAGCACGAGTGCTGCTTCTCGGATACTCATCGGGTTGCCTTTCCTTCATCGACGGTGAGCTCACCCTCGAGGATCGTGTATTGAACTTTGCCGCGGACGGTGCGCCCCTCATAGGGCGTGTTGTGGCTGCGGCTGGCCATGCCGGTGCCCGAGATTGTCCACTCGGCGTTCGGGTCGACGATGGCGAGGTTGGCTCGTTGTCCAGCCTCAACCGGGTTGCCATGGCGGTCTGATAGACCAGCGATTTCAGCGGGACGAGTGCTCATCAGCTCGACGATGCGCTCGATGGGCAGGTCGAGCTCGGTGATCGCCAAGGCCAAGGCAGTCTCCAACCCGAGCATCCCCGGGGGTGCCTGGTCAAACGGGAACTCTTTGGTGTGCGGTTCGTGCGGGGCATGGTCGGTGGCTATGCAGTCGATTGTCCCGTCGGCGAGCCCGAGGCGGATGGCCGCGAGGTCGGCGTCTGTGCGTAGCGGCGGGTTTACCTTGAAGACCGGGTCGTAGCTCGAGCAGGCGGCGTCGGTGAGTGTGAAGTGGTGGGTGGTCACCTCGGCCGACAAGGCGATGCCTTCGGCTTTGGCGGCTCGGACGATGTCGACGCCTTCGGCGGTCGACACGTGCTGGAAGTGGATGCGCGCGCCGGTACGGCGAGCGAGCGCGATGTCGCGCCGCATCATGAGGGTCTCAGATTCGGCGGGCAGTCCGCCCATGCCAAGGCGGGTTGACCATTCGCCTTCGTGCATGTGGCCGCCAGCGGTGAGCGCTTCGACCTCGCAGTGTTGGGCGAGTACCACCGGCGCTCCCCCGGTGACCGCTTCGAGACCCGTGGCGTATTCCATGATCGAGCGCATTAGCGCGGGGTCTTGAACGCCCCGGCCGTTGTCGGTGAAGATACGCACTCCCATGGCAGCGAGTTCACCCATTGGGGTAAGGAGCTTGCCTTCCCGCCCAACAGTCATTGCCGCAGCGGGCACTACTTCACATGGAACACCTTCGGCGATCGCGAGCACATCGCGAACAATCGACGGCGAGTCGATGGTGGGAGCGGTATTCGGCATCGCGACGACGGCGGTGTAGCCGCCAAGAGCGGCACCCCGAGCGCCGGTCTCGATGGTTTCGGCTTCTTCGTTGCCCGGTTCGCGCAAATGGGCATGCAGGTCGACAAGACCTGGCATCACCACCATGCCCGTCGCATCGATATGCCGAGCAGTATTTGGCACCGGCAGGTCAAGGCCCGTGGCGACGATTGATGAACCGGTGACCAGGACATCGGAGCGTTCGGCACCGTTCGACCCAATGACTGTTCCCCCGTGGATGAACAAGCTCATGGGTTGCTCCGATCAGCCGCCGCCGAACCGAGAACGAGGTACAGCACGGCCATCCGGACGATGACGCCATTGGTGACTTGGTTAAGCACCCGCACTCTTGGGTCGTCGACGACCTCGGGCGAGATTTCGATGCCTCGGTTCATTGGGCCCGGGTGCATGATGAGCGCCGAAGCGGGAAGCTTGCGGGCGCGGTCGGGGGTCAGGCCAAACGACCGGTGATACTCATGCAGTGACGGGACGAGCGCTTGGTCCATGCGTTCGTTCTGCATTCGCAGCAGATACAGCACATCGGTGTCAGCAAGGATTGCATCGAGGTCGTGGCTGACCTTGGCCCCGAGCGTCTCGACATAGGGAGGCAGCAACGTGGGCGGTGCCACCAGTGTGACCTCGGCCCCGAGGGTCGTGAAGGCTTCGATGTTGCTTCGGGCGACGCGGCTATGGCTGATATCGCCAGCGATCGCGATTCGAAGCCCGTCGAAGTTACGGCCCTCTTCGCGGATCGTATAGACGTCGAGCAACGACTGAGTGGGGTGCGCATGCCAGCCGTCACCGGCGTTGATGACCGACGCATCGGCCCATCGGCTGATCTGTTGTGGAGCACCCGACGACTTGTGACGAACGACGATGGCGTCGACACCCATGGCTTCAATCGTCTCGACCGTGTCTCGGAGGGACTCCCCCTTGTTGACCGACGACGAGGAGGCGCTGAAGTTCAAGATGTCGGCGCTCAATCGGCGTGCTGCGGTTTCAAACGATGTCCGCGTCCTAGTGGAGTCTTCGAAGAACATGGACGCGACTGTCTTGCCCCGCAGTGCCGGAACCTTTGGGATGGGCCGCTGGCAGACTTCGGCGAAGCTGTCGGCTGCGTGCATGATTTCGTGGATGCCGTCTGCGCCGAGGTCGGCAATGGTCAGCAGGTCTTTCACTGGTCGCCCTCTCGGGTTCCTTCTTCGAGGGGCTCGCGACACCCTAGGTCAACACCTTCGAGCGACACCCGAACGCTTTCCTCGCGTGAGGTGGGAAGGTTCTTGCCGATGTAGTCGGGGCGGATCGGCAGTTCGCGGTGGCCACGGTCGACGACCACAGCGAGCTGGATCGTCTTTGGGCGGCCGAAGTCGGTAACTGCGTCGAGGGCGGCGCGAACGGTGCGGCCGGTGAACAGGACGTCGTCGCAGAGCACCACGTGCTTGTCGGTGACGCTGAACGGGATGCGGGTGACCTCGGGAAGGATGTGTGTCGTCGAGATGTCGTCGCGATGGAAGCTGGCGTCGACCGAGCCCACTTCGACGTCGACGTTCTCGATCGAGGCCAACGCCTCGCCGAGAGCGTTAGCGATGGGCACGCCGCCGCGCTCAAGCCCGATGAGGACGACGTCTTCGAGGCCGCTGTTGCGCTCGATAATCTCGTGGGCCATGCGCTTGAGCGCCCTGGCTACGTCTTCAGAACTGAGGACGGTGGTGTGGGGAACGAACCGGCTTATCTCGCCTCGTCCGAATCGACTTGCACGTGGGCGCCGAAGCTCCGCGTCAACCATCTCGTCTCCTGCTCGTACAAGCCTCACGGGACTCGTTTCACGAACGAATTTCACGGTAGTAGTTTCCCGGTCAACTCACACCGTTGGGCGCCACATTTTCTGGATCGGTCCGAATCTGTGGAGTCTGCTGTTCGATATTGCGTCACCAGACTCCACAGATTCGCGGTAGTGCGTGTCGGGTAGGTTGAGGTATGCCCAACTTTTCTCAGGTCGATGTGTTCACCGCTACCCCGCTTCTCGGGAATGCTCTTGCCGTTGTGCACGATGGCTCAGGTCTCACCGATGCGCAGATGCAGCAGCTCGCAAATTGGACCAACCTGAGCGAGACGACGTTCTTGCTGCCGCCAACCGACCCCACTGCCGACTACCGAGTGCGGATCTTCACGCCGGGTAGTGAGCTGCCATTCGCGGGCCATCCGACCATCGGCACATGTCACGCATGGCTCGAAGCCGGTGGCACGCCAAAGGCCGACGGGGTCATCGTTCAAGAATGCGGAGTTGGCCTCGTGCCGCTTCGTCAATCTGGGGGCCGGCTTGCGTTTGCTGCACCTGCGCTAATTCGGGGCGGCCCGGTCTCTGAAGAAGACCTTGAACCGGTGTGCGCTGTGCTGCAGGTCGACCGATCCGAGATTGTCGATGCGCAATGGGCCGACAACGGGCCGGGTTGGATTGCGGTAATGCTCAAGGACGCCGATGCGGTACTTGAGATCGTGCCCGACTTCAGCGCAGCCGAAAGCTACGACATCGGCGTCGCTGGCAAGTACCCCGTAGGCGTCGTTGGACTGTCGAACACTCCAACATCGCAATCAGAAAGCGCTATCCAGCGAGATGTCTCGAACGATTCAACATCGCATTCAGAAAGCGCCATCGGGGAGCGAAGCTCGCGTAGCGACCAAGTAGGCGAAGTGGGGATCTCGACCGGAAGTGTCGAGAAAGTCGAAGTTCGGGCGTTCTTTCGTGCGGGTGGGGTGGCTGCCGAGGATCCAGTTACTGGCTCACTCAACGCAGCACTGGCGCAATGGCTTCTTGGCAACGGCACGCTTACCGCTCCGTACATTGCACGCCAAGGCACGGCGATGGGTCGGGCAGGCAAGGTCTTCATCGAGGAAGCCGATGGCGAAATCTGGGTCGGTGGCGATGCCGTCACCGTCGTCTCAGGCTCTGTCAATCTCTAATTTCGAATCTGTGGAGTCTGGTGTTCGATATTCGGTCATCAGACTCCACAGATTCGTAGCTATGGGGCGGGGTTGCGGTAGACGAAGGCTTGACGGTCGCTCTTGGTTGGGATTTCGGGCCAGCCTTGTGAGCTGAGCAATGCAATGGCTGCGCTGTTCGCTGGGTCGACGAGCGCGACGAGGCCTTGCAGCTCGAGCTCGGCGCACAGGGCCTCGGCAACGTGGAGTAGGGCAGCTCCCATGCCGATTCCCCGATGAGCTGCGGCAAGCCAAAATCCCACCTCGCCGATCGAATGAACCGGGTCGATCTGCAGGCCCACTTCACCAATAACCCCAGGATTCGTGAGCACCACGTCGATACCGATGCTCGCCTCGTTCTGCGTTTCGGTGGAGCGAATCCACTTCTCGGCCAATTCAAGGGACGGCTCAGGAGGAACCGGATTCCAACGGGCGATCTCAGGATCTGTCCATGCGTCCAACAGGCCGGGCGCTAATTCAACTCGCCAGGGCTCGACAGCGTAGGCACGAGCAACCCTCGTAGACAGCGATGCACAAACCTCGCTTAGCGGACGTGGCGCTGGCGTTGCCTCGGGTGCTCCCGCGTCGTTCACCGGGGTGGTTCGATCTGGCGATGACTAGTGGTCTGGTACGTCACAGAACCCCATCGTAGGCTGCGCACCATGACCCATCCGCTGTCCAATGTCAGGTGGTCATCACGATGACCGGCCGCAAGATCTTCCTCGCCGGGGGCACTGGGGTGCTCGGACGGCGCGTAACTCCATTACTCGTGTCTGCTGGACATGACGTGATGGTGAATACACGAAACGAAGCTGCTGCGGCCAACGTCAGAGCGGCGGGCGCTACTCCGGTCACGGTTGACCTCTTCGACCGGCCAGCTGTCAGCGCCGCAGTCGACGGCTGCGACACGGTTGTCAACATCGCAACAGCTATACCGACCGGAGGGTCGGCGGCACTCAAGCGAAACTGGGCCACGAACGACAGGATCCGCACACACGCGTCCTCCCATCTCGCCTCGGCACTGCCCACTGGCGGAACGTATGTGGGCGAGTCCATCACCATCCCGTACGTAGACTCGGGCGACCAGTGGATTGATGAATCGGTCGCGCGCACGTTTAGCTCCGCAACCGAGTCGGTCAATCACGCTGAGGCTGCCGCTCGTTCGGTGGACGGGGTTTCGCTGCGGTTCGCGATGTTTGCCGCCGAAGACAGCGCCCACACGAAGGACCTTCTCGCTGCTGCTCGCCGAGGTGTCTTCGCGCTCCCAGGAAACAGCGACGCCTACGCGCCGTTTATCCACATCGACGATGCTGCCTCGGCCGTCGTTGCCGCGCTCGATGCGCCCGCGGGCATCTACAACATCGCCGAAGCGAACCCGGTGCAACGATCAGCGCATATGGAAGCCCTCGCCAAGGCGCTGGGTCGTAAGCGGCTGCGCTTGCTTCCTTCGCTCGTTGTGAAGCTCGGCGGGCCTCCGGTCGAAGCGCTCAGCCGATCACAACGCATTTCATCGGGTCTGTTTCGCGAGGTGAGCAACTGGGTTCCCGCGCACTCCATTGTCGAGGAGTACTAGCGCCGTTCAGCCGGGACGTTGCGTGGACGCAAGCTTGACGAGGATGCCGTTAATGAACGGGGCCGACTTCTCGGTGGAGTAATCATTCGCCAACGCCACTGCCTCGGACACGATTGCGGTTGTTGGCACCTCGGGCGAATGGACGAGCTCCCAAACACCCATACGCAAGATCGACCGGTCGATCCCGCCCATTCGCGACACGGTCCAATCTTCGGCCACATCGTCGATCAGCTCGTCGAGTTCGGCTTGTGCTGAGGAAACACCAACAGCAATGTCGTAGCCGTACTCGTCGTCGTCCGCGTGATTTCGATCGAGAACGTCAGCCATTGCGTCGCTGGTCATGTCTGCCTCGTAGAGGTAGCCAAGTGCGGTCTCGCGATCCTCTCGCCGAGACAGGTGAAGCGGGTTCGAGCTCACGCGCGCGAGAGATAGTCGCCGGTGCGAGTATCGACCTTCACGACATCGCCGATGTTGACGAACAACGGGACCTGGATGCTCTTGCCCGTTTCGAGCATCGCTGGCTTCGTGCCGCCAGAGGAACGATCGCCCTGCAAACCGGGCTCGGTCTCAGCAATGGTGAGCTCGACAGACGCAGGAAGGTCGGTACCGACGATCTCATCGCCGTACATCAATACGTTGGCGGTTCGACCTTCGATCAGATAGTGCGCGGAATCGCCGAGTGTTTCGGGAGTGACGTTGCGCTGGTCGTAGCTCTCGGTGTCCATGAAGACATAGTCGGCGCCGTCTTTGTACAGGTACTGCATGTCGCGCTTGTCGATCATGGCTCGCTGCACCTTCTCGCCAGCACGGAAGGTCTTGTCGACGGTTGACCCGGTGCGAACGTTCTTAAGCGTCGTCCGGACGAAGGCGCCGCCCTTGCCGGGCTTGACGTGTTGGAAGGCCAAAACCTGGACGAGGTCGCCATCGAGGTCGAGGTGCATTCCGTTCTTCAGATCGTTCGTGGTGATGGTGGGCATCGGGGGCTCCTTGCGCCGAAATCTGCTGGCAGCTACAGCGTGATGAGTGGCTGCTTGGGGCTGCGGGTGAGGGGCTCTGCCCCAACGGTGGTGACCGCAACGGTGTCTTCCCAGCGAACTCCCCCAACGTCGGGGATGTACACGCCAGGCTCGACAGTGACGATGTGGCCAGGGGCGAGCGTAGCAGTGGACGAGCTGCTCACCGACGGCGCCTCGTGGATATCGAGGCCCACACCGTGTCCGGTTCCATGGGTGAAATACTCGCCGTAACCGGCGTCGGTGATCGACGTGCGACATGTCGAGTCGATTTCAGAGGTTCCAACGCCGGGGCGAACGGCGTCTACTCCGGCTTGCTGGGCGACCAACACCACGTCGAGCATCTCTTGTTGTTGCGACGTTGGTGGGCCGAAAACGAACGATCGGGTCATGTCGGACCGGTAGCCATTCACCGTGGCTCCGCTGTCGATGATGAGTAGGTCTCCAGCTTGGATTACTCGATCGGTCGGCTCGTGGTGGGGCTTGGCCGAGTTCGGTCCTGATGCCACGATGATCTCGAAACTCGGAACCGCCCCAGCGATATCGAACATGTGCTGGGCGAGACGGCGGGCAACATCAACTTCGGTAAGACCAGGGCGCAGCTCGTCGATGAGCAACGTAAGGGCGTTGTCACCCACTTCTGCTGCCGCCCGAAGCTGAGCGATCTCGTGCTCTGTCTTGAACTCGCGAAGGGCTTCGATGGCGCCTGTCGTTGCCACGACGCGCTCGCGGCCAAACTCGGATTGAAACGACTCGGCATCGGTCCACGAGATATGGCCAGCTTCCAACCCGATCGACCCGGCGCTCTCAAGAAGCCGCTCGAGCTCTTTGAGACCATTGCCGGAGGCGATGACGACGTCGACGTTGGGGGCGTGTGCTTCGATTTCGTCTGCGGCCCACTTGGTGTATCGGCGGTCGGTGATGAGCTGCACCGAGTCAGGGCGGATGAGCACGGTGCCGTTACTTCCGGTAAAGCCGGTGATGTAGCGGATGTTCGTGGGCGCCGAAACGATCAGCGCGTCGAGGCCATGGTCGTCGAGAAGTTCTCGCAGTTGTGCTGTCCGAGCGCCCCCAGCGCTACTCACGAGACGAAACGTTCATAGCTTGCGGCTAACAGGTCGATATCCACCCCGGTGACAACCTCACAACCCTGAGCGCTATCGAGAATGAACGTGATGCCGTCGAGCGCCTTCTTGTCACGTGCAAGCAACGGCGCAATGTCGTCGAACCTAGGAGCACCGGGTGGGAGCATCGGCAAGTCATAGCCAGCGAGCACTGCACGGTGCTGTTCGACTCTTGCCGCATCGATCCGACCCATATCGAGTGCCACTTCAGCAGCGTAGGCAATACCGATCGCAACCGCCTCGCCGTGCAGCAGCTCGTGGTTGCCAAGCGTCTCCAGCGCGTGACCAAGGGTGTGCCCGTAGTTGAGCAGCGCCCGCGAGCCACCTTCTCTCTCGTCACCCATCACTGCGTTGGCCTTTAGCTGAACCGACGCAACCACCCGTTCGATGAGTTCGTCGGCGGCAAGGCGGCCGTCAATAAGATCGGCGGTCGAGAGCTCGTTCATCTGGCCGTCGTCGAGAAAGTGATACTTCGCGAGTTCGCCGAGGCCGGCGCGGTAGTGACGTGCTGGCAGTGTTTCGAGCGTGTCGACATCGCACAGCACAGCACGGGGTTGCCAGTAGGTGCCGACGAGGTTTTTTCCCTCAGCGAGGTTCACCCCGGTCTTGCCGCCGATTGCGGCATCGATTTGGCCGAGGAGCGATGTGGCGACGTGGATAACCGGAATTCCCCGGTGGTAGACCGAGGCTGCGAACCCGGCGACGTCGGTGACGATGCCGCCACCCACGCCCACTACGACGTCGTTGCGGTTCAGTCCCCATTGGGTCCACTCGCGGGTGAGGCGCTCGATGGTGTCGATGGTCTTGTGCTCTTCGCCCTGCCCGATGTGAAAGACGCGCTGGTCCACACCGCTGTCGACCTCGATGCCAATCGACTCCTGAGTCACGATGGCAACTTTGCGGGCGTTTGCCGGAATATGTTCGGCCAACCGATACCGCGTACCCGACCCAATCTCGACGGGATAGGAACGATCGCCCAGGTCGACGGTAACGGTTTGTTGGTTCACACCTTCAGCTTAGGAACGCCTTAGGCAAGAATGCTCGCACCGTCGAGCAGCTGGTTTGAAAAGAGGATCAGGGCGAGAGCGCTGGCTGCCAAGGCCGGGCCAAACGGCATCTGTGTTTTCAGCAGCGGAAGAAGGCTGCCGTCTTCCTGGATCGCGGGGAAATCGGGGTCGGGCATGAAGTCGGCACCGAAAATCCGTCGGCCGATTCCAACGAAGAGGCCGGTGAACACCCCGAGGATCATTCCAAAGAGAAACGCCCAGACTGCAAGACGGGCAGCGTCGATACCAGTCTCGGCAACCCATCCAAGAAAAAGCCCAAGCAGAAGTCCGAGTTTCACATCGCCAAATGCGAGGCCTGCTGGCATGACCAGGTTAGGAACGAGCAAGACAAAGCTATAGGCCAACATCACAATGAGACCTCGAACGAAGTGATCGACCGAACCGGTGGCGAATGAGAAGATCCCGAGCATGCCAATGCCGATATACAGCGATGGAAAGACCAGCTTGTCGGGCAAACGGAATCGGGCAAAGTCGACAGCCGAAAGAGCGATGACGCTCGCCGAAAGGAATAGCAGCGGCACTAATTGCCACTTGGCGCCCACTACTGCGCCGACAAGAGCGAAGACCAGGCCAGTCGCTACCGCGATTGGAAGTCGGCCGGCGGAGACAGCCTCGCCGCAGTTCGAGCAGGCGCTTCCGGCCGAGCGAATCGGCGACAAGCCAGCGGTGCCCTTTGGCGTATTGCACGCTGCACAGGCTGTGGGAGTGTGTCCGCCGCCCCCATTGTCAGGTACCACCTCGGCAATAAGCGCCAGGATCGCTCCACAAATGAGCCCGCCGATGGCAAGCAGCGCAATGAGCATTAGTCGCGACGCAAGAACTTCAGCACGCTTCCGCGGTCCTCGTCGTCGACCTCTTCGTCCGCTAGCAGCGTGTCGAGAGCTCCGAATGGGTTCTCGTCAGCTGTTGGTGCCGCTGGTGCATCAGGTGTGAACGTGTCGTCGAGCGCCCAGTTGCCAGACCCTACTTGCTGGTCGTCCATTTGGCTGAGCGTTGCGAGGTCACTGAGGACCTCACCAGCGACGGCGGTTGATTCGAGCGCTGCCTCGGGCGGTACCGCGTTAAAGACCTCTGCACCCACGTGCTCGGTTGGAGCCAGCGGCATTGGGGCAAGCTCAGCTGCAGGGTTGACAGCAGCGACGCCGGGTTGCGCAGCGTCATAGGACGGTGAGTGATCGCTAGCCCAGCCGTCGTCTTCGCTTACCGGAGCAGGTGCGGGTGCGGGTGCGGGTTCGGGAGTTGGAGCCGGTGCGAGTGCAGGTGCTGGTGCTGGTGCTGGTGCGGGCGCAGCTGGAGCAGGAGCAGGAGCAGGAGCAGGTGCTACCTCGGCCACTGGCGCAACAGGTTCTGGTGCAAACTCAGCGGCTGGGGCTTCGAACGCGGGCTCAAAGTTGGCAACCGGAGCCGGCGCGGGAGCGAGGTTTGACTCAGGCATTGCTGGGGCTTCAAGGGGTGCATCAAAGGCCGACGGCGCTGCAACCGGTGCGGGCGCCTCAAATGCTGCCGGGGCTTCGGCGACTGGCTCGGCGACGGCGGAGGGGGCTTGCACGGGAATCGATGCGTCCGGAATGGGAGGTGCCTGGGGGGCTGCGGTTTCTGCAATCGGCGCTGCGGGGGCTGGAGCAGCTGCTACCGGAGTTGGGGCGGGCGCAACAGCCTCAGGAAATTCTGGAACCTGCGGAGCGTCCAGCGGTTCGACCTCGAGCTCAACAGTAGGAACGGCGGCCTCGACCTCCACGGTCTCGATCTCTGTTTCAGGTGAAGCCACATCGGCTTCGTCGATTGCAGGAACCTCAAGCGACATCGGATCGATCTCTTCAACGCTTAGGAGTCCGGCGTTGGTCATGTCGAGTACCAGCAGCGATGCGCTGAGCAGACCCTGTTGAGTTTGCGCCGCAAGCTGCAACGAGGTCTTGCCCTCTCCGATGATCTCGAGGGTCTTCCACCACTCGGGTTGGATCGTGACCGAGCCGTCGAGTTCGGTGTTTCGCACGAGCAGGTGGTTGGGGGTTGGGATCTGTTCCTCGACCTCGTGCCACTTCTCTGCGATTTCCGCGGTGCGCGAGAGAACCGAGGTCACGTCCTCACAGTTGTCGGTGTCAATTGGCTCTTGGTCCTCGTCGAAGAAAAAGGTTCCGTCGAGCTCTGAAACGATGTAGTAGGTCGCTTCAGCGGCATCGTCACCGGACTCACGAATGAAGGAGTACTCGCACTGCGCAACGGTACCTTCAGACATCACGTACGTAGCCGTGCCCATCTCAGTTGTAATGTCGAGCTGGCCGGTGGCCTCTCGTTGCGCCAAGAATTCGAGGACCTCGGTAATACCGAGCGTCGTAAGGGTGCCTTGTAGGGACATGAGGACTCCGTCAGGTGCGTGTTCATCCCCGATCGGCACTTCGAACCGAAAGTTAAAGACGAATCTCCCAGTTTTGGGCAGCCGCTACGACCCTGCGTAGCGGGCAGCCTGCCGCAGTACCTCAAGCGGTGCGGCGTGGCCTGTCCAGGCTTCGAACTGTTCTGCTGCTTGCCCAACGAGCATGGAAAGCCCGTCGACGACAGTGAGGTCGCGCGCCTGTGCCGCCACCAAGAGTGGTGTAGCCAGCGGGTGATACACGATATCGACGACGACGACGTCGCCACGTAGTGCGTTGACATCGAAGGGCACGGCATCGCTCTGTTGAGTTTCGGCCATCCCCAGCGGCGTGGCGTTCACGACTACGTCAGCCTCAGCAAACGCCTCGATCGGCCCCGGTTTGGCGTCATCGCCCGCAATCTCGGCAGCTTGACGCGCACGATCGGGATCTCGAGCCACGACGACGACGTTCGCTCCACTCGACGCGCACGCGTGGATAATGGCTCGTGCCGCTCCCCCGGCACCAAACACGCCTACGACTTTCCCGTCGAGCTCAACCCCAGCGTCGTGCCGGAGCCCCGAGACAAAACCTGCGCCGTCGGTGTTGTTCCCAATGAGGTGACCATCGTTGTTCGTGATGTGGTTCACGGCTCCGAGCGTTTGGGCTACGGGTGTGACCTCATCCAATGCGTCGATCACGTCGACCTTGTGAGGCATGGTGACAGAGAGCCCGCGGATCCCGAGGGTCCGCATCGCTGCTGCTGCTGCTGCCCCTTGACCTGGTCGAACCGGCAGCGCGGTGTACACGAGATCGACGCCTGATGCCTTCGCAGCTGCGTTATGAATCGCCGGTGAGCGAGAATGCTCGACGGGCCACCCAATGACGGCGGCGAGCAATGTCGCGCCAGATATCGGCACTAGCAGTAGCCGCGTTCCACGCAGACCTGCTTAGCTGCTTGGAACTCGGCATCGGTCACCGCGAACGTGTGCCCGCCGTCTTCCTCGGTGCGAACGTAGAACAGCCAGTCACCGACATCAGGGTTCAGTGCTGCACGAATGGCCTTCTCACCCGGCGAGGCGATTGGCGTTGGCGGCAGACCGTAGTTCTGTAGGTTTCGAGTGTTCCACGGCGACTCGCTTGAAAGATCCTCGGAGTTGAGGTCGGCACACGGCTTTTGAGCTGCGTAACAGGACGTGGCGTCGATGCCCAGCGAGAAACGCCCGTTGGCGAGGCGGTTGTAGATCACGCGGGAGATTCGGCCGAGATCTTCATCGATGAGGTACTCCTCTTCGATAAGCGACGCAATGACGAGCACTTCATAGTCGGTGAGCTCGAGTTGTTCGATAATTGGTGCTCGCCCGTTCTCGTCGACGGCTTCGGTGAACTTCAACTCCATGGTGTCGGCCATACGGCGAAGGATGTCGAGCGTGTCGGACTCCTTCTTCTCGTCGATCTGATAGGTCGCCGGGAAGAGAAGCCCTTCCTTGCCGCTGCCGGTTGGATCTGGACTGTCGGGACGCGGCCGCTCTGGAACACCGGTGAGGCCGACGCTGACGAGCGTCGCTTGCAGATCAGATTCGAGATCGGCCTTCGCAAACGACGGGTTCTCGGCGTTGAGCACGTCGATGATCTCTTCGAGGCGAAGACCCTCGGGGATCGTGATCGAGAAGAACTTTGGCGGCACTGGTCCGACGCCTTGTAGGCAGTCCAAAGCTTCCTCGAACGACATGTTCTCTTGGAGGCAGGTGTATTCGCCGGCCAAGAAGTCGCCATCCTGATTGTCGCTGACCCAATAGCGAAACAGCGTCGGATTGGCGATGACATCAGCCGCGAACAATTGTTGGGTGACCTTGTTGGCAGTGGCACCTGGTTCGATGGTGAACTCGACTGGAGCACCTGGGTCACCGGGCGGGTCGTACTGGTTGTCCCACCAGGTGCCGATGCGGCCGTACACGCTGAACACGGCAAAGCCGATCAGGAACGCAATGACTGCGAACCGAAAGACCGGCCCGGTACGGCGCGGCATACGAACCCAGTCGCGGCGGTCGATGACCTCGACGGGCTCTGGTGCATCCTGGAGCACCATGACTTCTTGCACGTTCGATGGCGGAGCCTCAGGGTCGGGCCACGTGCCAACGCCAATCGGGGCTTCGCCGAATACATCGTCGTGCGGCTCGTCAAAGAGAGGCGATGGCGTTGTGCTAGGTGTCGCCGCGGTAAGGGTCGCGGTGGCACCGGCTGGGTGGTCAGAGCCCGCCGCACCCTCTGCTGGGTGCGAGCCCTTCGCTCCGGTCGGTCGGGCGAGCGTGGCATTCGACGGCCGCGGGCCTGGGGCGCGGCGGTCGGGGTCGGCCTGCACTGGGCCGAAGCGGCTCAGGAGCTTGTCGACACCCGTTGGAGCGTCGTTGGTCGGCCGCGGGCCGGGCTTCTTCTTGCTTGCGGAGTCTTCGTCACCTGATGTCATGAGTGCTCTTTGTCCATCCAACCTTGAAGGATCACTTGCGCCGCCACCATATCGACCATGTCTTTGCGATTTCGGCCAGGCACGTTCTGCTCGTCGAGCAACCGATGTGCCGTAACCGTTGTCAGCCGCTCATCGTAGGTCACGATGGGCACCGAAAGGGTGGCAGCTAGCCGTTTGATGACCGCCTTGGTGCGTTTCACAGCACTCCCCTCCTGGCCATCGAGTTGCAGCGGAAGGCCAACGACTAGCACGGACGGCTCCCATTCGGCTACGAGCTCAGCGATTCGTCGATCCGCGGCGGCGCGATCCGCAGCAGGAATTACCTCGAGGGGAGTCGCAACCGCCTGCTCGTCATCGCTGAGCGCGACGCCGATTCGGTCGGTTCCAAGGTCGAGCCCGATCGCTCGCCCTGGCCGATCGCTCACGCCGAAGCGCCCCCGCTCGATTCCCGTAGAAGATCGAGTGCAGCGTCGAGTTGCTCAGGGTCACGTCCGCCGGCCACGGAGAGGTCGGGGGCTTTCTTGCCACCGCCGCCAACAAGTTTTGCTGCCGGCGCAAGCCACTCCCCTGCGTGCAGTGGCGAACCTTCGGCTACAGCACCCACGAGAGCGACACCGCCGCCTTCGAGTGCCGCGCCAAGACCGACTGACAGCGCGCCCTTGTCACGAATCGCAACGGCGAGGTCTCGAAGGGAATCGCGGTCGAGCCCGTCGATACGAGCGACGACAACTCCCTCAACTGCCGTGGCTGCGAGCTCGTCCGCCTGACCAACTGCGTTAGCGCGCTTTGCCGCGGCGAGCTCCTTGCGAAGCTCGGCCAGTTCGGCCATGCGGCGCTCGACGCCGTTCACGACATCGTCGACCGGGACACCCAACGTGTCGGCGATGGCCGCGGTCGTTGCTTCCTCCGCGCGCAGCAGCTCGATGGTCGAACCACCCGTCACTGCCTCAACTCGTCGAATGTTCGAGCCAATCGAGCTTTCCGACACGATCTTCATCAATCCGATATCACCCAGCGCATGCACATGCGTGCCACCGCACAGCTCGACCGAGTTCGGACCCGC
This sequence comes from uncultured Acidimicrobiales bacterium, assembly GCA_938038785.1. Classification (GTDB taxonomy): domain Bacteria; phylum Actinomycetota; class Acidimicrobiia; order Acidimicrobiales; family SHLQ01; genus SHLQ01. Next base: position 93,455 of record CALHTB010000039.1, read on the forward strand.
GTCGAGCACACGGACGACGTCACCGTACTTGTCGCCGAAGAAGGCAATGGCGCCCTTCTCCTTCGCTTCGTCCATCGACATTTCGACGTGGCGCGTCTCGGGGTTCGCGAGAACATCGGCATTCACCATGTCTTCGATCTCTTGCATCTGCTCGGTCGTCACGCCTTCGAAGTGGCTGAAGTCGAAGCGCAGCCGATCCGGGCCAACCATCGACCCTTGCTGCTGAACATGGTCGCCGAGCACCCGGCGAAGTGCAGCGTGCAGCAGATGGGTGCCGGTGTGGTTGCGGCGAATGGCCGCGCGGCGATCGGTGTCGATCGAAGCCACGACGGCGTCGCCCACATTGAGCACGGCTTGAGCGCCCTCGACGTGATGAAGACTCAGCGATGGCACCCCGTAGGTGCAGTCGGTGACCGAAACCGAGCCGTTGGGGCCGGTGATGGTGCCGGTGTCGCCGATCTGACCGCCCGATTCGGCGTAGAACGGGGTGCTGTCGAGGACGACGCCTTCGGCGCCAACCCAAAGGACCGTGGCGGCCACATCGACGAGCTCGTCGCGTCCCACGAAATTGGTCGCGCCATGTTCGTCGACGAGTGCGACGAACTCGGACACGTCGACTGTTGCGCTCTTGGACTTCTGGTCGGCCTTTGCCATCTCACGCTGATTCGCCATCGCTGCAGCGAAGCCGTCGGTGTCAACCGAACCGTTGCGCTCTTCGACGATCTCCTGGGTGAGTTCGAGCGGGAACCCGAACGTGTCGTGGAGCTTGAAGGCCACCTCGCCGGGCAACGGACCGTCGAGTCCGTCCATCTCGGCATCGAGGATGTTCAAACCCTTTTCGATCGTCTGGCGGAAGTTGATCTCTTCGCGCTCAACGATGTCTTTGATCTTCGTTTCGTTCTCGCGAATCTCGGGGTAGTCGTCGCCCATGATCTCCACGACCGTCGAGACGAGGCGAGGCATAGCCGGGTCGCTGACGCCCAGCAGGTACGCATGGCGAATGGCTCGACGCATGATGCGACGCAGCACGTACCCGCGACCTTCGTTGGAAGGGAACACGCCGTCGTTGATCATGAACGTGGTGGAGCGGGCGTGATCGGCCAAGATGCGCAGCGACACGTCGGACTTGGGGTCAGCACCGTCGGCAACGCCGCTGATCTCGCTGGCCGAGTTGAGCAGCGCCATGACCTCGTCGGTCTCCCATACCGAACCAACGCCCTGAAGGACGGTGAGGATTCGTTCGAGGCCTGCGCCGGTGTCGATCGATGGCTTTGGCAGCGGGATCTGCTCGCCGTCAGGCTGCTGGTCGAACTGCATGAACACAAGGTTCCAGATCTCGACGAAACGAGCGTCTGCGTCGAGGTTCTCGGGCCCACCGTCGGGGCCGTACTCGGGTCCCAGGTCATAGAAGATCTCCGAGCACGGGCCGTTTGGACCTGTGTCGGCCATGCGCCACCAGTTGTCTTCGTCGAGGCGTTGGATTCGATCTCGTGGAACACCCACCTTGGTGGCCCAGATCTCCTCGGCCTCATCGTCGGTGAGGTGGCAGGTAACCCACAGTTTCTCGGGGTCGAGCCCAAAGCCGTTGGTGAGCAGGTCCCAGGCGAACGGAATGGCGTCTTCCTTGAAGTAATCGCCGAAGCTGAAGTTGCCCATCATCTCGAAGAACGTCAGGTGTCGTGCGGTACGGCCAACTTCATCGAGGTCGTTGTGTTTACCGCCGGCGCGAACGCACTTCTGCACGGTGGTGGCGCGGCTCCAAGGAGCTTTTTCGGTGCCCTGGAAGAATGGCTTGAACGGCACCATGCCCGAGTTGGTGAACAGCAGCGTGTCGTCGTGAGGGATGATGCTCGCCGACGCAACCGCTTCGTGGCCGCGTTCGGTAAAGAACTCGGTGAACGTGCGTCGTACTTGCTTGGCATCCATGCGGCTAAGGCTATCGGCTTGTTTGTTTTGCTGGCCGCATGGATTACCTCTCGGACTTCCGTCTGCGACTACCGACGCTCTTCAAGAGGAACGACCAACAGCCAAAACCCGAGCTTGTATACGCACGAACGAGACGCCTCGGGCGAGAGGGGAACGGAGCTCGCGTAGTGACCATGTCGACCTCCGCGGATCTCGGGCGGAAGTCCCGAGAATTACAGGCGGAAACGGCGGGCGCGTTCTCTTAGGCGGTGGATGCCGGGCTGGTTGGTCATGTCGCCTTCGACCACGGTGAGCGTTGGTTGCTGGCGAGCCTGAAGGCGAGCTTGGGCTCGGTCGGTGAGGTCGATGTCGGGCCTGACTTTCTGTACGACCTTGTTTGCCCCTTGGGTGACCGGCGAGTTGATGGTCTTTTCGAGGGCCTTGTCACTCACTGCATTGACCCGGTCGCTGGCCGCGCTGACGCGGTTGGTGACCTCGTTGCGCACGGCGTTCGGGATGACCTTCTCGACTTCCTTCTTCACTTTGCGCTGGACCCACCAGCTCGAGGCCGCGCCCGTGGCGTATCCGGTGGTCATCCAGAAGATTCGTTTAGGCATCGGGGGTGCGCTCCTGTTTCCACCGTTCCCAGCGTGCGGGTTCGGCGCCGTGTTCTGACGGGGTGTAGTAGACCTCGCCTTCCGCTTCGGGCGGACGGTACTGCTGGTCGACCCATCCTGACGGGTCGTTGTGTGGGTAACGATAGCCAACTCCGTGGCCCAGACCTGCCGCACTCTTGTAATGCGCGTCGCGGAGGTGGTCGGGCACCTCACCTGTGCCCGCTTGTTGGGCTGCCTCTTTGGCCTTGCTTCGTGACGAGACCATCGAGTTCGACTTCGGCGCCGTCGCCAGGTGCACGACGGCTTGGTTGAGGTTGAACTCGGCCTCGGGCAGCCCCACAAATTCGACGGCTTGGGCTGCACCGTTGGCGATGATGAGCGACATTGGGTCGGCCATGCCTATGTCTTCGGACGCCAGAATCACCAGGCGTCGGGCGATAAAGCGGGCCGACTCGCCAGCGTCGAGCATGCGGTAAAGCCAATAGAGGCCAGCATCGACGTCGCTACCGCGAATGCTCTTGATGAACGCGCTGATGACGTCGTAGTGGTCATCGATGCCGTAGCGAATTGCCTTCGTGCCGAGTGCGGCTTCGATGTGGGCCTCGCCTATGCGACCCGAGTCTCGTTTCGCAATCGCCGCAGCAACCCCGAGGGCGGTAAGAACCTGACGGCCATCTCCCGCGCTCCGGTCGACGAGCAGCTGGATTGCGTCATCGTCTGCGTCGATCGATTCTGCTTCGAGGCCGCGGGCAACGAGCTGACGTAGGGCGTCTTCCTCGAGCATGTTGAGCCGAAACAGCGTCGAGCGGCTCCGCAACGCCGCATTTACTTCGAAGCTCGGGTTCTCGGTGGTCGCACCGATCAGGCTGATCAGCCCGCTCTCAACACCGGGCAGCAACGCATCCTGCTGGCTCTTGTTGAAGCGGTGCACCTCGTCGAGAAACAGGATCGTTCCCTGGCCTTGCTGGCCAAGACGGTCTTGGGCCCGCTGAAGCACGGCGCGTACGTCCTTTACCGACGCGCTCACGGCAGATAGGGATTCGAAACTTCGCTCGGTTGTTCGGGCAATGACCTTGGCCAAGGTGGTCTTACCTGTTCCGGGCGGCCCCCAGAAGATCACCGAACCTAGCGTGTCGGTTTCGATGAGGCTCCGAAGCGGACGGCCCTCGCCCAGTAGGTGTTGCTGGCCGACAATGTCGTCAAGGCGGATTGGGCGTAGCCGGTCGGCCAACGGAGCCCGTTTGGCTTGCTGTTCCTCAGCAGCGGCGGCAAACAAATCGGTCACGCCCGCACCTTATATTCTCAAACCGAATTTTGATGCCTGGTGGGCCTGAGCCGCCCACCAACGATCACAGATCGCCGGTTACCACCCAAGGTTCGTGAGAAAGTCGATGGTCTGCGCGGTCGTTTCGGTGAACGCAGGGTCGTCGTTGAAGAAGCCATGGTCGCCCTCATCGAAGGCGACGAGCACACAGTTCTGGACGGCGTTGCAGAAGCCCTCCGCCGAGCCGAACGAGACGATCGTGTCTTCTCGGCTGTGAAACACGATGACCGGTTGGTCGCCCACGAAGTCTGCGGTGTTGGCGTTGGCGGCTGGGTTGAACAGCGCAACCGCGGTGACATGATCGCTCGCCGCCGTGGCCCGGATAGCGAGGTCTCCGCCTGCGGACGAGCCGGCAATAGCGATCAACGCAGGGTCGATCCCGAGCCGTGCTGCGTTCTCGGTAATGAACGCCACCGCGTCGACACCATCGTCAACCGAGTCGTCACGGGAAGCTCCTTCAGGTCGCACTCGGTATTCGACGACAACGCCGGTCATACCAGCGTCCGCTGCAGCTTGAGCTTGCCGTTCGAACTGCTCAACCCGAGTCGTGCCATACCCGCCACCGTGAAAGAACAGCACGGCGCCCTGGTCTCGGCCTGCGATGTCGGGCTGAAATAGGTGAACATGCAGATCGCGTTGTTCGGTGACCTTGTATACCTCGACCGGCACGCCAAGGTCATCGTCGGGATACCCCGAAACGTTGCCCCGATCAGATCCACGAAGACCGCACCCCGAGAGCACCACAGCAATCACAAGAAAGCCCACGTACACCAACGGGGTCTGACCCCATTTGGCGAGAAGGGGTCTGCCCCCTTTTTCGAAAGAGGGGTCAGAGTACAGGTCAGAGTACAAAGGTGTTGATTTGTCTGCTCGCACCCGAATAGTTGAGCTGTTGGCGGTGAAAGACAGGCGAAAGACTGCGTTTTGGCCAAGAGCCTGACCCCATGTGGCGAGAGTCGCGAAATCTAGAGGCTGGAACCTACCCCTGACGTAGGCCACAGCCTCTAGAACTGGGAGACGTCGATGACAGCTCCGTTCTCGAGCGTCATCGAACCTACAGTGTCACCTGCGTCGGCTGTCGAGAGCATCAGCAACTTGGCGGCTACGTCGCCTGGAGCGGCGAGCTGACTCTCCATTCCTTGAAACTGCTCGACCAGAGGAAACGTCTCGGCATTCTGGTCTCGAATGAGGGCTTGCATGCCGGTGTCCACAACACCTGGACCGACGGCCACGATCGTCACCGCACTCCCCCGTTCAGCTCGCTCTGCCCCGGCTGTCCGAGCCCACATGTCGCCTGCGGCCTTCCCAGCGCAGTAGCTCGACCAGCCGAGAAACGGACGCTTGCCGGCGCCCGAGGTGATGACTTGAAACTGTGCCGGAACACCGGCCTTCTCGGCGGTTGCGATGAAGCGCTCGCCCAGCGCCTGAGGCGATGCGGAATTCAAGAGGATGTTCTCGATGTACGCATCGCAATCGACCTCGCCTGCAAAGCCAACCGGGTGGAGGTTGCCAGCGTTATGAATGAACACAACACGGTCCCACGTTTGGGACTCGACAAGCTCGGCGGTCCAACTAGAGACCGCTCCCCACGAAGCTGGGTCCGACAGATCAGCAGCAAAATGCTGCCCTGGACCAGGTCGCCGACTCACCGTCGCGACGACATGTCCTGCCGCGTCGGCCTGTTTGGCAAGTTCAGCGCCAATACCGCTGGAGGCGCCGGTGATGATCATCAAGGTGTTGGTCATCGCGTGACCCTACCCATGCCGGGACGCGAAAAATGCTGGCGACCAAGTCGCCAGCATTTCGCCCGCCTTTGCCCATCGCCCGCCGGCGACGCCTATCGGTTGAACAACCGACGGAACCAGCCTCGGATGCCGGTTGGCAAACGCTCGGTTGAGAGTTCTGCAACCTCTGCTCGGGTGGCCATGAACGCTTCAAGAGAGGCAATGGTGAGACCCACGGGGATCTCCTCGCCAATGACAACGGGGTTCTTTTTCGCTGTCATCGTGCCGAGATCGATTCCGGTGGTGTCGATCTTGTCGAGACCACGAGTTGTGTCGATTGCTCCACCTGCGTACATGTCATTGCTTTCTCCCGGGTCATTTGCCGGGGTTGCTTATGACTCTCAAGGTACGGATCCGGGACGTTCGTGTCTGCGGGGAACGCCCCCTATGCGCCCCGGTGATGACTGGGAATATTTCGACGCTAGGACCGCGCCATTGCGGCACCGTCGGGAACGTCAATTCTGTAGGCCACCTCGTCGACGGTGATGCCATCGATCTCGAAGCTCTTCGGCTCGATCTTGGGGTCGAGCTGCCACCCCCACTTCTCATAGAAGTTGCGGGCCATTGCGTTCTCGGTGAGAACCCAGAGATAGCCGGTGTTGCACTCCGTCGATGCAAAGTGCTCGAGCGTCCGTCCCATGAGCGCGCTACCTGCGCCGGTCCGCCAATGATCGGGGTGGACGTACATTGCCCACAACTCGCCTACCCCAGCGGCGGGAGCATCACGGAACTCGCCAACGTCGGCAAACCCGACAACCTCACCGTCCACTTCGACGACGTAATCGGTTGGTGACCCGACACCTTCGACCGGCACTTCGCCGCGAAGAATCGCCGCCCACTGCTCGGTCCGTGTGGCAACATCGAGACCATCGAGATACGTCGCAGGAATTATCGATGGATACGCAGCTCGCCAGCCCGCTACATGGGCGGCAGCGATCGAGGGTGCGTCGTCAACGATCGCAAGGCGAACAACGGGTTGGTTCAGCGCCATGGGCCTAGTTTGGCCCGAACCCCTCGCGAAATTCTGTTCCGATCCGAATAAGCGGTCGCCCCGGGGCCTCC